>NZ_JBHVWN010000038.1:58786-80417 GCF_042882275.1 Streptomyces sp. NPDC058231 | reverse complement strand
CCTCCGGCCGGTGTTCCTGCCGTACCCCCAGGACCTGACCGGGCCGTCACGTGCGGACGGTCGGTCCGATGGCGTCCACGCAACCGGAGCCGGAAGGCGGTCACTTCTCGGCAGTCCAGCCGGGCACCGTCGGCAGCACCGTCTCCGCGACGCCGAGCAACACCACGTCGTCCGGCACCACGCCGTCCGAGCGCCACAGGGTCACATCGTAGGAACCGCCGCCGTCCTTCGCGTCCTGGGCCACGGTGACGGTGCGGGCCGGGACGCCGGGACCGCTGCTGGAGTCACTCCCGTCGAGGCGGAAGCGGATGCTGATGGTGCGGTGCGAGTAGAAGACCGCCGGGCGGCCGAGAACCTTCCGCTGCTGCGCACTGTCGCCCAGAAGTGTGGCGGACCCGGCCACCGGAAGACGGTCGTAGGTGGCCGACAGCGTCACGGTGTAGGTCTCGAACTCGACCCGGGCGGACGGAGTCGGGATCTTCTTGCCGCCGGCCAGCTCGACCGAACCACCGCTGCCACCGGCGGTCTTCGCCTTCTGCTCGGGCGTGCCCAGCAGTTCAGCGAGGTCGGGACGGTTCAACGCCTCGCACAGTTGCGCCCCGGTGACGTGCCGGGACGCCCTCTCCGGCTCCCCTCCCGAGCACGTGGCGGGCGGCAGGTCACCGTGCGAGGTCGAGGTCTCCCCGAACGCCCACAGACCGACACCCAGTGCCCCCACCACCGCCACGGCCGCGACAGCCTGCCCCCACGCGCTCGCGCCCTTCATGGTCCCGTCGATTTCGCCTGCCATGTCCCCCGCCCGCCGTGATCCCCCGATACGTGCCCCGGGACCCTAACTCGTGATCATCGAACGGACAAGCGAGTTGACCTTCACCACGCCGCCGGTACCGGTCGGCGCGCGGACCTTGCCCGCCACCCTGTGGGCCCGTCGCCACCCCTCATGGGCCGGCGGACCGTGTCCGGTCCGACTCCATGCCTGCCGAGACGTTCCGGGTCGCGGTCGCATGCCCGCTCGTCGTCCGCGCGTGCCCCGCCGATCAGCCGGCGGAAGTCTCGCGGATCAGGGCAGGAAGTTCGCGAAGGGAAGTGATCTCGTGCGACGGCGGTCGCAGTCGGGGGTCGCGCGCCGCCTGCGAGCGATTCAGCCATATCGAGGCACCCAGGCCCGCGTTGAGCGCACCACCGACGTCGGTCACCAGGCTGTCGCCCACGTGACAGACCTCGGCCGCCCCGAGTCCCATGCGGTCGAGCGCGATGTCGAAGATCCTCCGGTCGGGCTTGGACACGGCCACTTCGCCCGAGATCACGGTGATGTCCAGGAATTCGTCCAGCCCGGTCGCGGTGATCTTGTCCCGCTGGGCGTCACCCGGACCGTTCGTGACCAGACCCAGTCGGCAGGAGACGTCACGCAGCGCATCCAGTGTCTCCACCACGTCGCCGAACAGGGTGTAACGCCGGCGCCGTTGACGCTTGTACACGTCGGTCGCGGATCCGGCGAGTCCGGCGTGCCCGCAGTCGTCGAGCGCCTGCCGCCAGATCTCCCTCCAGACCGCATCGGCGTCCGGGATCCGGCCGGGCGGGTGCTGCGCCCCCTCGCCGGCCGCGCGCATGTGGTCGAGGTAACGGCGGGTATAGGCATCGCAGAGCGAATCGGTGTCGAGATCGGAGGCCGATCGGCCCAGGACGTCGCACACGTCCCGAACCGTCGCCTTCCAGGCGGACATGTCGAAGTCGAGCAGGGTCGCGTCGAGGTCTAGCAGTACTGCCTGGATCATGCGCAGAGGATACGCAGCGACCGGGTCGACGACAGGAGTACGCCAAGTGATCGGAGGCAGGAGCAGGAGTGATAGCAAAGGACGTCCGCACCCCGGGGGATGCACCGCCTCTCCCGGCGCCGTCAAGGCGCGCCGTGCCTCACCCCGCCCCTCGGAGACCAGCGTGTCCAGCAAGACCACATCCACCGCCTCGCAACGCGTCCCGCGCCAGGGCTCGTCCTCGGGGCGCGCGGCCCACTACGGGGCCGCCCTTCGCCGTACCCCCGTCTCCCTGTGGAACGACGACCTCTCGGACTGGGCCGCCGCCCTGACGTACTACGCCATCCTCGCGCTGCTTCCCGCGCTGCTCGTCACGGTCGCCCTCATCGGGCTGGCCAACTCCCGGGCGACAGCCGCGCTGATCACCGACATCACCGCCTTCGCCCCCGCCGAGGCCGGTACCGCGCTGCGCGGCCCGCTGGAGGCCGCGACCCGGGAACGCGGCGCAGTGTGGCTGCTGGTCGCGACGGGGACCGTCAGCGCTGTCTGGTCCGCCTCCAGCTATCTGGCCGTGTTCCGCCGCGCCCTCCACACCCTGTACGACGTCCGCGACACGCGCCCCGCGCTGCGCAAGGCACACATCATCGTGACCACCGCGGTCGGACTGCTCCTGCTGCTGATGGCCAGCGCGTTCGCGTTGGTGCTGACCGGTCCGCCGGCCCGTTGGCTGGGGTACCGGATGGGCCTCGCGCACGCGAGTTCCACGGTATGGGCGCTGCTGAAGTGGCCCGTACTGACATTCCTCGTCGCCTGTCTGATCATGGTCCTGTTCCGGACCGGGCCGGCGGCGGCCAAGGGGCTGCGCCGCGGCTTGCCCGGCGGAGTGCTCGCCGCGTTCCTGTGGCTCGTCGCGTCGGCCGGTTTCACTCTCTACGCCACCTACATCGGTTCCTACAGCCGGCTGTACGGATCGCTCGCCGGGGTCGTCGTCTTCCTGATCTGGGTCTGGTTCACCAACCTCGCCCTGCTGGCCGGAGCACAGTTCAATGTCGAGCTGGCACGACCGGCGCAGGGGTCTCGGTGACAGCGTCGCCGCACCAGGACACCGGCAGCGGCCGGGCCCCACGGGCGCGGCGATCGTTCACCTGATCTTCATGTGCCTTCCGGCATGCGGTACAACGGATATCCGTTGGCGTGAGCATGCTCTTCTCGCACCGCTCCCCCATCACTTTCTCCGGAGGTTCCCCGTGCCCGGCAACTCCGCTCTCCGCCGCAGCCGCACCGCCCTGACCTGCGCCCTGGCCGTGGCCACCGCCGCCGTCATCGGCCTGTGGAACGGCGTCGGCGGCGCCTCGTCCGCACAGGCCGCGGCCAACGTGCCGACCCCCGACCACGTGGTCGTCGTCGTCTTCGAGAACCACGGCTACAGCCAGGTCATCGGCTCCTCCAGCGCCCCGTACATCAACTCGCTGAAGAGCGGCGGCGCCAACCTGAGCGCCTCCTACGCCGAGACGCACCCCAGTCAGCCCAACTACTTCGCCCTGTTCTCCGGCTCCACCCAGGGCATCACCAACGACAGTTGCTACACCGCCGGATTCTCCAGCCAGCCCAACCTCGCGTCCGAGCTGATCGGGGCGGGCAAGACCTGGGCGAGCTACAACGAGACGCTGCCCAGCCAGGGTTCGACCACGTGCAGCAGCGGCAACTACGCCCGCAAGCACAACCCGTGGTTCGGTTTCAGCAACGTCCCCACCTCGTCCGCGTACACCTTCCAGCAGTTCCCCACCGACTACACGAAGCTGCCGCAGGTCTCCTTCGTGGTCCCGAACCTGTGCAGCGACATGCACGACTGCTCGGTGTCGACCGGTGACACCTGGCTCAAGAACAACCTCAGCGCCTACGCGACCTGGGCAAAGACCCACAACAGCCTTCTCGTCGTCACCTTCGACGAGGACAACCAGCTCAGCAGCAACCGCATCCCCACGGTCCTCTACGGCCAGCAGGTGACCCCGGGCTCCTCGTCCTCCACCACCTACAACCACTACGACCTGCTGCGCACGCTCGAGGACATGCACGGCCTCGGTCACGCGGGCAACGCGGCGTCCGCCAAGGACATCACCGGAGTCTGGGCGTCCTGACATGTACGTAGCGGACAGCCGCGCCGCCCGCGCGGGTTCCGCCGAGCTCGCCGCCGGTCCGGGCACTCCCCCGGCCCGGCGGCGCGTCGCGGTCGCCCCCACGGTGCTGGCGCTCGGCACGGTCAGTCTGATCACCGACGTGTCGTCGGAGATGGTGACGGCGGTCCTGCCGCTCTACCTGGTGGCGGGGCTCGGCCTCAGCCCCCTCGGTTTCGGTCTTCTGGACGGTGTCTACAACGGATTCTCGGCCCTGGTGCGGCTGGTCGGCGGCCATTTCGCGGACCGGGGAGGCGGGCGCCACAAGCCCGTCGCGGTTATCGGCTACGGCCTCTCGGCGCTCTGCAAACCCCTCCTCCTCGTCGCTCACACCCTCACGCCCATCGGGCTCGTCCTCGCGGCCGACCGCACCGGCAAGGGCCTACGCACCGCGCCGCGCGACGCACTGATCTCCCTGTCGTCGTCACCGGAATCCCGCGGCAGGGCCTTCGGTGTGCACCGCGCGATGGACACCGCGGGCGCCCTGCTCGGTCCGCTCGCCGCCTTTCTGATCCTGCGCGCCACGGTCGACGGTTACGACGCCGTGTTCACGGTGAGCTTCTGTGTCGCCGTGGCCGGAGTGCTGGTGCTGGTCCTGTTCGTGCCGGGCGGTGCCGCCGCACGCCGTACCGAGGAGACGGTCCCTCACCCCCGCCCCACGCTCCGGGCAGCCCTCGCCCTGCTGCAGCGGCGCAGCATCCGGCGCGTCTGCGTCTGCGCCCTGCTGCTCGGACTCGCGACCGTCAGCGACTCGTTCGTCTACCTGTTGCTCCAGCGCCGCCTCGGCGTACCCGACCGCTGGTTCGCGCTGCTGCCGATCGGGACAGCCGCCGCGTTCCTGCTGCTCGCCATGCCCCTGGGACGGCTCGCCGACCGGGTGGGCCCCTGGCGGGTGTTCCTCGCCGGGCACGTGGCGCTGCTCGCCGTGTACGGACTGCTGCTCTCGTCCTGGCACGGCGCGGCGCTCCCGTACGCCGTGCTCGTGCTGCACGGCTCGTTCTACGCCGCGACGGACGGCGTCCTGATGGCGGCGGCGTCGGAGAGCGTGCCCGAAGAGCTGCGCTCGTCCGGGCTCGCCCTGGTGCAGACCGGACAGGCCGTCGCCCGGTTCGTCTGCTCGTCGGCCTTCGGCGCCGCGTGGACGGTGTGGGGCGATCGCACGGCGCTGCTGGCGTCGGCGGCCGCACTCGCCGTGTGCGCCGTGTTCTCGTTCCGGCTCGGCCCGACCACAAGGGTTTCCGTATGACGTCACTGCGTACCAAACTGCTGGTCCTGGTCTGCGCGGTCGCCGTGCTCGCGGCGGTCGCCACGGCCTCCGTGCTGCACGCCGCGGCACGCTCGGACCGGCGTGACGTGGCGAGGCCGGGCGGCCCCGCGGTCGCCGCGGGTCGGGTCACGCTCACCGACAAGCGGCGGATCGCATTCCGGAACATGGCATGGGGGCCGCACCGTGACGAGCTGACCACGGTCGCGGCGGACTCGCCCACCGGCGCCCGCACGGCATCCGGCATCAAGTGCCTGCGTTTCTACGCGGCTTCGGGGACCGGCGTCTGTCTCCAGACCGTGCACGGTGCCGTACAGGACAGCTACCGGGCCACGATCCTCGACGCGCACCTGAGGGAGCGGGCACACTACGCGGTCCCCGGCATCCCCTCCCGCGCCAGGGTCTCCCCCAGCGGGCGGCTGGCGGCCTGGACGGTATTCGTGGGCGGCGACAGCTACGCGGGCACGAACTTCTCCACCCGCGCGGCGATCCTCGACACCCGCACGGGCAAGCTCACCCCGACACTGGAGGGCTTCGCGATACGCATGGACGGCCACCGCTACCGCTCCGCGGACGTCAACTTCTGGGGCATCACCTTCGCGGCCGACGACCGGCACTTCTACGCGACGCTCGCCACGAAGGGCCGGACGTATCTGGTACGCGGCGACCTGCGCACCCGCACCCTCACCACGCTCCGGACGAACGTGGAGTGTCCCTCCCTCTCCCCGGACGGCTCCCGCATCGCCTACAAGAGACGGGACGAGGGCCTGCCCGCCGACGCCCCGTGGCGGCTGCACGTCCTGGACCTGCGCACGCTCGAGGACCATCCCCTGGCCGAGACCCGCAGCGTGGACGATCAGGTGGTCTGGCAGAACGACACCACCCTCACGTACGCGCTCCCGGGCGACTACGGCGCCGACCTCTACACCGTGTCGGCCGACGGCGGCGGCGCCCCGCGCCGACTGCTGACGGCCGCGGTCTCCCCGGCCTACCTGTGAGGAGACGAGCGGCCGGCGGACGTCATGAGGGAGGTCCGGCCGCTCCGGGGGGTACGGCGACCGGCGCGGTCAACTTCCGGGCCGGCCGGAGGAGTAGCAGACGGCAGCGCCGCACCCCGACCGGTGTCGACGGCACCCGCCGCTACGACGGCCGGCCCGGACACATCCTGGACATTGCGTCCACATATCGAGACGCGGTTGCGGAGGGGCGGGCTCGCGGCGTCTCATCGCGCTCGTGCAAACCGAACAGATAACCCCTGATCAAACGGCCTCCGGCGACAAGGCGGCGAAGCGGGCCGTCACCGTTTTCCCCGTCCTCGTACTCGTGGCGGGCGCAGCCGGCCTCGTCACCCCCGGAACGTTCGCGGGCTGGGCGAGCTCGGTTCCCTACCTGCTGGGAACCGTCATGTTCTGCATGGGGCTGACGATGACCCCGCTCGACTTCAAGGGTGTGGCGAAGCGTCCGTGGGCCGTCGCGATCGGCCTGGTCGCGCACTACGTGATCATGCCCGGGCTCGGCTGGCTCATCGCCCATCTGCTCGGACTGCCGCCGCAGCTGGCGGCCGGTGTGATCCTGGTCGGCTGCGCGCCGAGCGGCACGGCGTCGAATGTGGTGACCTTCCTCGCCCGCGGAGACGTGGCACTGTCGGTCTCCGTCGCCACCGTCTCCACCGTGCTCGCCCCCCTGGTGACGCCTCCGCTCACGCTGCTGCTGGCCGGGGCGTACCTGCCGGTGGACGCCGGTTCGATGATGACGGACATCCTCAAGACGGTGCTGCTCCCGGTGCTCGGCGGCCTGGTGGTGCGGCTGGTCGCGGGCAAGCTCGTCGACCGCGTGCTGGGCGTGATGCCCTGGCTGTCGTCGCTGGCGGTCGCCGCGATCGTCACCGCTGTCGTGTCGGCCAGCGCCGGCACGATCAAGGCGGCCGCCGTCAGCGTGCTGATCGCCGTGGTGCTGCACAACGGCTGCGGTCTGGCTCTCGGCTACGCCGCGGGCAAGGTCTCCGGACTCGGCCGGCCCGCGAGCCGTGCCATGGCCTTCGAGGTCGGGATGCAGAACTCGGGCCTTGCCGCCTCGCTGGCGGCCGCTCACTTCAGCCCGCTGGCCGCCCTGCCGGCCGCGGTGTTCTCCGTTTGGCACAACATCTCGGGCGCTGTGGTCGCCGCCTGGATGTCCCGGTCGCGGCGCGGTCGGCCGGCGTCCGCGGACCCCGGCCACGCCCCGGCCGCGGTCGAGACGGTCTGACCGGTACGCCCTGAACGACCCCGGGGCGGATCCGAGGGGTCGTGGCGGCGCCGTCGTCGGCCGGTTCCGGCCGCGAGCGGTCCGGCAAGGCGCCCGGCCGGGAGACCCCGGCCGGGCGCCTTGCGTGTCCGGCCGTCGGATGCGGCTCCGGGATCCGCCGGCCGAGCACGCCCTCCGGAACGTGCCGGGCACGGGGCACGGGAACCACCGTGCCCCGGGCCCGGGTTTTCCGACGCCGACAGCACATGCCGGGCTTCGCGTTCCCCTGCTGGACACCTTCGGTTCGCCCATGCCCCGTTGAGTGGCGACAACCGACTTGCGGGATCAGACAGGGGCACGGCATGCAGCAGTTGGAGGGGCGAGGGGGCGTACGGCGGATGCCGCAGCCCGCGGCATCCGAGGTGGACCGTGGGCCGGAGACGGTGGCCGGACCGGAGGTGGTGGCGGCACCCCGGCGTGCGACCAGGCTCTTCGTGATCGATGGTCTGCGCCTGGTGGCCGCCCTCCTGGTGGCCGCGCACCACTACATCGGCACGGCTCGCGTCGACGCTCCGGGCAACACGGTCTGGGGTCGGCCGACGGGAGAGATCTTCCCGCATCTGGTCCCGGTCGCCGCCTACGGCTGGATCGGCGTCGAGTTCTTCTTCGTCATCAGCGGATTCGTCATCTGCATGTCCTCCTGGGGCCGTCGGCCCGGGGAGTTCTTCGTCTCACGGGTGATACGCCTCTACCCGGCGTACTGGTTCGCGGTACTCCTCACCACGGTGGTGCTGTCGGCCGCCCCCGCTGTCTTCCACGCGCTGAAGCCCACTCAGGTGATCCTCAACCTGTCGATGCTCCAGCAGGGCGTGGGAGTACCGCATGTGGACGGCGTGTACTGGACGCTCTGGTCCGAGCTCCGCTTCTACCTGATCTTCCTGATCGTGGTGGCCACCGGTCTGACCTACCGCAAGGTGGTCGTCTTCTGTTGCGTGTGGGGCGCGGTCTCAGCTTTCGCGGCGAAGTCCGGGGTCCCGCTGCTCATCACGCTCGCCGATCCCGACTCCGCGTGGTTCTTCATCGCCGGCCTCGCCCTGTATCTGATGCATCGCTTCGGCTCGGATCTGCTCCTGTGGGGGATCCTCGGACTGTCCTGGGTCATGTCGCAGCACGAGCTGCTCAGCAGGGTCCGATTCGAGCGAGTGTCGACCTGGACCGGCTCGCTGGTTCTCTACACGGTGTTCCTGTTCGTCATGGCATGCATATCGCTCGGTCTGACGGACCGGATCCGCTGGAAGTGGCTGACCACGGCCGGCTCCTTGACCTACCCGTTCTACCTGGTGCATTACGCGGTCGGGGTCACCGCGATCCATTATCTGCACTCCAGGGTGGACGCCCGGCTGCTGCTCGTCGGCCTGTTCGTCGGCGGTCTGGCCCTGAGCTGGTCGATCCACCGCTTCGTGGAGCGGCCTCTGGCGGGATTCCTGAAGCGGGGTCTGTCGCGGGCATTCTCCCGCTGGGCGCCTTGACCCGGACCTGACGGACCGGGCTTGGAGGTGGAGCCCAACTCGTCGCTGAGTTGACTCCTCCGTCCGAACCACCTACGGGCTGGCTGGGACGCGTGACTCACACTCCGCGGTCCACACGGCTTCGCCCTTGTGGTCGATGTTGCGGGATGCCGTGTCGTCCGCGCGCGGCCTGCCGGTCCCGCCGGGCAATGTCCGGCCTGTGGCCGGCTCCTGCACGGCAGGACCCGGCCGCAGGCTTGGTGCCCGATGACGTCCCATGTCCGACGACGCTCACCGGGCACCTCAGGCCCTGGCGGAACCTTTACAGCCTGCCCTCAGACACGGAACAGGTCGAGGAAGGTGCTCCACATGGTCTTCTTCGCCTGCGGCTTCGCCGGGGCAGTCGCCTGAACGGACGGCCTGGACGGCTCGGCCACCGCCGGGCGCCGCACGTCGTGGGCGAGGGCCGCTGCGGCGATTCGGGTGGGCGCGGTGGGGCTGAACGTCACCGGCATGGACACCAGGGCCCGGTGGAACATGCCCGGGCGCCACTGAAGACTGCTCTCGTGGACCGCAAGTGTCACGTCGGGCAGCGAGTTGAGGATTCTCTCGATCGCCGTGACGGCGATGAGCCGGGCCGGGGATTTGGCCGGGCAGGCATGAGTGCCCGCACCCCACGCCAGGTGGGCGCCCATGCTCCGGGATTGGCGGGCGTCGGCGAGGCTGGGGTCGCTGTTGGCGGCAGCGAAGCTGATGACGAGCGGGGTGTTGGCCTTGACCACGACCCCGCCGAGATCGACGTCCTGGAGCGGGAAGTGAGTGGCGTAGTTGGCGATGGGCGGGTTGTTCCACAGGACGTTGTCGAGGGCGTCGTCGATGAGCATGCTGGCCCCCTTCGCCGATTCCTCCTTGGAGAACAGCAGGAGCAGGGCGTTGCCGATGAGGTTGCGCTCGGGCTCGATGCCCGCGCCCATCAACATGACGAGCTGGTCCTTGAGTTCCTCGTCACGCAGCCCGGCCGGGTGCTGGATGAGCCAGGACGTCACGTCGTCGCCGGGCTCACGCCGCTTGAGCGACACCAGTTCCATGAGACACGCGTTGAGTTCCTCGTTGGCGCGCAGCGCGTCCTCGCCTTCGAAGAGCGCGGCCATCGACCGGGTGAGCCGGTCGCCGATGCCGGCCGGGCATCCGAAGAGCTTGTTGAACAGCAGCAGCGGGAGCAGCTTGGCGTATTCGTTCAGGAGGTCCGCGGTGCCGCGTTCGCAGAACTGGTTGACGAGGTAGTCGGCGATCTGCTCGACATCCCGCACGAGTCGGGTCGGGTTCAGCCGGTCGAGGCTCTCGGTCACGGCCTTGCGCAGCCTGAGGTGCTCGGTACCGTCCGTGAACAGGCAGTTGGGGCGGTAGACCATCATGGGGAGCACAGGGCTGTCGGGGGCTATTCGGCCCTTGTTGAGGGCGTCCCAGTGGCGGGAGTCCCGGGCGAAGACCGTGGGGCTCTGCAACACCCGCAGCGCTGTTTCGTGCGCGGTGACCAGCATGGCGTCCACACCGGGAGCGATTTCGACGGGCGCGGCCGGACCATGGTTCCGCAGCTGGTCGTAAATCCCGTAGGGGTCGGCAGCGAAGTCCTGCCCGTGCATGGGGCATCTTGTCGGCACGCCTGGTGTGGCGGCCGCTTGCTGAAAGTCCATGAGTCGGTCCTTTGAGTGCCCGGGGGCGGCCCGGGTGATGGGGGACGGGTTGCGGTTCAGGCAGCGCGGATCAGAAGGTGCCGGACGAGTGCGATCAGGGCCTCGGCGGATGACGCCTCGTCCCGGGCGTCGCAGTACACGACGGGGGTGTCGGGGAGCAGGTCCAGCGCCTCGCGGATCTCACGCTCCGGATACTGGCCCTGCGGGCCGAAGCTGTTGACCGCGATGGCGAACTCCAGGCCGTGCTTCTCGACGAGGTCGATGACGGGGAACGTCTCGGCGAGCCGGGACGGGTCCACCAGGAGCAGCGCGCCGAGCGCGCCGTGCGTCATGTCCTCCCACACCTGAGTGAATCGGTGCTGGCCCGGAGTGCCGAAGAGGTAGAGCACGAGCTCGTCGCTCAGGGTGAGGCGACCGAAGTCCAGGGCGACGGTGGTCGTCTCCTTGTCCGGTGCGCCCCGCAGATCGTCGTGGTCGACGGACGCCTGCGTCATCTTCTCTTCGGTGCGCAGCGGGGGAATCTCCGAGAGCGTGCCGATGAACGTCGTCTTGCCCACGGCGAAGTGCCCGACAACAAGGATCTTGGCGGCGGTGGTCACCGCATTCGACACGTAAACGTTGTCAGGCGAAGCGCCTTTGGAGTCCATGCAACACCTCTTCGAGGATTGTTCTGTCGACGGCCTGGGCAGGTGGTGGCGCGGCACGGCGCAGTAGATGACCTTGCTCGAACAGGTCGGTCACCAGGAGTCTCGCGACGCCTACGGGCAGGCCGAGGTGACCGGCCACCTCGGCCACGGAGAGGTAACCTCCCGCGCAGAGCTCCCAGATGGCGCGCACCTCGGGGCTGGCCTGAGGGGGCAGTTCCCGGTCGGGGGCCAGTACGACCAGGGTGAGCAGTGACATCTCATCGGCGGACGGCAGTCGCCGGCCGCCGGTGATGACGTAAGAACGGACAAAGTCGCTGGTTACCGGGTTTTCCTCGCCGGAGGGGGTCACTCGGCACCGGTGTTCTCACGCGGTGGTGCGGTCATCGCCTTGCCCAGGGCGGTCACCTGCTGCTGCATGCGGAAGCTCATGGCTTCCATGTCGACATCGGGGGCTGCGGCAGCAGCCATGTAGGCGCCGCTGCCCGCGGCGATCAGGAATATCCAGCCGTGCTCGTACTCCAGCAGCGTCTGCCTCCACTTGCCGTTCCCGGGACCTCCCGTGAAGGGGGCGATAGCACGGCTCAGGGACTGCATCGAGCTCACCGCGGCGGCATAGGTCTCCGCGGAGTCACGCGGGATATCGGTGGAACGTTCCAGGAGCAGGCCGTCGGCCGAGACAAGTATCGCGTGCCGGGCACCGTTCACCTGCAGCACGTCGTTCAGCACCCATGACAGATCGGGATTCACTGGTTCTGAGATCCTTCCGTGTTCGTTTCCCGCCCTGACTGCGTTCCGCGCTGGAACGCCCCGATGGCCCCGATACGTGAGGCCGTCACCTCGCTGCTGAATGCCACCGGCTCCGGCTCCGACTCGGGCTGCGAACGGACCACCTCCACCGGCCTGCGGCGCCGCTTGGGCAGGCCGCCCGCTGTGGTCCCGATCGGTCCCAGGGGCTCCGGCAGGGCCGTCGGCTCCGGCCGCGGCACCGAGGGCACGGCGTCGGCGTCGGCGTCGGCGTCGGCGTCGCCCATGTTCTCCTCCGTATTGGTCCTGCCTGCAGGCTCGGGCACGTCCGTGGTGAGCAGGTTCTCCGGAAGGAGAATCACGGCGCGTACACCGCCGTACGGGGAGACGGAGTCGACGGAGACCTTGAAGCCGTACCGGGCGGCGAGCAGGCCGGCGACAGCGAACCCGAACCTGGGCGGGTTGCCGAGGCTGGTGATGTCGACCGGTGCCTGCGGCGACAGCATCGCGGCCGCGCGGTCCTTCTCCTCCTGGCTCATTCCGAGGCCGTAGTCGTCCACGATCAGGCAGACGCCGGCCGGGACGGCCTGAATGCTGACCTCGACGGGGGTGTCGGGACGGGAGGAGTTCGTGGCGTTGGCCAGCAGTTCCGCCAGCACGACCGCGACCGGTTCGACAACCCGGGAGACGACCGAGAAAGTGACCTGGGTATGGATGTGGACCCGGTCGAAGTGCCGGATACGACCTTGGGCGCTGCGTGCCACGTCGTACACCGAGGCGATGCCCTCGCGCCGCCCCAGCCAGCCGCCGCACAGCACCGCGATGCCCTGTGCACGACGACTGAACTGGGAGTTGGTGTGGTCGACCAGCATCAGGTCGGCCAGGACGTCCGAGTTGTCGCCGTGCTTCCCCTGCATCTGGGCGATGAAGCGCTGCTGGTCGTCGGCGAGTACCTGCAGCGTCAGCATGGCCGCCTTGAGGACCGCCTTGGTCTCCTCCGCCGCATCCTGGCGTACCTCAGCCAGCTCGGTGGCATGTCGGTTGCGCAGACCGATGTCCTCGGCAGCGAGGCGATGACGCTCCTGCTCCGCGGCTTCGAGACCGCTTTCGAGGGCGGCCCTCTTTTTACGGAGCGCCATGTTGGTTCTCCGTGCGCGTAGCACGACAAGAGTGCCGGCGACCAGCACAACTAGTGTGATCCACAAAAGTGGATCATTGATCAATGACGTCATGAGACTCTTTTCAAGTCGCATCACGACGACAGCAGTTGCCCATCCGACGACCCAGTCACGGACCGGTGGACCAACAACTGCTCCTTCGCGATGGGGCCCCGGAGACTGACCCCTCCGATGCGCGTATGACGCGCCGTCAGCCTACTGGATTTAATGATCATTTTAGCAGTACTGGAGGGTACCAATCCCCTTACTCAAACCCATACTTGGGGAGGCCTCATGCGGGGCTTGCGGCGGGATTCGGACAACCCGGTCCGGGCGAGCGAGACGTGCCGCCCGGGCTCCGGAGGGCGACACCCCGCCGGACGGTACGGGTCGTTCGCACAGCTCAAGTGAAGTCGGCCCCGGGGCTGCGATCAAGCCGCTCCGACTCGCCCTCCGACGACCGGGCGGAGAGTTCGGCGACACCGACCATCCCGCCGCCGGGAGCCTCCTGCCGTACCAGTGCACCCACGGGTGACCGCGGCACCACGGCATTCGCCTGTGTCCCGCACCAACCGGCTGGGACAAACCTCCGGATACAGACTTCATCATCCTTCCGCTCCGACCGCCTCTCCTCCCTCCGCTCCGTCCCCCTCGACCCCGGGGGAGCATCGGCCGGAGTCCGGGGCACGGAAGGCCTGCGAGACCACCACGCGGTCGACTGAATAGTGCATGACAATTCCTCGCCGCGCCGCAGCGATCGCCCCGGGCAAGCACAGGCCGCCGCCCGCGGCAGCGGGCAGCGGGCAGCGGGCAGCGGGCAGCGGGCAGCGGGCAGCGGGGAATGCGGCGGGCGGAGCCACGCCCCGAACCCGCAACGACACACCCAATTCGTTCCGGAATTCTTCGTTCGCCCGGCTTGCGAGGCTGTTCAGTGAATCGGGAATATACTGAAAAAACAGCCTCTTCATCGGATATGGCTATCGGGCATTGCGCTCCCCGCGGCGGCCGTACGGACTCTGCCTTTTCATCAGAACCCGGCTGTTCTCACGTCCCCTCCCCCTTTGCTCTACAAACGGAGAGATCCATGAACACCATGCGTGTCGCCCAGGTAAACACCGCGGGTGGGAAGTTCGAAATCGTCGAGCGGGAACTCCCCCAGCCCGGACCCGGCCATGTCCGAATCGCCGTCGAGGCGTCAGGCATCTGTCACACGGATTCGGCGTTCGTCAACGCCGGCCTGCCCGGCGTGCAGTTCCCGCTGGTCACCGGCCACGAGGTCGCCGGACGCATCGACGCCCTCGGAGAAGAGGTGACCGGATGGCAGGTCGGCGACCGCGTCGAGGTCGGCTGGTTCGGGGGCAACTGCGGCCACTGTCTGCCCTGCCGTGAAGGTGACTTCATCAACTGTCAGAACCTTCAGGTACCCGGCTGGGCCTACCCCGGTGGTTACGCTGACGCCATGGTGGCCCCGGTCACCGCACTCTCCCGCATTCCTGACGGGTTGTCGGCCGTGGACGCCGCGCCGCTCGGCTGCGCCGGTGTCACCACGTACAACGCCCTGCGGCGCAGCCCCGCCCGCCCCGGTGACCTCGTCGCCGTCCTCGGTGTGGGCGGCCTGGGGCATCTGGGTGTCCAGTACGCCAGCCGGTTCGGCTTCGACACCGTCGCGATCGCCCGCGGTGGTGAGAAGGAGGCACTGGCACGAGAGCTCGGCGCCCGGCACTACATCGACAGCAGCGCCACCGACGTCGCCGAGGCGCTCCAGGCGCTGGGGGGCGCCCGTGTCGTACTCGCGACGGCAGCCAACGCCGACGCGATGACGGCCACCTTTGACGGCCTGCGCCACCGTGGGCAGCTGATCGCGCTCGGCGTCATCCCGGACCCGCTGCACATCAGCCCGCTGCAGCTGATCACGGGAAGCCGCTCCGTCCAGGGCCACCCGTCGGGCACGGCCCAGGACGTCCAGGACACCATGACCTTCAGCGCGCAGGCCGGAGTGAGGCCGATGGTGGAGACGGCGCCCCTGGAGGAGGTCAACGACGCCTACCAGCGGATGCTCAGTGGCGCGGCCCGTTTCCGTATGGTCCTCACCACCGGCAACTGACCGGGGGCCGCCACCGGCCGCGCGGAGCGGATCGACGTGGCTCCCTCCGCGCCCCGGCAGGGGGGCTGCGCATGGTGTCTTCGTCTCCCCGGCCCGGTGACGGACGGAAGGTCCGCGCTCCCGCGACGCCGGCGCCACGAGTGCCGCACGCGGCAGCACCCTCCGCGGCGTTACGCTCGTTCTGTGGGCATACATTCCGATCGTGGAGGTAGCCATGCGCCTGAACGACGAGTACCCCACTCCGTCGCAGGCAGAGGGCGAGCGGCTGGAAGAGGACATGAACCCGGCTGAGGAGCGGCATCCCGCCACCACGCGCACCCAGCCGTCGCAGGCCGAAGGGGAGCGGCGGACGGAGGACGACGATCGCTGACCCTGAGCGGCGCGGACACCGGAGCTGTCGTCGGAGGTGGCGGAAGGAAGGCACCGGACGGATACCGAATCCGGCCGGAGGTGGAGTGTGCCTGTCGTCGGTCGGCGCGGGCACACTTTTCCTCGAGGAGCCAGGACGAGATCCGGTCAGCTGTGAGGGCCGGGCCGGCGTCGGCATGTCAGGGAAAGCGGTCCGCCCCCTCGGTCCTCCCGCCGGCCTGTGTGCCACGCATCCGGACCAGCCGGAGGCGCGCCGTACGGCAGCACGCGCCACCCTGGAATCATGGCGACTTCACCGATCATCGTTCACGCCCCCACGCCATCCGGTGCCAGGCTCGTGACGGTGCACATCAACGGCCGCGAGGAACAGCTCGGGCTGGCGCACAACGACGGCGACCTCATCACGTTCCTCGGCGACGCCGGCATGGCGGATCCGAAGCGGGCCCTCGACACCCCCGCCCTGGTGGAATGGCAAGGCGCCGCCGCCCATCACTACGACGCCCCCTGACTCAGCGGGCGTCCCCCCGCCAGTCCCACTTCGACGGATCGGCCGTCCGCGGCCCGTACTCCGATCTGCCTCCGGGACCGTGCATGCCTATCTCGGTGACCAGCGCGGCTCCGTCGGCGAGTGCCTGCTGCGACCAGCCCGTCACGTCGAGCAGCAGTCCGTCGAGCGGACCACCCACCAGCTCGCGGTAGTCATGGCCCGGCCGGGGGCCCGTGTCCGGGTCGTCGTGGTCGGCGCCGTACACCCGCCGCCGCATCAGCTCGTCCATGGCGACAGGATGGCACCGGCCACTGACAACCGACGTACGGCCTGCGGGCTCACCCGGTGATCGCAATTGGCCGCGGCCGGCAGCGGGATCGTTTCGCACCGCCCTGCCGACGCGCAGCCGATGGCCGGAGGTCGGCCGCCGCTGTCGTCCGCGGCGGCGGTGGCGGATGCTCTCCGGACCTCTCGGTGCGCTGCGGATCCCGGACAGCGGTCAGTCGCCGTGCCAGGAACGCCAGAGTGCCGCATACCCGCCGCCGGCCTCGACCAGTGCGTCGTGTGTCCCGAGTTCGGAGAGGGAACCGGCCTCCATGACGGCGATGCGGTCCGCGTCGTGGGCCGTCTGCAGGCGGTGGGCGATGGCTATGACGGTGCGGCCCTGGAGGGCCGCGGCAAGGGCGCGCTCGGTGAGGCGCGCCGCTGCCGGATCCAGCAGGGCGGTCGCCTCGTCGAGGATCACGGTGTGCGGGTCGGCAAGGATCACCCGGGCGAGGGAGAGCTGCTGCGCGTGCGGCTCGTCCAGCCGATGAGCCGCATCACCGAGATCGGTGTCCAGACCGTGCGGCAGGCCGTCGATCCAGCCGGCGTGCACCGCCGCGAGCGCGGCACGAAGCTGGAGGTCCGTCGCGGACGGGCGTGCGATGAGGAGATTGTTCCGCAGCGTGTCGCGGAAGACATGGTGCTCCTGGGTGATCAGGACAATCTGGCGGCGCATCCGGTCCGGAGGGAGGTCGGCGACAGGCACCCCGCCGACCGAGACGTGGCCACCGCCCGGCCGGTCGACACCCGCCAGAAGCCGGCCGAAGGTCGACTTCCCCGCACCGGACGGACCGACGACGGCCAGCCTCTCCCCGGGCTGCACTTCGAGATCAATGCCGTGCAGGACGTCGCCGAGGTGCCGGTAGGCGTACGTGACACGGACGGCCTCGATACGGTCGTCGGCCGGTTCGGCCGGTGTCGGGGTCCCGGCCTCGGGAACGGTGGCCAGGCCCTCCACGCGTGCGTACGACGCCATGCTGCTCTGCAGTTGTTCGATCCAGAGCAGGATGGTGTCGAGCGGCCCGATCAGCTGGCGCAGATAGAAGGCGGCCGCGACCACCTCGCCGAGGTCGGCCGCGCCGTGCTCGTAGAGGGTGCCCCCGACCAGCAGCACGCCGACGACCGGGAATGTGTACGACAGGTCCACGGCCGGGAAGAGCACCGATCGCAGCCACAACGTATGCAGCCTGGCCGCCCGGACCCTGGAGATCGCGGCCTCGGCGACGTCCAGCCGCTGCTGCTGGAGCCGCAGCGCCTCCACCGTGCGAGCACCGGCGGCGGTCGCGGTCAGGACCTCCGCGAGTTCGGAGTTGGCCGCCCCCTCGGCGAGATAGCCGGTGCGCGCCCGGTGCAGATACCAGCGCAGGGCGATCAGGACGACCGCCAGGCAGGACAGTCCGCAGGCGCCCAGCAGCGGATCGAGGACGAGTACCGCTCCGATGATGAACACCGCCTGCGTCGCGGCGACGAACACCTCCGGGGCGGCGGCGCGCAGAGCGGTGGCCACGGCGTCCACGTCCGAGGTGCCGCGCACGGCCAGATCGCCGGTGGGCGTGTGCTCGACGACGGCCGGGGGCAGGGCGAGCGTACGGGTCAGGAACCGCTCGCGGATACGGGCCGCGGCACGCTCGCCGAACCGGGCAGCCAGCAGGAGCGCGTAGCGCGACAGTACGGTCTGGACCAGGATGGCGGCGACGATGACGAGCGCCAGCCGGTCCACGGTTCCGACGGTCGCCGGGCCGGTGGATGCCTTGACGGTGTTCACGATGGTGCCCAGCAGCCAGGGGCCGACCAGTCCGGCGGCCGCGGCGAGCGCGTTGAGCGCGAGTACTCCCGCGAACGGGCCTTTCTCGACAGTGACTTCGCCGTATGCTGCGCGGCGGATGCGTGTGGTGTCGGCGACGGGGAGCGGCGTGGTCATCGGGATGCCACCTCTTCCTCTCCGGCGCCCCGGGAGACCAGAGCGCGGTAGTCGGGCCTGGCGCGCAGGAGTTCCTGATGGTTGCCGGTCGCCCCGACCCGGCCCCCCACGAGATAGACGACCGTGTCCGCCTGCTCCAGGACGAGCGGCGAGGTGGTGGTCACCACGGTGGTCAGACCGGTGCGGGCCGCGCGCAGCCCGGCGGCCATGGCGGCCTCGGTGTGAGCGTCGACCGCGGAGGTGGGTTCCACCGCGAGGAGGACCTCGGGCCGGGCGTACAGGGCCCGGGCCAGCCGGAGTCGCTGGCGCTGGCCGCCCGACAGGTTGCCGCCCTGCGCGGTGACCGCCGATTCCAGTCCGTCGGGCATCGCCCGGACGACGTCGGAGGCGGCAACGCTGTCGATCGCGGCCAGGACCGCGTCGTCGTCGCCCGCCCGCCGTCCGGCGACGGTCTCCCGTACGGTCGCGCTGAAGAGGTCCGCGTCGTTGTCGGCGACCACGATGCGCTCCCGTAGGCGGGCGAGCGCGATCGCGTCGACGCGTATGCCGCCCCACTCGACGTCCGAGGGGGCGAAGCGGCCGAGCCGTTCCACGACGGCAGGGGCGTCGGACGGCCGGTCGGCGATCAACGCGGTCAGTTCGCCGGGCCGTACATGGACGCCGGAGGCGGGGTCGTGCAGAACGGCAGGCCCCGGCGGGGCGTCCAGCACGGCCCCGTCGTCGAGGTGATGGGGACGCAGGCGCAGGAAGGTGGTCACTCGCTGCGCCGCGACCACGGCGCGGGCGATGTCGGAGCCGCCCTCGATGAAGAAGGAGACCGGCACGACGAGCATGGCCGTGTAGCCGTACACGGCGACGAGGTCACCGATGGTGATCGTGCCCTCGGCCGCCATCCGTGCGGTGAGCCAGGTGACCAGGGCGAGGAACAGTGCGGGCAGGCCGGTGGCCAGGGCGCCGACCCAGCTGGTCACGGCGCCCACCCGGTACCCCTGGTCGCGCAGGTCCCGGGACCGTCGCCCGTAGCGGGACGCGTAGACGTCCTTGCCACCGAGACCGTTGAGGACCCGCAGCCCCTTCACCACGTCGACCAGCAGAGCGGTCAACGCCCCCTGTTGTTCCCGGTAACGGGATCCCACCCCGTGGAGCCGCCGCTGCAGCGGCCCGACCGTGACGGCGAGCAGCGGTACTCCGGCCAGCACCACCACGGCCGGCAGTGGCGAGATCGACAGCAGAAGGGCCGCCACCACGAGGTAGGCGACGACAGCACCCACGCCGGGCCCGGTGGAGGTCAAGGACCGGGCGATCACCTGCACATCTCCCATGCCGATGGTGACGATGTCACCCGCCGAGGCCTGGCTCCGCAGTCCGGCACCCAGGACGGTGGCGTGCCGTACGGTGGCTCGCACGGTGCGGAACGAGGCGTCCATGCGCACCTTCGTCATCGTTCGGTGCCGGGCGATCCCCAGGACCGCGTTCACCGCTCCCATGGCCAGCAGGGCCGCGGTCCAGCCGAGAAGCGCGGAGCCGTCCCGCGCCCGCAACCCGTCGTCGATCGCGCGGGACAGCAAGTAGGGCGGCACGGCCAGGCCGGTCGTCCACAGGGTGCCCAGCGTGGCCCCGGCGGCGATCCGCCGACGCTGGCTGGTCACCAGCCACCACAGGAACCGCATGGGGCTCCGGATGTCCTTCGGGGCAGGTGGACGGAGTGTGTCGGCCATGTCCGCACCGTAGCCACCGGTGGGAGGGCACCGGCAGCCGGGGGCCGGACGCTGTCGGCGCGACGGCGCAGAGTCTCAGCCGGCAGGTCGTGGGACTGTCCGGTCCATCATCTGAACCGATGCGTGGACAAGGGGAATTCGAGCCGATTTCCTGGGCGGCGATTTCAAGGGCGCCATGACCGCACCGGGGAGCCCCCGGCAACTCGGCGACCTGCTCCCTGCGTTGCCGGCCGGACCGGGCCGCCGTCCCGTCGCTCCCCCGCCACAACCGGGCCGTACACGCTCCGAAAGCCATTCGAAACTTTCGAGATTAGTAACCCGGGCCCTACCCGTGGAACCCGAAGTTCCGTCGATGTTCCGCGAATTCGATCGACCAACCATAGCTACTGACCAGGGAAAATGTGTTCCTGAGAGTTCTCTGACGGGAGAACAGCTTTCGGAATTCTTGCGGAAACTGTTGACATCCCGATGGCGCCGGACCAACCTATCGCCGTCGACGGACCTCAACCGCCGTCGATCCGGGTCACCCGCACGGCCCGGCCTGCCGATCGCCTGCCGCACGCCGGCAGGCCGACACCAACGGCGTTCCATGACGCCGACGCACGTCGGCGTCATCCTGGCCACCAACAGGGCCGCCGGTTCCTATCACGCTGTCCGGCACTCGCCGGCCTTCACGAGGAGGAAGCATGAACATGGACAACCCCCCTGCCCAGCCCCTCAGTCGCAGAGGTTTCATCGGCCGTGCCGGCGCCTTGGCGCTGGCCACGTCCGGCTTGATGCTGCCCGGCACCGCCCATGCCGCCACCACCATCACCACGAATCAGACCGGCACCAACAACGGCTACTACTACTCGTTCTGGACCGACGGCGGCGGTTCGGTGTCCATGAACCTGGGGTCCGGCGGCAACTACAGCACGTCCTGGAGCAACGTCGGAAACTTCGTCTGCGGCAAGGGCTGGAGCAACGGCGGGCGCCGGACGGTGAACTACTCGGGCAGCTTCAACCCGTCCGGCAACGCCTACTTGTCGCTCTACGGGTGGGCGTCGAACCCGCTCGTGGAGTACTACATCGTGGACAACTGGGGCACGTACCGTCCCACGGGAACGTACAAGGGCACCGTCACCAGCGACGGCGGTACGTACGACGTGTACCAGACGACGCGCACCAACGCCCCCTCCGTCGAAGGCACCAAGACCTTCAATCAGTACTGGAGCGTCCGGCAGTCGAAGAGGACGGGTGGGAGCATCACCACAGGCAACCACTTCGACGCATGGGCCCGTTACGGAATGCCCATGGGCAGCTTCAGTTACTACATGATCATGGCGACCGAGGGATACCAGAGCAGCGGGAACTCCAACATCACGGTGAGCTGACGACCGGGGTGTGACGATCCGGACCGGCCTCACCCCGACCTGGCCGACGACTCCTTCGCACACCCGGAACACCGCACCTGTGGCGGGGGGGGGCGGGGCCCGCCCCCCCCCCGGGGGGGTTGAACACCCTCCCCCCCCGGGCCGCCGGCCTCGACGTCGCCCTCCTGGAC
>NZ_JBHVWN010000038.1:0-58776 GCF_042882275.1 Streptomyces sp. NPDC058231 | reverse complement strand
TGTTCCCCTACCCCCGCCCCGCCCACCCCCCGCCGCCCCCCCCCCGCCTCACCCCCCCCCCCCCGCCCCGCCGGGGGGGGGCGGCGCCCCCCCCCCCCCCCCACTTCCGTATCGGGGCCGTGAGTGCCCGGGATCGGGTCAGTCCAGGAGGTGGAGGGGTACGGCGTCGGCCATCGCCCCGGCTCCCACGTCGTTGGGGTGGAGATGGTCGCCGCTGTCGTAGCCGGGGAGGAGGCGTTGCGCGTCGGCCGGATCACGCAGGGCCTTGTCGAAGTCGATCGCGGCGTCGTACTCGCCGCCGGTGCGGATCCAGTGGTTGACCGCCTGTCGCGATGCTTCGTTCCGGGCGCTGTAGTAGCCGAAGGTGTTGTCCTTGAACGGCACGATCGTGCCGCCGTAGACCTTCATTCCGCGTGCGTGGGCACGGGCGATGAGCTGGCGGTGGGCATTGATGACGTCCTGCGCGGAGACCTTCTCCGACTCCGGGGCGACGGTGCCGGGATGGCCCAGATCGTTCACGCCGAGGTACGCGCCGCCGGGCTGGGCGGCGACGTCACGGTCGAAGCGGCGCAGTGCGCTCCGGCCGAAGTACGCCGTGAAGTTCTCGGCATCGGACCCTGCCGGAGGGTTGGGGTCGTGGAGGAGGCGCCGGATACGCACCTGGTCCCCACCGACGCTCAGGTGCACGGTCTGACGGATGGTCTGGTTCTCGAAGACGGTGGTGTCCGAGGGCGGAACGGCCGTGGGTGTGGTCGCCCAGGTGCCGACCCAGGTACCGGCGGCGTCGCGCTCGGCAGTGGGCCTCCGCGCAGTGGGCGCCGAGGCCGGGGCGGGTGCGGCAGGCGCGGAGTGTGCCGCAACCCGGGCCAGACGTGCGGCGCAGGGCCGAGCGCGCCTGCGCCCAGGAGACCCGCGCGTCCAGCGGGCCGGCGCCGCCGCCCACCCCTACCCGTATCGCGTGCGCGGCCCTGCGCACCGGCCCCCGGTCGCGCAGGCGTTCACCCAGGGCGACGCGCAGATCCGCCGCCGGCGAGACACCACGGCCGGGAACGTCACCGTCCGCGCAACCTGCCGGCGATCCGCCGGAGTGCTGCACCAGCACCGCCGCCACGGACCCGACCCTCGCCACTGCCCGGCAGGGAAACACGCCCCAGGAGAGCCACCGCCTCCACCCCGGCGTCCGTCGCCGGGCCGCCCGCCACCGCGGCCACCCGCAGCGGGGCCTCGGGGTCCAGCCCCAGCAGGCGCACCGCGCGGGCCCGGTCGGAAGCGTCCTCGCGCCCGGACAGCACCAGTTCGACCAGCGCCGGATCGGCGGGCGACGGCAGCCGGGTCCGCCGCGGCCGGCCCGCCAGCACCCGCGCCGCGATGGCCATCCATTCCAGGACCAGTTCGTCGAACGGGCCGGGCGCGCCGGCCCGCTCCAGCCAGACGCGTCCGGCGGGCTCCAGCTCGACCCGGCCGAAGACGTGCCCGGGTACGCCCGGAAGCGCGGTTCCGGCCGAACCGAACCGCGCGACACGGCCGTCGGGCAGCTCCAGCCCCGCGGCGCACCCGGCCAGCCCGGCAGTGGACCGGCTCAGGGACACCGGATCGAGGCCGCCGCCGAGCAACGCCTCGAAATGGGCGATCACACGGACGGCGGTGGCGGCGTCCGCGTCCAGCGCCGACAGCCGCAGCAGCAGTCCCTTCACGGCAGCCATTCTGAAGGGCATGGCCATGACGAACAGATCTCTGCACGCGGCGGCGGTCGCCGCGCGACGCCTCCGGACCCGCCCTGGAGTCAGGGGCCGGCTCCGGAGGCCGTGGCGGAGCGGACCGGTCGCCCTCAGCGCGCGGAGAATGCGTGGACCGTGCTGGTGCGGTACGTCTGCCCCGGGCGCAGCACCGTCGAGGGCCAGGACGGCTGGTTGGGGGAGTCCGGGAAGTGCTGGGTCTCCAGACACATTCCGTCGCCCTGCCGGTAGATCCTTCCCGAGGTGCCGACCAGCGTGCCGTCCAGGAAGTTGCCGGAGTAGAATTGCAGCCCCGGCTCGGTCGTGGACAGCTTCACCGTGCGGCCCGATGACGGGTCGCTCAGCGTCGCGATGTGTTCGGGCGCCGCGGTGACCCCCTTGTCCAGTACCCAGTTGTGGTCGATGCCCTGGCCGTACAGGAGTTGCTGGTGGCCGGCCCGGATGTCGGCACCCACCGTCTTGGCCCGGCGGAAGTCGAACGGGGTGCCCGCGACGCGTGCCAGTTCACCGGTCGGGATGAGGCCGGAGTCGACGGGCGTGTAGCGGGAGGCGGCGATGGCGAGTTCGTGGCCGTAGACCGTGCCGCTGCCCTCACCGGCGAGGTTCCAGTAGATGTGGTTGGTGAGGTTGACGACCGTCGGTCTGTCCGTCGTCGCCTCGTAGTCGATGTGCCAGTCGCCGCGTGCGGTGAGGGTGTACGTCACCTTCACCCCGAGCGTGCCGGGGTATCCCATCTCCCCGTCGATGCTCGTGTGGTGGAGGTGCAGGCCGACGCCCGTGGAGTCGCTGAACGGCTCGACGTCCCAGACCCGCGTGTTGAAGCCCTTGGCGCCGCCGTGCAGGCTGTTCTCGCCGTCGTTGACGGAGAGCTGGTAGGTGGTGCCGTCGAGGGTGAAGCGCCCCTTGGCGATGCGGTTGCCGTAGCGTCCGATGAGGGCGCCGAAGAAGGTGGTTCCGGCGGCGTATGCCTCGATGTTGTCGTAGCCGAGGGCGACGTTGGTACGACGGCCGTGGCGGTCGGGAATTTCCAGGGACTGGATGATCCCGCCGTAGGACAGGACCCGCATCCTGGTCCCGCCGTTCTCCAGCGTCCAGCGGTGCACCTTCGTGCCGTCGGCGAGCCTGCCGAAGAGCTCTTTCACCGGTGCACCGCGTCCGCCTGCCGCGTGGGCCGTTCCGACCGACGTGCTCGCTGCGAGCCCGGCGGCCGCGGCCGCCGCCAACACCGTGCGTCTGCTCGTGTCCATGTCGTACGGCTCCTTCATCAGTGGTTACGAACCGACCTTGCGCTTGTTCCACACGTCGAAGCCGACCGCCGCCAGCAGCACCAGGCCCTTGATGACCTGCTGCCAGTCGGAGCCGACCCCGACGAGGTTCATGCCGTTGTTGAGCACGCCCAGCACCAGACCGCCGATGATCGCGCCCAGTACGGTGCCGACGCCGCCGCTCATGGAGGCCCCGCCGATGAACGAGGCCGCGATCGCCTCGAGTTCGAAGTTGATGCCGGCCTTCGGGGAGGCGGCGTTGAAGCGGGCCGCGAAGACCAGGCCGGCCAGGGCAGCCATCATTCCCATGTTCAGGAAGACCAGGAAGACGACCTTCTTGTCCTTGACGCCGGACAGCTTGGCCGCCGGGAGATTGCCGCCGATCGCGTACACATGACGCCCGATGATCGCGTTGCGCATCACGTAGCCGAAGGCGACGACCAGGACGCCCAGGATCAGCAGGACCACCGGTGCGCCGTTGTAACTGGCCAGCAGCATGGTGAAGGTGAGCACCGCGGCGATCAGAGCGGTGAGCTTCAGGGCGAACAGCTTCACGGGCAGGACGGCCAGGGAGAATTCCTGCTGCCGCTTGCGGTCGCGCACCTCCTGGTAGACCACGAAGGCGATCAGCGCGAGTCCGAGCAACAGGGTGAGGTTGTGGTAATTGGTGTCCGGGCCGACCTCGGGCAGGAAGCCGTTGGCGACGGTCTGCAGGCCGTCCGGGAACGGGCCGACCGTCTGTCCCTTCAGGAAGATCTCCGTCAGACCTCGGAACAGGAGCATTCCGGCGAGGGTGACGATGAACGACGGTATGCCCAGGTACGCGATCAAGTAGCCCTGCATCGCGCCCGCGACGGCGCCGAGCAGCAGCACCAGCACGACGGCCAGCGGCCACGCCATCTTGTGGTCGACCATCAATACCGCGGCCGCCGCTCCGACGAACGCGGTGAGCGACCCGACCGAGAGGTCGATGTGGCCGGCGATGATGACGAGCATCATGCCGATCGCGAGAATCAGGATGTAGCTGTTCTGCAGCACCAGGTTGGAGACGTTGCGCGGCAGCAGCAGGTCACCGCTGGTCCACACGGCGAACAGGACGACGATCAGGCCGAGGGCGATCAGCATGCCGTACTGGCGCATGTTGCGGCGCAGCCCGTCCAGCACCAACTGGAACAGGCCGCCTCCGGCCCTGTCCTTGCCGCCGCCGGACGGGGTCGCCGCCGGGGTCTTGGCAGTCACATTCGCGCTCATCGCTCTTCCCTCTTGTCCTTGGTCATCTGGCGCATCAGCACTTCCTGCGTGGCCTCGGCCCGCGGGAATTCTCCGGTGAGCCGGCCGGCGGCCATCGTGTAGATGCGGTCGCACATACCGAGCAGTTCGGGAAGCTCGGAGGAGATGAAGACGACCGCCTTGCCCTCGGCGGCCAGCTTGTCGATCACGGTGTAGATCTCGTACTTCGCTCCCACGTCGATACCGCGGGTCGGCTCGTCCAGGATCAGCACATCGGGACCGGCGAAGATCCACTTGCTGAGGACGACCTTCTGCTGATTGCCACCGGAGAGCCTGCCGACCCGTTCGAAGACGTTGGGTGCCTTGATGTTCATGCTCGTCCGGAAGCCCTCGGCGACCCTGCGCTCCCCGTGCTCGTCGACGACGCCGCGGCTGGCGACCTTGGGCAGGGCACTCAGGGTGATGTTGCGGGTGATGGTGTCGATGAGGTTGAGCCCGTAGTGCTTGCGGTCCTCGGTGACGTAGGCGATGCCGTGCGCCACCGCTTCGGGGACGGTCTTCGTACGGATCTCCCTGCCGTCCTTGAGGACGGTGCCACCCGCGTAACGCCCGTACGTGCGGCCGAAGACACTCATCGCGAGCTCGGTGCGGCCCGCGCCCATCAGACCCGCTATGCCGACGATCTCGCCCCGGCGCACCTGGATCGAGACCGAGTCGACGACTTTGCGCTGCTGGTCGATCGGATGGCGTACGGTCCAGTCGCGGATCTCCAGCGCAGGGGCGCTGCCCTCCTCCGCCTCGTGCGGGGTGCGCTCGGGGAAGCGGTGTTCGAGGTCACGGCCGACCATGCCGTTGATGATCCGCTCCTCGGTGGTCTGGGCCGCCTTGACATCGAGGGTCTCGATGGAGCGCCCGTCACGGAGGATGGTCACCGAGTCGGCGACCCGCTCGATCTCGTTGAGCTTGTGCGAGATGATGATCGAGGTTATCCCCTGGTTCTTCAACTCCATGATGAGATCGAGGAGTTTGCCGCTGTCCTCGTCGTTGAGCGCGGCCGTCGGCTCATCGAGGATCAGCAGCTTCACCTCCTTGGACAACGCCTTGGCGATCTCGACGAGCTGCTGCTTGCCGACGCCGATGTCCGCGACCCTGGTCTCCGGGTGATCGCCGAGACCGACCCGCCTGAGCAGTTCGGTGGCGTGCCGCAGGGTGTCGCGCCAGCTGATCACACCGTGCTTGGCGTGCTCGTTGCCGAGGAAGATGTTCTCCGCGAGGGAGAGGTAGGGCACCAGGGCGAGTTCCTGGTGGATGATCACGATGCCGCGCTGTTCGCTCGCCCTGATGTCCTTGAAGTGGCAGGGCTCGCCCTGGAACAGGATCTCCCCTTCGTAACTCCCGTGCGGGTGGACGCCGGAGAGGACCTTCATGAGGGTTGACTTGCCGGCGCCGTTCTCCCCGCAGATGGCGTGGACCTCGCCCTCGCGGACGGTCAGGGAGACGTCGGAGAGCGCCTTGACGCCGGGGAAGGTCTTGACGATCGAGCGCATTTCCAGGACGGGTCCCGCCATGGTCGTGCCTTTCTGATCCGCGTTGCCGCTGCTGATGGGTGTGGTGGACCCGGTGAACTACTTGAGGTCGCCGGCCGTGTAGTAGCCGGTGTCGATGAGCTCCTTGGTGTAGTTGCTCTTGTCGACGTTCACCGGCTGCAGCAGGAACGAAGGCACGGTCTTCTTGCCGTTGTTGTACGACGTGGTGTCGTTGATCTCGGGCTTCTTGCCCGTCAGTGCCGCGTCCACCATGTTGGTGGCGACCTCGGCGAGCTTGCGGATGTCCTTGTAGACCGTCTGGTCCTGCTCACCCTTGATGATCGACTTCACCGAGGCGACCTCGGCGTCCTGACCGGTGACGATCGGCCACGGCTTGCTGGCCGTGCCGTAGTGGTCGGAGCGCAGCGAGGACAGGATGCCGATCGAGATGCCGTCGTACGGCGAGAGCACCGCGTCCACCCGGCCCTTGGTGTACGAGGACGTCAGCAGGTCGTCCATGCGCTTCTGCGCGGTTCCGCCGTCCCAGCGCAGGGTGGTGACCTGGTTGAGCTTGGTCTGCCCGGACTTGACGACCAGCTGCTTCTTGTCGATGTACGGCTGGAGGACCTTCATCGCGCCGTTGAAGAAGTACTGGGTGTTGTTGTCGTCGTTGGATCCGGCGAACAGCTCGATGTTGAACGGCCCCTTCTTGCTGCCGTCCGCGAGCCCCAGCTTGTCCACGATGTACGTGCCCTGGAGCGTGCCGACCTTCTCGTTGTCGAACGAGGCGTAGTAGTCGACATGTTCGGTTCCGAGGATGAGCCGGTCGTAGGAGATCACCGGGATGTGGGCGTCCGCGGCCTGTTGCAGCACGTTGTTCAGCGACTTGTTGTCGATGGCCGCGATGACCAGGGCCTTCACACCCTGCGTGATCATGTTCTCGATCTGCGACACCTGGGTGTCGGGGTTGTCCTCGCCGAACTGCAGCTTGGTCTTGTAACCGGCCGCCTCAAGGTCCTTGACCACGTTCTTGCCGTCGGCGATCCAGCGCTCGGACGACTGGGTCGGCATGGCGATACCGACGGTGCCGCCCTTGGCGCTCTCCTTGCTGGTGTCCTTGCTGCCACCCGAACCGCTCTGGCCGCAGGCGGTGAGGGAGAGGCACAGGGCGAGGGAGGTGGCGGCAACTGTCGTGAGGGTACGGATATTCATGGTCTCAGTCCTTGTCGGTCTCATCGTCGAGAACGGGGAAACGGCGGAGGCTGCCCGGCTGCCGGGAGCCGAGCGGCGACATTCCGCCCTCGGCCCCGTGCCGGGCCAGCAGGTCGAGCGCGAGGCGTCCCCGGCGGACGCGTTCGCGCGCGGTGTTGAGGGTGTGGTCGCGCAGTTGCGCGCCGTAGGGGTAGATGCCGGGGGACTTGGAGAGCCCGAACTTGAGATAGATCGGGGCACCGCGCCGGATCAGCTCGGCCGCCTCGTACATCCGGACGTAGCCACCGAGGTCGTCCGGGGCCTCGATGTAGAGGTCCATGGGGGTCCTGGAAACCCGCCGGATCTCGGTGAAGTGAGCGAGCGTCAGGTCGGAGGGGATGTTGATGGAGTCCGCGCCCAGATGCTCGTACACCGCGTAGGAGGCCGGGTTGACCGGCCCGATCAACGCGGAGACCTTGAGTGTGGTGTCGGCGGGCAGCACGCCGCGTGCCCGCAGCCGGTGCAGCGTCCAGAGCACGCCCTCATCGGCGACGAGCAAGCAGGTGACTCCCAACTCCGTCGCGCGCAGGGCGTCTTCGACACAGCCGGCCAGTGCGTCATGGCCGCGTGCGCGCAGCCCGGCGCCGCCGGAGTCGGTACGCGTGGAGCCGCCTATGTCCCAGGTGCCGCGTGGTCCGGTGAAGAGGCAGAGCTCGATGTCGCGCTCGGCGCAGGCCTCTGCCATCTCGGTGATCTCGGCGTCGGTGAGCATCCACACGCCGCTGCCCTGACTGATGCGATGGACGGGAACGTCGAGGCGGGCCGACTCCTTCAGTACGACAGCCAGCGCCTCGGGGCCCTCCACGGAGGGGATCTCGGTGCGCCAGGTGCCGCCGTCGGGGAAGGTGTGCGGCGAGGAGTCGGCGGGGTTGTCGGCGGCTGCCGCGAGGCCGAGCTCGGCAAGAGCGGATTCGCCGGGACGACGGGCCCTTGAGGCGATGGTCACGTGACTCCTCATGGTTGTTCGGTATTTCGTACGCAGTTCGGCAACCACGGCACGGGACTGCCCCGCCACGGACGGCCGCTCACCGCGGGTCCCGGGACCGCCACTGCCCACCGGGGCGACCACGGAAGAGAGGTTCTTCCTGGCGCGTTCCCGTGGGACCGCTGGTTCCGGGTCCGACGATCCGGCCCCATGGGCCCGTGTGGAGCCGCACACGCGCGGGGTCACGCCAGGACGCACCGCTGGCGTGGGTGGTGATTCCCTTGGTGCGCAAGACAGTTACCCCCGGAGTCGTTCGGCATTTCGTCACATGTTCGAAATGCTGGCGTGAACTTATTCGCGGACGGCAGGCAGCGTCAATGGTCCTGCACCGGTCGATTTCACCGGCGCAGCAGGGGTGTTGACGGGAAGCGGGCCGAACGGCAGGCTCTCGTCAGCCGAAATACCGTCAAGCGTCCGACATCTCGAACCGCCTGTCGCGCCCGGCGAGGAATTCGTCCCTGCCACGGCGCGCTGTCCGGTCCGAGCAAGGTCACCACCGACGATCCCGGAAAGAGTTTCCTCGACGCGGCAGGGAGCGATCCCGGCTCCACCCCACGTACGACATCGGCGGAGCGGACGGGATGGACGGCGTGCCGCCCCACCGGCCGGTTCCTGCCGGGTGTTCCCCCGCGGACACGAACACTCTCACCGCCCGGAGTACCTCACTCCCGGGCCTCCCGGATCACCGGCCAGGACTGCGCCTACTCCTGTTCCTGCCCGCCCTGCTCGGTCGCCGTCCCGGAGATCGACGTCAACCCTGCGAGCTGCCGGCCGGCCCGGGCCGGTCCGCGCCGGCGTCCTCCCTGCCCGCAGGGGAGAAATGGAGATGAGCCAGGTCGTGCGGGATCGGGGCGTCGGGGCGGAAAAGGGGGGCACTCTCCCCGTCGGCGGCCGTGGCCGGCGCATCCGTGAGGCGGAGACGGGTGCGCAGCCGCCCGTAGAAGTCGTGCCGGCCGAGCCGGACGATCCGCAGGCGGCGCGGTGCCGCATACACTCCGAGCCAGTCCCCGGCGTCCAGCACGCCGCGCAGTTGGCCGTCGATCGTCACCGCGCCCTGCCCGGAGTGGGGCAGCACCCGGACCGCGATCGGTTCGTCCGGCGCGGCGACCACGGTGCGGTTGAACGTCATGTGCGCCGCGACGGGCGTGAAGATGACGGCGTCCGCGCGTGGTGAGATCACCGGGCCGCCCGCGGCGAAACTGTAGGCGGTCGAGCCGGTGGGGGTGGCCATGATGACGGCGTCGGCCGAGTAGGAGGCGAGGAGCCGGCCTCCGATGTAGACCCCGAGACTCACCTGCCGGTCGCGTGCGAGCTTCTCCACGACGACGTCGTTGAGCGCGGTGACGTCCAGTGCCACGCCCCAGCCCTCCGCCTCCGTCTCCGCCTCACGGTCGACCTGGGGAGGCGGCAGCATCGGACGCCGCCCGTAGCCCATCAGGGCGTCGATGTCCTTGGGCACTTCGAGCACCCGGGAAGCCCGCATCGTCAACGTCATGCGCTCCTCGACCACCGCCCTCCCGGTGTGGACGGCGTCGAGCGCCCGGACGACGTCCTCGACCGGCACCTCGGTCAGGAAGCCGACGCGGCCCAGGTCGATCCCGAGGACGGCGCCGTCGTTCTTGGCGGCGATCCTCGCCCCGCGCAGAAATGTCCCGTCGCCGCCGAGCGTCACGATCAGATCAGGGTTGCCCGCGACATCGGACTCCTCCCGCCCGCCGCGCCGGCGTTCGTCGTCCCGCCACACGTCGATGTCCGTGCAGGGAATACCTTCACCGACACACCACTCGCGTACGATGCACGCCGCGGCCACAGCCTCGGGACGGCCCTGGTGGACGACGATTCCCACCCGCTCGACACTCATGTCGGTCCAACTCCCCGCGTCGCGACGATGCCCTGACCCACCATGGCGTCCCCGCCGGTGCGTCGGCCGGTCGCCGTGCCGACACACCGCTGCCCGTCAGGCGATCGGGCCCACCCCGCCCCTGCCGGCCCGGGTGCGTCCACCGCGCGGCCGCGTCGTCCCGCTCGGTCTCCCGGCCCTGGTCCGGGTGGGGATCCGCGTACGCGGTCGGGGCGCGGGAAATCGGCGGGGGACGGGCCCGGTGGGAGACCTGCCGTCACCCGTCAGGGTCTTTCCCCGTCCGCTGTACGCGCCCCGTGGTCACCGCCGGCCCTCGAAGCGGAAGGATCAGCACCATGGGCATTCCCGCGCCGGACGTCTCGCTCGGCAACGGTGTTGTGACGCCCGACCCGCCGGTTGTGCCCTCGTCCGGATGCCCGACGAGGAGACCGCCACCACCGGCCCCGCCGATCCGGGCTGTGCTCCCGCCCGCCGGCCGTCTCGTCAGGGACACCGCCATCTCCGGACCGTGTCCGCACCGAACCATGTGAATGAGGAGAAACCGTGCTCATCGATCTCACCGGCAGGACCGCGCTCGTCACCGGATCGACGCAAGGCATCGGTTACGCCATTGCCGCAGGACTGGCCCGCGCCGGCGCCCGTGTAGCGGTCAACGGACGCCGCCCGCAGTCCGTGGACGATGCCATCGAGAAACTGCGGCAGGAGACCGGCCGTGACACCTTTCTCGCCTCACCCGGCGACATCAGCACCGATGACGGTGCCCGGCAGGTGATCGAAGCGGCCCCGGACACAGACATCCTCGTCAACAATCTGGGCATTTTCGGCGCCACCCCTCCCCTGGAGATCAGCGACGACGAGTGGCGCCGGTACTACGAAGTGAATGTTATGACCGCGGTCAGGATGATCCGCGCCCACCTCCCCGCCATGAAGGGCCGTTCCTGGGGCCGCATCCTGAACATCGCGAGCGATGCGGCCGTGGTCACTCCGGTGGAGATGATCCATTACGGCGTTTCCAAGACCGCGCTCCTGGCCGTCACGCGGGGCTTCGCCAAGGACGCCGCCGGTACCGGAGTCACCGTCAACTCGATCATCGCCGGACCGACCCGCACCGGTGGCATCGAGAAGTTCGTCCACGACCTCGTGGGATCCGGTCTGCCCTGGGACCAGGCGCAGCGGGAGTTCATGGTCAAGCACCGGCCCCAGTCGCTTCTGCAGAGACTGATCGAGCCGGAGGAGATCGCGAACCTGGCCGTGTATCTCAGCTCGGACCTCGCCTCGGCCACGACGGGCGGAGCCGTGCGCGCGGACGGCGGTTACGTCGACTCCATCCTCCCCTGACGGGTCGGCGACACCGGAGACCCGCAGCCGCCGGTCCTGCGATCCCCGAGCCCGCCACCACTCTCCCGGCGACGCTGCCTCGGCGTCCGTGTCGCCGAGGCGGCGCCACCGGCCCGGAGTGGGGCGGACCGGGCGAAAGGGCTGCACACCGGGGCCGACACAGTTCGAAATGACATGGTCATGGAAATTTCACCGCTCGAGGTCTACCCGCATAGACCCCGTGACGTCATTCTGGTTCCGCACGCCCGACCGGCACCCCCCACCGTCAGGAGAGCGCCACGCACCCGCGCCCGGAGCCGCACCGCGGCAGGACATCCACGTCGCCGCCGCTCCGCCGACGCCGGGGATCCGCGTGATCCGCCCCGACCCGGTCCGCGGTCCCGGCGGGACCGTGACATCGCGCGCAGCGCGTCATGCGCACCCACCCACGGCGGCGACCGCCCCACGGCCCGTCGTCGCCCGCACCGGCGGGCCCGCCTCCGCCGGCATCCGAACGGCCGCCACCCCTCCGCTCGGAAGACCCGACCAGCATTCCCACGCGACACGAGAGGACGAACGATGAGAATCGCGACAAAGGCACTGGCGGCGGCAGCTGCTGCCGCCGCTTTGACAGTGGGATCCCAGGTGTCCACGGAGGCGGTGGTGCCCCCCGAGCACGCGGTGATCGTGTGTCAGAGCGCGAGCTTCTATGCCAACTACGACAGCTCCTCGGGGCCCACCGGGCTGATCCGCGTGCTGGGCTACGGCAACAAGGTCGGCCACACCCGTGGCGCCCATCCCGTCTACAACGGCTGGGCCGCCACCTTCGACTTCGGCAAGGGTGACTGGGGCTACGTCCGAAACGAATGCCTCGGCGGCTACGACTCCTGGTAGACATCGCGCCGCATCGCTCAGCTCCCCAACCGATTCCAGGGAAGGAACTCGCCATGCCCGCACTCCGAACCGTCCGAGCAGCCGTGACCGTGGTGGCCCTGTCCGCCGGCCTGCTGCTGGCCGCGGGGCCGGCCCAGGCGGCCGACGGAACCGTCGGCCAACGCGAAACCGTCTGCGCCCAGGACCTGTTCGTGCGCACCGATCCGGGCGGGGCCTGGATGGGGACCCTCTACTCGGGCCAGACCTTCACCGTGGAGCGCAAGCAGAGCGGATGGGCGTACGGATTCGCCTACGGCGACATCAACCGTCACGGCTGGGTCCAGGACGGCTGGTTCTGCTGACCACCGTCCGGCTGCCACATCCCCGCACCGGGGCGCCCGGCCACACCCCGGGCGCCCCGGTGCGGTGAGGGACCCATGGACGTGGCCGGCGGCCGTATCCGTGTCAGGTGAGTGTTCGGCGCCTCTGCCGGTGGTCGGGCAACACCTCGGGAGTCTCCCCCGGAGCGCAGCATCAGGCGCACGGAACGGCGTTCCCCGTCCGCCGGCGACGGCACACACCAGGAGCCCACCGCGACGGCGAGCGACCCGGGCGGAACCGGAGCGTCCCTCGGACCGCCGGGGCACCCCGGCTCGCCGGTCCGCGGACGGCGGGTCGTCAGGCGAGAGCGGAGATCCAGGCGTCGACGGTGGTGACGTCGGCCTGGCGCGGGAAGACCTTCTCGGTCAGCACCCGGTGGACCTCGGGGTCGGCGTCGCCGCAGCCGTCGGCGAGGACGGTGAGGCGGTAGTCGAGGTCGGCGGCCTGACGGAGGGTCGACAGGACGACGCCGCTGGTGGCGAGGCCGGTCAGAATCAGGTGGTCGATGGCGCCACCGCGCAGTACGAGGTCGAGGTCGCTTCCCGTGAAGGCGCTGACGCGCTTCTTGGTGACGATGCTCTCACCGGGCAGGGGCACGACGTCGGGGTGGATGGCGGCTCCCGGGTCGGCGTCGGTGAAGGCTCCGTCGGGCAGGGCGCTGAAGGACGGGCTGGACTTGGTCTCGGGGTGGCCGGGGCGGAGGCCGACGACGACGTGCACCACGGGTACGCCCGCGGTGCGGGCCGCTGTGACGGCGCGTGCGAGGCGGGACGTGTAGGCAGGGTCGTGGTCGGGAAGGCGGTCGACGATGGCCTGCTGGACATCCATCACGAGCAGTGCGGAGTTGGTCACGGTTCTTCCTCGGCGTTTCGGGGTGGATCGGGGTCGCCGTGCGCGGCGGGGCGCCGCGGGGCGAGTCCTGTCGGGCGGGGGCCCGGAGGTCTCGGTCACCGGCCGGTGTCCTGGAGTTCGGTCCCGGCGGTGGTGTCGTTCACGCCTGGCGCGCCGACGCGGCGCAGGGAGCGGTCGGCGACCGTCACCCCGAGGGAGAGGGCACTGACGGCGAGCATGAAGGCAGCGAGATGGTGCAGGCCGCCGGTATCGGCGCGTTGCCCGAAGAAGGCGCCGTCGGCCGCGGAGGCGATGATGGCGCCGAGGTAGCCGAAGGTGCGCAGCAGCCCGGCGGAGGAGCCCATGCGTTCGGCGTCGGCCTGGTGGAAGACCGCGTTCTGCAGGGCGAGGCTGTTCAGACCCTGTGGAACTCCGAGGACGAACACGACGGCCAGAAGCATCCACAGGGGACTGTGAGCGTGCAGGAGGAGGAGCAGGGCGCAGGCCACGATCTGGCCGACGGCGCCGACCAGGAGCTTGCCGCGGATGGCCTGACGGCGTCCGGTCAGGGTGGAGACGACGATCGCGGTGGCGAACAGAGGGAGTTGCACCAAGCCGGCCTGGGACGCGGACAGTCCGCGTCCCTGCTCCGTCCACTGGGTGTAGCCGTACAGGAAGGCATAACTGACGACGTAGGAGAGCAGGGCCCGGGCGTAGGTGGCGAGGAGCGACAGGTTACCGCCAAGAACGCGTACGTCGATGAAGGGCTGCCGCGCTCTCAGCTCGCGCCAGGTGAAACCGGCTGCCGCGGCGACTGCCGGTATCGGCAGGTACCAGTGGCCGCCACCGGGGTTCATGAGGAACAACAGGAGACAGACGAGGGCCAGGGCGAACAGGCCCATGCCCGGCAGATCCAGGTCGCTCACGGGGTGGCGGCCGGAGTCTCGCCGGGAAGGGCGAGTCGCAGGGAGGCGGCGGGCGCCGAGAAACAGGCCGGCTATCGCCAGCGGGATGTTGACGGCCAGGGTCGCGCGCCAGCCGCCGATGCCGATCAGCAGACCGCCGAGGCTGGGGCCGATGACGGCGATGGTCTGCGTGGTGACGGCAAGGGCGGTGAGAACGCCGGCAGGACTCTCCCGGCCGGTGCGTCCGGCCTCGCTCCGAATGAGGTACATGGCTGCCGGATAGCCGGAGCAGGTGCCGAAGCCGAGGAGGACCCGTGCGGCGATGAGCACGCCGAGGTTGGGGGCGAGCATGCCGACGACGCCGGCGATGCCGGTCAGCGCCGTCCCGGCCAGGAACAGACGGCGGGGGCCGAAGAGGTCGATCAGCCGTCCCACGACGGGTTGCCCGATGGAGGTGGCCAGGTAGAGGGCGGAGATCAGCCACGCCGTCTGCGAGGGAGGGGCACCGAAAGCGGCGCCGATCGGCACCAACGAGACCGAGAGGATCGATGAGTTGACCGGGTTGAGCAGCGATCCGAGCATCATCGGGGCCAGCAGGCGCCGGTCGAAGCCGTTCGCCGACTCCTTGGCTCCGCCGGAGCATATCCGGCGCAGTATCCGGATCGGGTTGCCGGTCATGAGCGGACGATGCGTTCCAGTAGGGCCGCCGCCTCGATGAGGGTGCGGCGCTCCTCCTCCGTGCACCTGTCCTCCAGGGCCCGGGTCAGCCAGCCCTCACCGGCCAGGCGCCGGTCCTCGAGGAAGGCGTGGCCGCCCTCGGTGACGAAGACCAGTTGGCGGCGGCCGTCCTCGGGGTCCGGGCGGCGGGAGACGAGGCCGCGCTCCACGAGAACGCCGACGGTGGCGGCCACCGACTGGTGCCGGACGCGTTCGGCGGCCGCCAGGTCGCTGACCGACGCCTCGCCGTCCTTGTCCAATCGGCTGAGCACGGAGGTCTGGGAAGGGGTGAGGTCACCGGGGTCGTAGGTCTCGCGCATCCGGCGTTTCAGCCGGCTGAAGACCACACGGACCTCACGGGCCGCGCGGGCGGCTGATTCGGAAACGCCATCAGTGGGGCCGACTGTCTCACGCATATGCGCAGGCTAACTTGCGCAGGCTGGGCTGCGCAAATTCCCCGCATCGGCGGAACCGGTCCCGTCGACAGCCCAGCTCCGGCGTCGACACCGACACCCGCCGACACCACGATGCGAAACATACCGATTTACCCGCTACGTCCGATTTATCCAATCGTTTGGTATGCATGAGCGCATAGAACCTTCGCGGAGAGGTGCACACCATCGACAGGCGAACGTTTTCCAAGATTCTCGCCGTAGGAACAGCCGGAGCCTCGGTTTCGGCGCTCTCGGCGACAACGGCTTCGGCGCCCTACCGGAAAGGAACGGCGGCGCCTCCCTCGGACAAGCCGGGGAACACATCCCTCGGGCCGCTCAAGCAGATCAATGCCGGGGTTCTGAACATCGGTTATGCCGAAGCCGGCCCGGCAGGCGGCCACCCGGTCATCCTTCTGCACGGCTGGCCCTACGACATCCACAGCTTTGTCGACGTGGCGCCTCTGCTGGCCGAGCGGGGCTACAGAGTGATCGTCCCGTACCTGCGGGGCCACGGCACGACACGCTTCCGTTCGAGCAAGGCGTTCCTCAACGGCCAGCAGTCGGTCTTCGCTGTCGACCTCATCGCACTGATGGACGCGCTGAAGATCGAGAAGGCGATCCTGGCCGGGTTCGACTGGGGATCGCGGACGGCCGACATCGTCGCGGCGCTCTGGCCGGATCGCTGCAAGGCGCTGGTCTCGGTGACCGGCTATCTGATCACTGATCGTGAGTTCAACAAGAAGCCGCTCGTACCCAAGGCCGAGTGGACGTGGTGGTACCAATTCTATTTCGCGACGGAAAGGGGTCAGCTCGGCCTTGCGAAGTACAGGCACGATTTCGCGAGACTGATCTGGAAGAACGTCTCCCCGACGTGGAGATTCGACAACGCGACGTTCGATCGCACGGCAACGGCGTTCGACAATCCGGACTGGGTCCCCATTGTGATCCACAACTATCGCTGGCGGCTCAGCCTGGCCAAGGGCGACCCGCAGTTCGACGGTCTCGAGGCGCAGCTCGCCCGGAGCCCCGCCATCTCGCTCCCCACCCTCACCCTCGACGGTGAGCTCGACCCCTTCACGCCCCCTGGGGACGGCGCGAGCTATCGCAGCCACTTCACCGGCGCATACGCGCACCGAACGCTGAAGGGCATCGGGCACAACGTGCCGCAGGAAGCGCCGAAGGCCTTTGCCGACGCCGTCGTCGAAGTCGACGGCCTCTGATCAGCCGGCCCACGGACGGACCTGCGGAGGAGTTCGTCCGCAGGTCCGTGCGTGTCGCACCCCATCCGGGCACGGCAGTTCGGGCAGGCGTGCCCGGATGAGGTGCCGCGCGCGGGAGCGGAGCCCCCCGCTGAACGGCTTCTCCGCCGAGCGGATCAGGCACGTTCGGGAGCTCCGCCACCCGGTGCGTACGTCATTCACGTGGTCGCGTCCATCGAGGTGCCGACGGCCCGTCGACCGGTGGCGGGCCGGCAACCCTGGTGTGGGCGGCCGCGGTGGACGCGTGCGGTCAGCCCGCCTTCTTGACGAACTCGGTGGTGAACGTCTTGTCGAGGTCGACCTTGGCGTTCTTCAGGTTCGGGTTGAAGGCCTTCAGGACCCGCTCGACGGTGGCCGGTCCGTCGGCCGGCATGACACCGTCCTTCGTGAACATGGGCAGCGTGCTCTTGATGGCCTGCGCATAGAGAGCCTTGCCGCCGCCCTGTGCGTAGTCGGCGGGCATCTTGGCCGCGATGTCGTCGGCGCTGTGCGTGGACATCCACTTCAGCGTCCGCACGAACGCGTTGGCCAGCTTCTGGACGGTGTCCTTGTGGCTGTCGACCCACTCCGTCTGCATGTAGAGGCTGGAGGAAGGGTAGAGCCCACCGAGCGCCTGCTTGGAGCCCTCGGGGGTGCGCATGTCGATGAGGATCTTGCCGAGCTTCTTGTCCAGGATGGTGGCGACGGTCGGGTCGGTGGTCATGCCGCCCTGGATGGAGCCCTGCTGAAGTGCGGAGATGAAGGTCTGGCCCGCGCCCACCGCGACCGGCGTGAACTGGCTGGTCTGCACGTCGCTGTTGACGGCGAGGTACTTCGTCAGGAAGTCGGTCGAGGAGCCGATGCCCGTCACACCGAGCTTCTTGCCCTTGAAGTCCTTCGCCGACGTGATGTCGCCCGCCGCCTGGTTGGAGACGATCTCGACCTCACCTGGAGCCTGCGAGAGCTGCACGACCGACTCGACCTGCTTGCCCTTCACCTGGAGGTCGAGGGTGTGGTCGTAGAAGCCCACCGTGCCCTGGACATCACCGGAGACCAGCGCCGTCTCGGCCTGGACACCCGCGGGCTCGGTCAGGAGCTGGACCGACACTCCCTCGTCCTTGAAGTAGCCCAGTCGCTCGGTGAGCATCGCGGGCAGATAGATGACCTTGTCGAGGCCCCCCACCATGATCTTGACCTTGACGTCCTTGCCGCCGGAGGCGGAGGTGGAGCCGGAGTCGCCGCCGCAGGCGGTCAGGGTGGTCAGGGCGAGTGCGCCGGCGACGGCGACGGCCGAGATCCGGGTGAACGTACGCATCTGGTTCACGTCCTTGTGAAGAGACAATCGGGTGAGCGGATGGCAGGTGATGTCAGCGTGCCGAGCCGGAGTCGACCGGCTTCCAGCGGAAGAGCCGCTTCTCCAGGAAGGTCAACAGACCTTCGGCCAGCAGGGCGACGACCGCGAGGATGACCATGGCGGCATAGACGCCGGCGGCGTTGAAGGTGCCTTGGGACGCGGCGACCAGCAGCCCGAGCCCCTTGGTGGCACCGATGTACTCGCCGACGATGGCTCCGATGAGCGCGAAGCCGAAGCTCACGTGGAGGCTGGTGAAGATCCACGACGTGGCCGAGGGAATGACCACCTGGAAGGTGACCTGACGAGCGCTGGCACCCAGGATGCGGGAGTTGGCGACGAGGTTCCGGTCCACTTCCCTGGCGCCCTGGAACGCGTTGAAGAAGACGGGGAAGAACACCAGGACGACCGCGGAGGCCACCTTCGATGCAGGGCCGAGACCGAACCAGATCAGGAAGATCGGCGCGAGCACGATGCGCGGCAGGGCGTTGAGCACCTTGATGTACGGGCCGAGGACGTCGGCGGCGAAGCGGACGCGTCCCAGCGCGATCCCGAGCAGCACACCGGCGATCACACCGATCACCCAGCCCAGCAGCGCTTCGTAGAGCGTGTACCAGATCTGCTCCCACAGAGAGCCCTGGGCGGTGCCGTCGACGACCCAGGTACGGATCTGGTCCCAGATCTTCGACGGCATCGAGAAGTTGAACGGGTCGATGACCGCGGTCCGGGCCAGCCACTCCCACAGTCCGACGACCGCGAGGAGCAGTGCGATCCGGCTGCCGAGCACCAGGATCCTGCGGTTGCGGGTGGCCCGTGCCCGGGCCTGGGTCCGTTCGGTCCCGGGGGCGGCGGAGCTCGCGGTGATGGTTTCAGGCGACATCGAGGGCACCCCTCTCGCGGGTGATGCGGACCTCTTCGCCGAGCGAGGACCAGATCTCCCGGTAGATCTCGAGGAACCGGGGCTCCAGACGGACCTGTTCCACCTTGCGGGGGCGGGGCAGATCGATCTCGAAGACCTCCTTGACGGTGGCCGGTCCCGCGGTCATGACCACGACCTTGTCGGCCAGTGCGATGGACTCCTCCAGGTCATGGGTGACGAACACGACGGAGGCGCCGGTCCCGGCCCACAACTCCAGCAGCTCGTCCGACATCAGCGCCCGGGTCTGCACATCGAGTGCGGAGAAGGGTTCGTCCATGAGCAGGATCTCGGGGTCGTTGACGAAGGTGGCCGCGAGGGCGACACGCTTGCGCTGACCGCCGGAGAGCTGGTGGGGGTAGCGGTCCTCGAAGGAGGAGAGGCCGACCCGGGCCAGCCACTCCCGGGCCCGTTCCTTCGCCTCGGGCTTCGGGACGCCCCGGAAACGAGGGCCCGCCATCACGTTGGACAGCACGGTGCGCCAGGGGAAGACGGCGTCCTGCTGGAAGACGAAGCCGACCTTGTCGCCGATGCCGCGCACCGGCTCACCGGCCACCAGCACCTCTCCCTCGGTCGGCTCCTCCAGGCCGCTGACCAGTGTCAGCGTCGTCGACTTGCCGCATCCCGTAGGTCCCACCACGGCAACGAACTCACCGCGCCCGATCGTGAGGTCCAGATCCCGTACGGCGGTGTGGAGCGCCCCCGACGGAGTCCGGAACGCTTTGCTCGCCCCCCGCAACTCGATGGCGGGGCTCGTTTGGCTGTTCATGGAGCGGGACGCTAGGTGCGACCCGGTCGTGGCGGCACCCTTGCGCTCACAACTCCTGCTTCTGCTCATAACCTGCGGTTCTGCTCGTTCTGCTCACGCACGCACAACAAAAGCGCTACGGGGGCTGGTCAGCGGCGGCAGCGGCGTTTACGTTGCGTTCACACAAGTCAAGCGGAGCTTCGGATTCCAGGGCCGGCGGAAGGCAGAGTGCGTACGCATGCGGATTCACTGGCCCCGCCGCGTCTTCGCCCAGGTCCTGTTCACCCAGGTGGCCATCACGACCGGGGTGGTCATGCTCGTCACGGGGCTCTTCCTCGCCCCGCTCAGCCATCAGCTCGACGACCAGGCGATGCGTCAGGCCCTGTCCATCGCCCAGACCGCCGCCGCCGAACCCGAACTGGCGCAGCACCTGACGGGCAGCGACCCCAGCCCCGACGGACCGGTGCAGGCCGAGGCGGAGCGGATCCGCCGGGCCACCGGTGCGCTCTACATCGTGGTCATGGACACCCGTGGGGTCCGTTGGTCGCACACCGACATCGAGCAGATCGGCAGGCACGTCTCCACCGATCCCAGCACGGCTCTCGCCGGCCGGGAGATCATGCAGATCGACAACGGAACCCTGGGGCGCTCCGCACGGGCCAAGGTCCCCCTGCGCGACGAGCACGGGGCAGTCATCGGCGCCGTCTCGGTGGGAATCGCCTACGACAGCGTCCGTGAGCGGCTGCTCGGAACCATTCCCGGGCTCCTCCTCTACTCGGGCACCGCACTCGCCGCGGGGGTGCTGGCGGCCCTCGCCGTCTCGCGTCGCCTGCAGCGCAGCACCCATGGGCTTGCCTTCGCCGACATCTCCGCACTGCTGGACGAGCGCGAGGCCATGCTGCACAGCATTCGCGAAGCGGTTCTCGCGCTCGACGCCCGGGGACGGATACGGCTCCTCAACGACGAGGCGCAGCGCCTGCTGGAGTTGACCCCGGACGCGGTCGGACGTGAGCTGGGCGAGGTACTGCCCCCGGGCCGCACGGCGGAAGTGCTGGCAGGTCGCGTCGACGGGGCGAACCTGCTGACCGTCTGCAGGGGGCGTGTCCTGCTCGCCAACCGCATGCCGACCGGGGACGGCGGGGCCGTGGTCACCCTGCGCGACCGCACGGAGCTGGAGCTGCTCGGCCGCGAACTGGACGCCACACACGGGCTCCTCGACGCGCTCCGCGCTCAGGACCACGAGCACGCCAACCGGTTGCACACCCTGCTCGGCCTGCTGGAACTCGGGCGGCACGAAGCGGCGGTGGAGTTCGTCGTGGAGGTGGCCGACGGTCACCGGGCATCGGCGGAACAGGTGACGGAGCGCGTCAAGGACCCTCTGCTGTCCGCGCTGCTGGTGGGCAAGACGGCCATCGCGGCGGAGCGGGGCGCATCCTTGCACATCTCCCCCGGCACCCTCCTGCCCGACGTGGTGGTCGACCCCCGCGACCTGGTGACCGTCCTCGGCAACCTCATCGACAACGCACTGGACGTCGCCTCGTTCATCGAGGTCGAGCTCCTGACGGAGGGCACCACGGCGGTGCTTCGGGTCAGCGACAACGGTCCGGGGGTGGCGCCCGACATGCGCGAACAGATCTTCACCGAGGGCTGGTCCACCAAGAAGTCGCCCGCGCACCGGGGCCGCGGGCTCGGCCTGGCGCTGGTACGCCGTCTCGCAGAGCGTTACGGAGGCGTTGCCCGCGTCAGTGCCCGGGCCGGCGGTGGCGCGGTCTTCACCGTCGTCCTGCCCGAGACGCTCGCCGTCCGGCAGTTGACCGAAGTGGGAGAGTTGCAATGATCGACGTCCTCGTCGTGGACGACGACTTCCGTGTGGCCGAGATCAACGCGGCGTACGTGGCCAAGGTGCCCGGTTTCCGCGTCGTCTCCCGTGCGCACACCGCTGCGCAGGCGCTGTCCGTGCTGGAACGCGACCATGTCGACCTCGTGCTTCTCGATCACTACCTTCCGGACGAGACGGGACTGACGCTGGTACGGCGACTGCGCCAGCGCGGCCACCAGGCAGACGTGATCATGGTGACGGCGGCTCGCGATGTCACGACCGTCCAGACCGCCATGCGCTACGGCGCCCTGCAGTACCTGGTCAAGCCTTTCAACTTCAACGGTCTGCGTTCCAAGCTGGAGAGCTACGCGGCCCTGCGCCGCACTCTCGAAGGGGTGGGCGGCGGCCGGGGCGAGGCCGGCCAGGAGCAGGTGGACCAGATATTCGGGGCGCTCCGCACCCCTGAGGCCGTCGCCGCGGCCGGGCTGCCCAAGGGGCACTCCGCTCCCACCGCCGACGTCATCCGTCACGTCCTGGCCGCAGCCGACGAACCGCTGTCCGCCCACGAGGTCGCCGCCCGCGCCGGTTTGAGCCGTTCCACCGCCCAGCGATACCTCAAGTACCTGGAGAGCGCGGGCCGCATCAGCCTCAGCCTCAAGTACGGCGACACCGGCCGGCCGGAACACCGTTATGCGTGGGCCCGGTCGAGTTGAGCCGGCGAGGCCCGCAGCGCTGAACCGGGCCCCTCGGCTGCCGGGCCGCCGGGAATTTCCCGGGTCACGCGCCGCCCGCGAAGCAGATCGCGCCGCTGCAGTTCATCACACAGCGTGACAACGCCGGCGTCCGGGCCTTCCTTCCGTTCGATATGACCGGTTTACGGGCACATGAAAGAATTGCCCTGTCAGCTCGTGGGCCGGTACCCGGGCCCTACGGGCCGGAAGACCGAACCTCGATGGAGGGCATTTCATGTCCGAGCAACGGAAGCCATCCCAGCCATCGCACGGCGAAGGACCGAGTCGGCACGGTGGAAAGCACCAGCACGGCTGGTCGTCGGATGTCGACGAGACCCACCAGCAGGACAACCCGAGCGCCCATCGCTCCTTCCATCCCGAGGAATACGCACCGGACTCGGGGAGCGGGCGAAAGGTGTCCAAGGAAGAGAAGACGGGCGTTCCCGCCGACACCGCAAAGAGCACCAGCCGTCGAGGTGAGGACCTGGCCGGGCGGTCCAAGGAAAAGGGCCTGCACGACACGGGCAGCAAGGGCCACTCGGGTCGGCCCAGCGGGACCAAGGACGCGTCGGCCGGCACGGGGGTGGACCCCCAGGACCCCAAGGGCGGCCCTCGACAGGGTTAGGCTGCACCAGCCGCTTTCGCCCCGGTGAGTGACCTCTCCGGGGCGGTTCCACAGGGCGGAGGTGTCCCGCAACCCCGGCGCACCGTGTGGTGACGCTGAACGCGACCTGCACGGCCCGTGGCCGCGCAGTGCACCTCGCACACCTCTGCTCATGGACCCACTGCTCGTACACCCTCGTGTTTCTGCTCGTACACCCTGATGGACAACCGGCGCGCCCTCTCCACCAGGGCCTCGACCCATGGTGCTGTTTATCCCCTTGGCCCCGGGGTACCCGGCCTCGGCGCCAAGGGCGGCGCCGGAAGCCGCCCTCCCAGGAGGCGGAGTCCATGAGCCGAAGCGGACAAGCGGTCACCGGAACGGTCACGACGAAGGTCCCCGCGAGACTGGACCGCCTGCCGTGGTCCCGATGGCACTGGATGATCGTCATCGGCCTGGGCACCGTCTGGATCCTGGACGGCCTGGAAGTGACCGTCGTCGGGAACATCGCCGGCCGGCTCTCCGAGCCCGGCAGCGGTCTGCCGATCAGCAGCGCCCAGGTCACGGGCGTGGCGGCAGCGCTCTACGTGGCGGGGGCCTGTTCCGGCGCCCTCTTCTTCGGCTGGCTCACGGACCGTCACGGCCGCAAGAAGCTCTTCCTGCTCACACTCACCGTCTATCTCGCGGCGACCGCTCTCACCGCCGTCTCCTTCTCCGTCTGGTGGTTCTTCCTCTTCCGCTTCCTGACCGGGTTCGGCATCGGCGGCGAGTACGCGGCCATCAACTCCGCCATCGACGAACTGATCCCCAGCAGGTTCCGGGGCCGGGTGGACCTGATCATCAACGGCAGTTACTGGCTGGGGGCGATGGGCGGCGCCCTGCTGTCGGTCCTCGCACTCGACACCGACATCTTCCCCAAGGATGTCGGCTGGCGGCTGACGTTCGCCCTCGGCGTCGTCCTGGGACTGGTCATCCTTCTCGTACGCCGCCATGTGCCGGAGAGCCCGCGGTGGATGTTCATCCACGGACGGTCCGAGGGCGCGGAAGAGCTCGTCGACGAAGTGGAGAGGGAGATCGAGGAGGAGACGGGCCGCCCGCTCCCCGCGGCAGAGACCGAGATCACCGTCGAACAGCGCCGCAGCATCGGCTTCATCGAGATCGGGAAGACCGTCTTCCGTGACTACCCCAAGCGTGCGACGCTCGGCTTCGCGCTCTTCGTCGGGCAGGCGTTCCTCTACAACGCGATCACTTTCGGCTTCGGCTCGATCCTGGTCACGTTCTTCGACGTCTCCACCGGAACAACCGGCTACTTCTTCGCCGCCATCGCGTTCTGCAACTTCCTGGGCCCACTGTTCCTGGGCCGTCTCTTCGACACCTGGGGCCGCCGGCCGATGATCGCGGGGACGTACATCCTCTCCGGTGTGCTGCTGTTCCTCACCGCCTGGCTGTTCGATGCCGGACGGCTCGACGCCGTCACCATGACGCTGTGCTGGTGCGTCGTCCTGTTCTTCGCCTCGGCGGGTGCCAGTTCGGCGTACCTGACAGTCAGTGAGATCTTCCCGATGGAGACGCGGGCCATGGCGATCGCCTTCTTCTACGCGATCGGGACGGCGACCGGTGGCATCTCCGGTCCCCTGATCTTCGCGGGCCTGACGCAGAGCGGAGTCGTCGCGGACGCCGCTCTCGCGTTCTGTGTGGGGGCGGCCCTGATGGTGATCGCGGGCCTGGTGGCCGTCTTCTTCGCGGTGGCCGCAGAACAGAAGTCGCTGGAGCAGATCGCCACGCCGCTCTCGGCGGTCACGTCACAGGACAGCGCTCCGCGACGCGGGCCCGACGACAGGAAGCCGGGGTCCCCGCCGGGTGCGCCGACGATGTGACGCCCCCTCGGACGGGCTGCCGGGCCGGGGGTCGCATCCGGCTCCGTTCGGACGGCCCCGGGAGCGGGTCACGTGCGGCCCGGCGTGAGCGGACGGACCCGGGGTAGCCGGGGAACATGACTGTCGAGAAGACGAGCGTCCTGGTTCTGGACTGTGCCGAACCGCTGGAACTGGCCGAGTTCTACTCCCACTTGCTCGGCGCGGAGACAAGGATCGGAAATGATCCCGACTTCGTGGAGATCGTCGGACACAGCGGCGTACATCTGGCGATCCACCGCGACCACGGCTACGCGCCACCGAGCTGGCCGCGCCCGGAGGACTCCCAGCAGGCGCATCTGCGGATACTGGTGGGCCGCGGCGACATGGACGAGGCGGAGCGTGAAGCGATCGGTCTGGGCGCGAGGCCGGTCGACACGAAGGACAACAGCGGTCCGCGCGATGTCAGGGTCTACATGGATCCCGCGGGGCATTCGTTCTCGCTCGCCGTGTACCCGTTGCCGGATCCGGTGCTCCGGCCGAACGTCTGAGCAGCCTCGGCTCCGCCCGGCCGGTTCCGGGAGCGTGGACACTCCGTGCAGGTGTGCGCTCGCCCTCGCACGCACACCTGCACGGCCCTGCCCGACGGTGACCGGTCAGTGTGACCGCCGCGACGCGCCGTAGGTCCGCACGTAGTCGAAACCGGCCACGGCTCCCGAGCGGTTCAGGGAAATCAGACCGATCTTCAGGTCCCCCTTGACGGGAAGGGTCCAGACGCTGCCGCGGGACCAGTGGATGCCGTCGCGACTCGTGGACGCGCGGACCTCGTGCTCCTGGGCGGCGGCGTCCAGACGGTGCGTCAGGCGGAGCCACAGCGTATCGGCGGTCGGCCCCCCGAACATGGGCCCGTTGGCGACCGGGGTCGGCGGGGTGGTGGTGGGACGTTCACCCTCCTTGCCGAATTCGGTCACGTGGAGAAGGGCACCGTTCCCGTTGTTGAGCGGCAGCACCGAGTGGACGAGCTTCAGCCAGCGGTCATCGTTCTCGTACAGGACGAGGCCCGCCTGCTGCGCATCCCGGTCCGGGGCGAAACGCAGCTTCGTCTCGACCGTGTAGTCGCCCTCCGGCGCGTCCCGAACGAGTACCGAGGCGCTGTTGTCACCGAGGTGGAGCTCGGCGTCCTGGGTGGGCCATGTGAGGGAGCCGCCCGCCATCGCGACTCCGGCGGCCGGGCCGCGGACCCATTGCCACGGTGAGCCGGCCGTCGTGCCGGGGACCGTGGTCGAGTCGAATTCGTCGCTGTGGCCGGTGAGCAGCTTCCCCGGCTGCGCCACGTCCGCACGGACCGTCACCGGGTGGGCGAGGGCCGCCGCGCCCACGTTGTCCGCGGCGGCGCCCGTACCGCGTACAGCCGCGCCGACCGCACCCGCGCGGACCGCGACTGCGGGCAGGTCGCGGGTCTGCGAGGCCACCGGGTCGCGCAGCCGGTCGCCGGTCACCTCGACGGTCATCCGGGTGCCGCGCGTCTCCACGGCGACGTTGTGCCAGGTGTCCCAGGAGAATCCGGCCGGCAGGGCGCTGGTCCGCTCTCCCCTGCTGGTGCCACCCACCCGGACTTCGGTGACGAGCGCGGAGCGTGCGCGGTCGAGCCAGGCGACGACCTGGTTCCCTGGGTCCCGGTAGGCGAAGGCGAGGCCCGCCGCGCCGTCGGGCGAGGCGACCCTGAGGTCGGCCTCGGCCCGCAACTCCGCAGGTGCGTCGGCGGCGGAGACCAGATAGGCGGGACCGCTGCCCGACGGGGTGTGCGTGACATAGCCGTGGGCGTCCTGTTCCGACGCCGCCGACCAGCCGGTGGTGTTGTCACCTTGCGGGCGCCAGCCCGACAGGCCCGCCTCGTTGAACGTGCCGCCGGCGGCCCAGGTGGTCACCGGAGCAGTCGTCGGGCCGTCCGAGGGGCCTTCGCCCGCCCGTACGACGGGCCAGCCGTCGATCCAGTCGAGCCGGTCGATGAGCATGGGGCGCCGGGACAGCTTCAGCGAGCCGTTCGACGCCGGCGCCAGGTCCGGGGAGTCGGCGGGGATGCCGTGGTAGACCAGCCAGTCCTGGCCGGCGAGGTCGGTCTGGATCGCGTTGTGGCCCGGCCCGGTCCACCGGTTGCCGTCGGCGCCGACGACGACGCCCGCTTTGCTGGTGAGCGCCATCAGATCGGTGCCCTCGTCATCGGTGAACGGGCCGGTGGGGCTGGTCGAGCGCCCGGCCTTCACCTGGTAGCCGCTGTACGCGCCGTCGCAGCAGCCCCCGTCGGAGTAGAAGAGGTAGTAGAAGTCGTCGTGCCGTACGACGAACCCGCCCTCGACACGGCGGCCGCGGGCGACCTGGGTGACGGCGCCTTCGGTGCGGGTCCGGTCGCCGTTCAGTTCCGCCACGCAGATCGTGTCGTAGCTGCCCCAGTAGAGGTAGGGGGTTCCGTCGGTGTCGGTGAACTGTGCCTGGTCGATGTTGCCCGCCGGGCAGCCGCTCGGTGCCGGGAGCACGGAGCCCCGGTCGGTCCAGGGGCCGGTGGGAGTGGGGGCCGTGACGAGACCGACCGTGCCGCGGCCCGGCACGGAGTAGTAGAGGTAGTACCGGCCGAACGCGTAGTGCACGTCGGGGGCCCACAACCGCGAACCACCGTGCCAGGAAGGCTGGGTGGCCGGCGTGAAGACCTCTCCCGCGTACTCCCAGGTCACCATGTCGGCCGAGCGCAGGATCGGCAGGATGCGCTCACCGTCCTCGCCCTTGCTCTGGAAGACCGGGTTCTGGGTGCCGTACGCGTACCAGAGACCGTCCTTGCCGCGGATCATCGACGGGTCCGGGAAGGTGTCGACGGCCCCGGCGGACACCGGGTTGGTGTACGTCGCGATGGAGCGGTGCGCCGCCCCGCCGCGGGGCGCGTGCGCCGCCTGGGACGGCACGGTACCCAGGGCGGACAGCCATATCAGCGCGGCGAGTCCGGCGGCCCAGCGCGGGACGGACCGCCGGCGGATGGTCGTGCCCATGCGTCTCATCGTGTCTCCGTGATCGTCCCGCCCGGGGCCGCGGATGCGGTCCAGGCCGTGCCACCGGTCTCGAAGGAGCTGAGGCTCGGGTCGTGGTCCGAGGCACCGATGTCGTACATCGATGTCATCCAGTGGTAGAAGTTGTCGCCCCGGTCGCGCAGGAGTTCGTAGAGCCGACGCATCAGACGGCCGCGTACCGGGGCGAACTCGGGGTGCTCGTACCGGTTGCTGAGTTCGTGCGGGTCCCCCGTCAGGTCGTAGAGCTCGTTCACGGACTCGGGGTTGACGACGAGTTTGTAGCGGTCGTCGCGGATCATCCGCTGCGGGTACGGGAAGTGGTGGCCGTGGAACTCGGCAACCAGCTCCTGCGGCCAGTCCGGGTGCTCGCCGCGCACCAGCGGGACCAGGGAGCGGCTGTCCACGGCGGGTGAGGGGTCGCAGCCCGCCAGGTCGAGGAGGGTCGCGGTGCAGTCCGTCAGACCGACGAGCTCGTCCCGCACCTGCGGGGCCGCCCCGGGGATCCGCACGATGCCGGGGATGCGGTAGATGTCCTCGTACATGGCGGGGCCCTTGTCGTGCAGGCGGTGCGCACCGGTGAACTCGCCGTGGTCGGCCGTGAAGAACACCGATGTGGTGTCGTCCAGACCCAGTTCGTCCAGACGGGTCAGGATGCGGCCGATCTGCTCGTCGATGAGGGTGACGTATCCCCAGTAGACGGCGATCAGTTTGCGGCTGACCTCGATCGGAAGGGTGTCGAAGGTCCAGTGGGCGCTGTAGTTGCGCTGCACGGGAGGTTTTCCCTCGAAGGTCTCGGCGATCGACGCGGGCAGTTCGACGAGTCCGGGGTCGTACAGGTCGAAGTAGCCGTCGGGGAGCAGGTAGGGCAGGTGCGGGCCGAAGAAGTGCGTCGCGAGGAAGAACGGCCGGCCGTCCGCGGCATACCGTTCCAGTTGTTCGATGGCCCGGGTGGCGAGGTAGTACTCGAAGGTCGCCTCGACCGGCTGGTGCAGTCGCGCCGCGAGCAGATTGCCCGGGTTGCCGCCCGGTGCCGTACCGCGGACCGGATCGGAGATGCGGTACGGCGGCAGTCCGCGTTCCTCCAGGTAGGCCAGGTAGTCCGGATGGTCGACGGGGTTGTGCCAGCCGGGCAGGTCGGGTCCGTCGAAGCCGTAGGAGGCGGCGTTGCGGTGGGTGCCGCCGTGCCACTTGCCGATCAGCCCGAGCTGGTAGTCACGCTCGCTCAGCGCCGACGGGAAGGTGAAGGCGTCCTCGCGCAGATCCTCCAGATACCCCACGTTTCGCTCGTAGTTGGCGAGTAGCCGGTGGCGGAAGGGGGCCTGCCCGGTGAGCAGGCTGGCGCGGGCCGGGGTGCAGATCGCGGTCGGTGTGTAGAACCGGTCGAAGCGTGTCCCGGTGGCTGCGAGCCGGTCCAGGTGGGGGGTGGCGATGTGGGGGTTGCCGTAGCAGCCGAGGGTGTCCACCCGGTGCTGATCGGTCATCAGGAACAACAGGTTCACTTGCCGTACGCCTTCGTGTAGAGGTCACCCTCGTAGTACGTGTCCGGCGCCGGTGCCGACTTCAGCTGGCCCGTGCCGACGAAGAAGTCGCCGAGGCTGTTCAACCAGGAGTCGACGGTGCCGTCCTCGGTCTTCGCGACCAGGTCGGCGGTGGACATGGTCGTCACGTGGGCCGCGTCGGCAGCCACCTTCGCGCGGTCGACCTTCAGCAGGGCGGCCGCGGCGTCGATCGCCTCGTCGGGGTGGTCCGCGCGCCAGTCGTTCGCCCGCTGGAGCACCTTGACGACCTTGGTGTCGATCGTGGACTTCGTCGCGTTGCCGGCCACGAATGCGGTGGGGAATGCCTTGCCGGAGAATTCCTTGGTGCTGGCCACCTCGGTCAGGCCCGGCCTCCTGGCCTTGATGGTGTCGATCAGGGGGTACCAGAGGCCGGCGGCGTCGATCTGACCGGAGACGAAGGCGGAAACCACGGTGGACGGGTCCATCGGGACCTTCTTGATGTCCTTCGTCGTCATTCCCGCCTTCTGCAGGGCGAGGTTGAGGACCATGTCGCCGGAGGTGCCCTCGGGCACGCCCACCTTCTTGCCCTTGAGGTCCATCATGGAGGTGATGCCGGGCTGGGCGATGACCCGGTCGGCGTAGGCGAGGGTGTTCACGGCGACGACCTTCGCCTTGCCGGAGGCGGGCAGCCACATCGCGCCGGGTCCGATGTAGCCGTAGTCGAGGTCGCCCGCGCCCAGGGCCTGGATCTGGACGGGGCCGTTGGTGAAGACCTTGTAACGGGGCGACAGTCCCTCCTTCTTCCAGAGGCCCTGCTTGTCGGCGATGGCCAGCAGGCTCGCCCCGTTGTAGTCACTGATGTAACCGAACCGGACCGTCGTTCCGCCGTCGGCGGCGGAGTCGCCGGAGCATCCCGTGACGGAGAGTGCCAGGACGGACACGGCGGCGGCCGCCGCCAGAGCAGGCTGAGGTATACGCATGGCGAAGTGATCCTTGTGAGAGGGGTGGTGACGGAAGGTCGCTGCCGGGTCCCGGCAGCGTCAGGCGGTGGGGACGGGCTGGTGGTAGACGGCCTGCCACACGGTGTTGCGGATCCGGGCGAACTCGGGCGAGAGGCGGATGGCCTCGGTACGCGGATACGGCAGGTCCACGTCGACGGCCGTGTGGACGCGACCGGGCCGGGCCGCCATCACCACGACGCGCCCGGCGAGGTACACGGCCTCGTCCACGTCGTGCGTGACGAACAGCACCGTGCGCCGCTCCCGGTTCCAGGTGTCCAGCAACTGGTCCTGCAGCTGGACCCTGGTGAGTGCGTCCAGGGCCCCGAACGGCTCGTCCATGAGCAGGACCTGGGGATCCACCGCGTAGGCGCGGGCGATGGCACAGCGTTGTTTCATCCCGCCGGACAGGGTCTTGGGGAGCGCGTCGGCGAAGTCACCGAGTCCGACCAGCTCGATGGCCCGTTGGGCCCTGCGCCTGCGTTCCGCGGGCGGCACGGAGGTCAGCTTCAGCCCGAACTCGACGTTGCCGCGTACGGTCAGCCAGGGGAAGAGCGCGTACTGCTGGAAGATGACGCCCCGGTCCGGTCCGGGACCGGTCACCGGCGCCCCGTCGACCAGGACCTCGCCCGACGTCGGGGTGGTGAGACCGGCCGCCAGGCTGAGAAGGGTGCTCTTGCCGCATCCGGACGGGCCCACCACGGTGACGAACTCCCGGTCCCCGATGTCGAGTGACACGTCGTCCAGAGCGGTGAACGTGGTGTGCTTCATCGGAAAGGTCCGGGACACGTTCCGGAAGGAGATCTTCGCGTTCATCGGGTTTCCTGCCAGCGGGTGAGTCGGTGTTCGGCGAGTTGCAGCAACCGGTCCATCAGCAGACCGAGGACGCCGATGGTGATCAGTCCGACGAAGATGGTGGGAAGGTCGTAGTAGAGCTGCGCCTGCTGCATCCGGAAGCCCAACCCTTCCTGGGCGGCGATGAGTTCGGCGGCCACCAGCGTTCCCCAGGCCGACCCGAGTCCGATTCGCATCCCGACGAGGATGAACGGGGCGGACGCGGGCACCACGACCTTCAGAAAAATGGTCCCGTCGCGCGCACCGAGCACGCGCGCCGCGTCGATCAGTGTCCGGTCGACTCCGACGACGCCCTGGAACGCCGCGACGACGCTCGACAGAAAGGCCGCCAGGAAGATCACGAACACCTTGGGCACCTCGCCGATGCCCAGCAGGACGATCGCCAACGGAATCATGGCCAGCGGCGGAATCGTACGGAAGAACTGCACGAACGGCTCCAGCAGACCGCGGGCCAACGGGTACCAGCCCATGAGGAATCCGACCGGCACCGCCGCGAGGGTGCCGAGCGCGAAACCGGTGAGGACGCGGCGCAGACTGGCCGCCGCGTCACCGGCCAGTGTGCCGTCGGCGATGAGTTCGCCCGCCCTGTCGGCCACGGCGAGCGGACCGGGCAGCGCTTGCACGCCGACCGAGGCGAGCAGCGCCCACACCGCCACACCGGCCGCCAGCGCGGTGAGGTTGAGGCCGAGAGCGGGAAGGCGCGGGCGCCGGGGCACACGGGCACGGGCCGGAAGAGCCTTGCCCTGCGCGGCCACCACCTGGACGGGGGACTGTGGGGAACTCATGCGTCGTCCTCGGGGTGTTCGGGGCCCGGGTAGCGGGCGAGCAGGGGCGATTCGTGGAGGGCGAGGGCCACCCCGCCATGGGCTCCGCCCGCTTCGCCGAGCGCGGCGCGCCGTACCGACACGCGGTCCCTGGCGAGGGGCAGTACGTGCGCGTCGAGCGCCTGTCCGACCGGTGCGAGCAAAGCTTCTCCGGCCTCGGCGAGTTCGCCGCCGAGCACGATCACGCCGGGGCCGACGGCGTTGACGACCGCGGCGAGTACCGCTCCGATCCGTGTTCCGGCCGCCCGCAATACGTCGTGCGCCACCCGGTCGCCGGATGCGAGCGCCGTCAGGAGAGCGGGCATCTCGGCGGCGTGCCCGCCACGGGCACGGAAGGCCTCGAGGACTGCGCCCACCGATGCGACCGTCTCCAGGCACCCGGTGCCGCCGCACTCGCAGGGGCCGCCGCGGGGGTCGGCGGTGATGTGCCCGAGCTCGCCCGCGAGACCCTCGGCGCCCCGGTGCAGCGAGCCGTTGACCACGAGACCGCCGCCGACCCCGTGCGAGAGCCGGAGGTACAGGACGTCCCGGCTGCCGGCCGCCACGCCCCAGGTGGACTCGGCGAGTGCGGCGAGCCTGGTGTTGTTGTCCAGCAGCACCGGCGCGCCGAACCGCTTCCCGAGCAGCTCGTCCAGGACCGCGTGCGGCCCGTCCGGTCCGTCATCGCCGGCCTGGAGTACCGGCCCCACCACACCCACGCCGATCGCACCGGTCGCACCGAGCGCCGACAGCCGCAGTGTGCCGCCGGCCAGCGACGCCACCAGCCGCTCGGCCAGTTCGACCCGGCCCTCCCAGGAGAGCTCCGGTGGGTGCGCCAGGCTCGCGGATCCGATCACCTCGTGCGCGACATTGGCCGCGGCCACATGGACGGCGCGGCGCGCGAAGTCGATCCCGACGGCCTGCCCGGCCGCCGGGTCGAGCGTCAGACGTTCGACCGGACGACCACGCCTGCGGGGTCCCGGATTCGCCGCCGACGAGACGACGGCACCGCTCGCGACCAGGGTTCCGACGATGTCGTACAGCGTCGTGCGCGACAGCCCTGCCCGGCGCCCCAGCTCGGCGCGGCTCTGCGGGCCGTGCCGGCGCAGCAGGCCGAGTACGCGTTCCTCGTGCCCGCGTCTGAGACGCGCGAGAGGGCCACCTTGAGAGTGCATGGCGCTCAGCATGGTGAGGGCGCGATTTTTTCGTCAACGTCCCGGAAAAATATTCATGTTGCCGCAATACGCAACCGCAGGGCCCCGGCGCCGTCCCCGTCGGTCCCTCGGCCGGACGTCACGCCTGCGGCGCAATCCCGGGTTCGCGGTGGTGCTGTCCGGGGTCCCACGGGTACGGGCCGGCGCCCGGCAGCTGCGCACCCCGTCCGGCGGAACCGTACGGGCGGAATCCACCCTGGTCCCGCAAGAATCCGGTCCCGCAAGGTGACTCCGGGAACGGGACCGGCACCCGGGCCGCCGCTCGCGAAGCCCGTCCCCCACGCCTCCGGGCCGTCGCCGGCCGGGCGGAGACGGCCGCGAGGCGCTCGTCCCCCGGGTTGCACTCGGTAGCGGCCTCTCACAGTCTGGAGATTCGGGCACGGACAGCCCGCCGGGCGTCGTCGTCCGCGCGCAGCTGTCCGCTCCTGCGCTGTTCCCCCTGTCCCCCGCCCTCTCCTGTTCAGGAGCAGTCGTGAAGATCGGCATCATCGGCGCCGGAAACATCGGCGGCACTCTGACCCGGCGTCTGTCCGAACTCGGGCACGATGTGTCGGTCGCCAACTCGCGAGGCCCGCACACCCTCGTCGACCTCGCCTCGGCGACCGGCGCACACAACGTTCCGGTGGAGGCGGTGGCCCGCAGGGCGGAACTCGTCGTGGTGACGATTCCGCAGTTCCGGGTTCCCGACCTGCCGGCCGGGATCTTCGACGGGGCCGCCGACGAACTGATCGTCGTCGACACCGGGAACTACTACCCGCAGCAGCGGGACGGCCGCATCGACGAGATCGAGGACGGCATGCCGGAGAGCCGGTGGGTCGAGACACGGCTGAAGCGGCCGGTGATCAAGGCGTTCAACAACATCTACGCGCAGCATCTCTCGGACAACGGCCTGCCGGCCGGAACCCCCGGGCGTATCGCGCTGCCCGTGGCAGGGGACGACAGGGCCGCCCGGGCGATCGTGATGGACGTGGTGGACACGCTCGGCTTTGATCCGGTCGCCGCCGGGGAGATCGAGGAGTCGTGGCGCCAGCAGCCGGGCACCCCGGTGTACACCACCGACAAGGACGCCGACGGCGTCCGGCAGGCACTCGCCCAGGCAAGCCCCGAGCGGGCCCCCGAGTGGCGGGCCACCACCGGCAGCCCCGGTACCTTCACCCAGCCCGCCTGAGCCACCTTCGCCAGGCCGGCACGGCCCCGGTCCGGGGATCCGTGCGCCACGGCCCAGCAGGCCCGGGCAGGGGACCCGCTGGCCGATGGCGGCGGCCTACTCTCCTGCGCCGCACCCGATCAGGAGGTGGCGGGGACCGCGCAGCACGGGGCTGCGCCGGTACGGGGGCGGGTCCTCGATCAGCCGTGTGCCGTCGAGGACGCGAAGGAGCGCGTCGAGTGCGATCTGCGCCTCGATCCGGGCGAGCGGGGCGCCGAAGCAGTTGTGGATGCCGCTGCCGAACCCGAAGTGCTGATTGTCCCTCCGCATCGGGTCGAAGCGGTCCGGGTCGTCGAACCTCCGGGGATCGCGGTTCCCGGAGGCGAGCACCAGAATCAACGCGGAGCCCCGGGGAACGGTGATGCCCGCGACGTCGATGTCGGTGAGCGGCGAGCGCTGGGGCAGGAATTGGACGGGCGGCTCGTAACGCAGCAATTCCTCCACCGCCCTCGGAATGAGCTCCGGCGCGGCACGCAACTGCTCCATGACCTCGGGGTGGCGGAACAGGGTGAGCATGCCGTTGGTGATCAGGTTGACGGTCGTCTCGTGTCCGGCGATGAGCAGCAGTACGGCTGTGGCCATCAGTTCCGGCCGGGTGAGACGCCCCTCGGGCCCCTCGTCGTTCGCGAGGGCGGAAAGCATGTCTCCGGTCGGGTGGCGGCGCCGGTCCTCCGCCAGATCGCCCAGGTATGTCGCCATGGCCGACCGCGCCTCCTGGGCGGCTTTCCGGCGCTGCGCCGGGTCGTCACCCGGAGTGGGGTCGAAACCGGCGATGACGGCGTTCGTCCAGGCGCGGACGCGCTCCACGTCCTCCTGCGGCACGCCCAGCAGACCGCAGATCACGGTGACGGGAAGCGGATAGGCGAAGTCTTCGACGAGATCGATCCGGCCCTTGTCCCGGAACGACCGGATCAGTTCCTCGGCGATCCGGGTGATGTCGCCGTGCAGGGCGTCGATCCGCCCCGGGGAGTGCGGCGGCCCGAAGGGGCGCATGGCGAGGCGGCGGAGCCGGTCGTGTTCGGGGTCGTCGACACCGATGAAGGCCGGCGGCATGTCGTCCGACCTGGCCAGGGCCACGTCCGGGTCGGGGTCCTTGCGGTTGCCGAGGTCCGAACTGATCCGCGGGTCATGGAGCAGAGCGGCGATCTCGTGGTAAGTGCCCACCAGGTAGCTGCCGTTGTCCTGTCGCACGACTCCGCTCTCGCGCAGCTCCGCGTAGAGCGGATAGGGGTCGGCGCGGTTCGCGTAGTCGGTGATGCGCTCGAAGAGGGTGTTCGGGGGCATGGTCGGAGCTCCTCATCGACGGGGGTCGGCGGCCGGGGTCGGCACGAGGGTGAGATGCCGGTCCGGCAGATGACCGGTGAGAGCCACGGTCGGGCCGTGCGAGAGCAGTTGCGGGGCCGGTACGTCGGAGGGGACGGGTACGGGCGGACCCGGCCGGTCGGCGGCACCGGGCCCGGGCGGAAACGGTGCGGCCGTCTCGATGAGGTACCGGTAGTACTCCAGCCACTTGGCTCGGTTCACACTGACGGCGGCGGTGACACGTCCGCGGTAGCCGTAGACCGCGACGAAGCGCCCCTCGCGCAACGAGCCCTGGGCGATCACCACTTGGTCGGAGAAGGTCGGTACGCCCACGGATTTGATGTTGAGGCCGAACTGGCTGGACCAGAAGGCGGGCACCGTCAGGTGCGGGCGTCGCCGTGGACCGGGGCTGATCATGTTGTGGGCCGCCACCTCGGCCTGTGCGACCGCGTTGCCCCAGTGTTCGAGGGAGAGCATCTGGTAGTCGAAGAGCGGGTGCGGGAAACGCGCCACGTCTCCGGCGACGAAGACATCGTCGGTGACGATCCCGTACATGTCGAAGGCACGGCACCCCGCGTCGCAGGCAATGCCCCGGGGGCCCGCGGCCAGGCCCGATCCGTCGAGCCATTCGACGTTGCGGACGGCGCCCAGAGCGACCACGGCGACGTCGGCATCGATCCGGCCTCCGTCGGAGAAGTCGGCGCCGGTGAGCCGGCCTTCGCTGCCTCTCAGCGCGGTGACGGTCACACGGCAGCGCAGGTCGACCCCGTGTGCGCGTTGCAGCTTCCCGGCGTAGCCGCCGAGCGTCCCGCCGAGCGCGCCGACGAGGGGCGAGGGTCCGCGTTCGGCGACGGTCACTTCGAGGCCGCGTTCCCGGCACGCGGAGGCGATCTCCGAGCCGGTGAACCCTGCGCCGATCACCAGCACCCGGCGCGGACCGGCGTCGAGGCGTTCGGCGAGGCGGGCCGCGTCGTCGTTGGTACGCAGGGTGAGCACGCCGTCCAGTCGGGCTTCGCCGGGGTTCGGCCAGGGGCGGGCCCGGGTTCCGGTGGCGATCAGCAGCCGGTCGTAGGCGAGCTGTTCACCGTCGGCGAGAGTCACCTTCTTCCCGATCAGGTCGACCCCGGCGGCGCGCACTCCGAGCCTCCACCGTGCGTCCACCTCGCGGCGGCCCGGCAGCCCGACGTCCTGCGCGCGCACCCGCCCGAGCAGCACCTGCTTGGACAGCGGGGGCCTGTCGTACGGGGGATGTGGCTCCTCCCCCACCAGGGTCAGCGATCCGGCGAAGCCTTCCTCGCGCAGTGTCTCGGCGGCACGCAGACCTGCCAGTGACGCCCCGACGACAACGATCCGGTCCGGTCCGTTCACCGGACTCCGATGCCTGCCGGCTCGCCGACGAGGATGGCCTGCACCGGACAGGCCGCCGCCGCCCGGCGGACGCGTTCGTGCTGAGCGCCGGGGACGGCCGGCGTGAACATCAGTGCCTCCTCGCCATGCAGCTCGAACACCTGAGGGGCGAGGAAAACGCACTGCGCGTAGCCCTGGCAGCGGTTGAGGTCGACAACGATCTGCATGCCCGGATCCCGTCCGTGTCCGCTTCTACCGGCGTTCGAGCGAGCCCCGGACGAACGCCGCCTGGCCCACGTGCTGCAGGTCGTCCGCGATGACGCTGATCAGGCGGACGCCGAGGGTGACCGGCGGCGACCAGGACTCGTCCACGACGCGCGCCAGGGACCTGCCGTCGAGCCCGCGGATGAACTCGACGCTCTGTTCGTGAACGGCGTCGTGATAGCCGAGCAGCAGGTCGGGCGAGTCCACCTGCACGGCCGCGACCTGTCCGCTGCTCTGCCCGTACCCGGTGGCCCCCTTCTCGAAGGGGAGGTCGAACCGGGAGACCCAGTCCTGGGCGAACCAGACCTGTTCCACACCGGCCGCGTCCGAGACGTGGTCGTCCTGGACCCGGGTGAGATGCCACACGAGCCATGCGATCGAGTTCGCACCGTCGTCGAGCCGGGCGTTCAGGTCGCCGGCGGAGAGGCCCTCCACCGCCGAATGGACCGATTCCTGAATACGTGTGAACGCATCCGTCAAAAGGTCTGCGCTGTTCATGCGAACACCATCCCCGCTCGCGCACCCGGGCCCGGCCACCGACACGCGCCCGCGCGGCCCGCCGGCCTCGGTTCGCGTACGGCCCCGTGCCGCCGACCGGACTCCGGTACGTCGTCGCACGGCCCGTCAGCGCGGTCGGCGACAGCGCCTGGAGGCGTTTCCGCCTGCTCCGCGTGGCCCCGCCCCGAGGAAGCCGATTCCCATCCCCAGCAACCAGGAGTCCTTGGCCAGCGGAATGCCTGCCTGGGTGGGCCGCAGGCTGCCGGGCTCACGCAGGCCGGGGACCCGGAGGTAGAGACCGACCAGGCCACCGGAGAAACCGGTCAGGGCCAGTCCCGCCAGTCGGGTCGGGACGAAGGGCACGAGCAGTGTTCCGCCGACCGTGATCTCCGACCAGGCGAGCAGCCTGGTGAAGCGTGCCGCGTCCAGTTTCTTGAGGAACGGATAGGCGACGCACGCCATACCGTGCACGGCCGCGGCCGTCTCCGCGTCCGCCTTCAACTTGCTCAGCCCTGAGTTCAGGAAGAACGCACCGGTGACAAGGCGCGGGGCCACGTCACGTGTTTCGAGTTTCATCGCCATGGGAGTCTCCGTCGGTCTGCGGCTCGGCCCCTCGTCGGCCCCAAGGGCTGTCATGCGATCCGTGGTGGGTCGGCGCGCGGCGTCGGATGAGGTGCGTCGCCGGCCGCAGGGGCGTCCTCATACTGGGCGTATCCGGGCGTTCCGGCAACGCAGCGAGGTGCCGTGCCTGTCGTCCTGCGCCCGTCGGGGATCACGGGCAGCGAGCCGGCCAGGAGGTACCGGGGGTGCCCGTGGAGAGGGCCGGCTCGCTCGGCGCCGGACCGCGCAGCCCGCCGTAGCCGGGGTGTCCGCGTGTCGCATCGACCGGGCGGAGGGCCCCGGGTCCCGTTGCGCCGGCGTCTGCTTGACTCGGCGTCATGCTGAACATCGGATCGGTGGTGCTGGGCGTGTCGGACGTACCGCGTGCGGCCGCTTTCTGGACGCGGGCGCTGGGATACGTACCGCGCGACGCGATCGACGACAGCTGGACGGTGCTGCGGCCCCCGGAAGGGGCCGGGGTGCAGCTGTCGCTGGGGCGGAGCGGGACACCGGCGCAGGATCGTCCTCGGGTCCATCTGGACCTGTACGCGCGTGACGCGGCCGACCAGGCGGCGGAGGTGGAACGGCTGGTCGCGCTCGGGGCGACGCGGGTGGCGTGGGACCTCTATCCCGAGGACCCGGACTTCGTGGTCCTGGCCGATCCGGACGGGAACCGGTTCTGTGTGATCGACGCCGCCCGGGGCGGCTGAGCACGCGCCCGGCAGAGGCCGTGGCATGCCTGCCACGGCCGGCCCGGAGCCCCACTTCGGCAGGGGTCCCGCTTTCGCGGGCGCCGCACCGCCGCGGCCGGCACGCGTCACGGCCGACGATCCGGGCCCCGGCGCCATCCGTGAACGCACGGCGCCGGGGCGCCGCGGTCCTCCCTCAGTACGGCAACGGCCGCCCGGACGGGGTTCGCAGGTCAAGGGGCGGCGGGCCCGACGGAGGCGGCGGTCGACGGACGATTCTGATGCGGCTCACTGCCACCACCTCCTGGCGCTCACCGGGTATGTGCCCGGACGCGACCTCCGCAATCCTGCCGGAGATGATCCAATTTCGGGCCGACCGGGCCAGGCAGCACCCCCCGTACGGCCCAAACGGGCGGATCGCCGGGAAATCGCCCGGCGTACGGGGCACGCGGCCGATGCGGTACAGCGGGGTCGCACGTACGGCCTGTCCAGGGGTGGCCCACGAGCGAGCCGAGGCGCCGAGCCGCGCCTATCGTTCACACCGGACGGTCAGGCACGTGAACGGAGCTGTCACGCACGGTGGCCGCCGTTGTCCACCAGGGACGGAGGAGCCCATGGCGACGCGCTCAAGTCTGCTCGACGCACTCCCGCCCGAGAGCCGGCAGCGTCTCATCGACGAGGCGGCCCACGAGGTACCCCTGATTCTCGGTTCGCGCGTCTTCCGGGAAGGCGGGCGGGCCGACCGTTTCTGGATCATCAGGTCCGGCCGGGTCGAGATCGACCTCCATGTCCCCGGCCGTCGCGCGGCAGTCATCGAGACGCTGGGCCGGGACGACCTGCTCGGCTGGTCCTGGGTCTTCTCGCCGCACGTGTGGCGCCTGGGCGCCCGCGTGGTCCACGCGGGTCACGCCCTGGAGTTCGATGCCGCCACCGTCGAAGCGATGTGCGAGGAGGACGCGGTGCTGGGCCGGGCGGTGTACAAGTACGTGGCCGAGATGGTCGCGGCGCGGCTGTACGGTACGCGGACCCGGTTGCTGCAGCTGTACGGTCCCCAGGCCGGCCCCTCCGAGGACTGACCGGCGCCCGCGGCGCTGCCACTGCAACGGGGTACGTCACGGCCGGTTTGCCGGAGCCACCACGCGGTCGCAGGCTGGAACCATGGGGCTCCCCCATCACACCGCGCAGCGTGTCAGCGGCTGGGCCGTCGGAACGCCCGGGCCCATCCGTACAGGTCCCCTCGTGCGCGCACCGCGCCGGACGGTCTCGCCCGGCAGGGGCGAACTCCTGCTCCAGGTGGAAGCCTGCGGTGTCTGCCGCACGGATCTGCATCTGGCCGAAGGAGATCTGGCCCCGCACCGTCCGCAGACCATTCCGGGGCACGAGATCGTCGGCCGGGTGGCAGCACTCGGCGAAGCGGTCACGCTGTTCCGTGCGGGGGACCGGGTCGGCGGCGCCTGGCTGCGCGGTACCTGCGGGAGCTGCCGCTTCTGCGGGACGGGGCGGGAGAACCTCTGTCCCCGCTCCACCTACACGGGGTGGGACACCGATGGCGGCTTCGCCGACCTGGCCCTCCTCCCCGAGGCGTTCGCCTACCGTCTCCCCCCAGCCCGGGACGCCGCCCTGCTCGCCCCTCTCCTGTGCGCGGGCATCATCGGGTACCGGTCGCTGCGACGGAGCGCGCTGCCGAGGGGCGGGCGGCTCGGCATCTACGGTTTCGGCGCGTCGGCCCATCTGGCCGCCCAGGTCGCCCTGGCCGAGGGCGCGACCGTACATGTGATGACGCGATCCGCCCAGGCGCGTGAACTCGCGATACGCCTGGGCGCTTCATCGGCGGGCGGTGCCCACGCGAGCCCGCCGGAACCGCTGGACTCGGCCATCCTGTTCGCTCCGGTGGGTGACCTGGTGCCGGTGGCCCTGGAAGCGCTGGACCGGTCCGGCACCCTCGCCGTCGCCGGAATCCACCTCTCCGACATTCCCGTGCTGAATTACCAGCGGCATCTCTTCCAGGAGCGGAATCTGCGCAGTGTCACCTCCAACACCCGCCAGGACGGGCGGGAGTTCCTGGAACTGGCCGAGCGCATCGGCATCCAGGTCACCGTCAGCCGCTATCCGCCGGACCAGGCTGATCGGGCACTCGCCGACCTGGCCGCGGACCGGGTGAACGGAGCCGCGGTGCTCACCCCCGACAGCCGGTGACGGCCCACCGGACGGCAGGCAGGCCGTTCCGTCGGCGGCCCCGGAGAGCGCCGGTTCGGCTCAGGCCGTGAGCTCCAGACGCATCGCGACCAGCTCGCGGGTGGCCGCCGGAAGATCACCCGGACCGGGATGGGTGAGGGCGTCCTCCCAGAACATGTACACCTGGCCCGAGCGCGACCAGGCCAGAAGATCGACGACCTGGGTGAACACCGACGGCGCGAACGTCGGGATCAGGTCATCGCCGTCGTCGAGTTCCGTACGCAGGTCGCGCCCCGCCCACAAGCGCAGCCAGGCGGCCGCGGCAAGAGCCGACTGGGATATCACGTGCAGCTCGGGGTCCTGGTCCTCCGAGTAGACCAGCCCGACCGTGGTCAGACTGTCGTGGATCGCATCGGCATCGACCGGCTCCCCGGCCGCCGCACGGCGGAATCCTCGCACCGCCTCCTGCGGGGACAGCATCGGCTCGTCGCCGACCTCGTCCGCCTCCCGCTCGACGCGTTCGAGCAGCGGGGCGATCAGGCCGAAGAGGTGGGCGAGTCGCTCATGCGGAGGCAGGTGCTCCGCGAACTCTTCGATGGACCGCAGGAGTTCTCGGTACGTGGAATCCGTCATGGGATCTTGGTAGCACGTGGCACTGACATCCGGCCCCGGCGCGAAGGGCTGCCGGGAGAGCGGAGGGGGGCCGGACCCGGGCCTCCCTGAGACCGGTGCGCCGGGAGCAGCGGACCGGGTCGGCACTTCCGGATCTCGTCGGCCGTGATCAATCCACCGTCGACGTGCCCGCCGCAACCCACGCTTCGTTTCTCGCCGCCGCGGGCGAAACCGACCGCTCGCAGGGTGATGAAGGCAGAACGAAGCAGGCGTAGGCTGGACAGAACGCCGATACACCGCACCTGAGCGATGGAGGCGGAGCGTGACCGACCCCCACGGCTTCCTCAAAGTCTCCCGTCAGCCCGTCCCGGCACGCCCCGTCGAGGAACGCCTGCGCGACTGGAACGAGGTCTACGCAGGGCAGGCGCGGCTTCCGCTCATTTCCCTGCAGGCGGGGCGCTGCATGGACTGCGGCATACCGTTCTGCCACAGCGGCTGCCCGCTCGGAAATCTCATCCCCGAGTGGAACGCCTACGCCGCGCGGGGCGACTGGCGGGCCGCCGCCGAGCGCCTGCACGCGACGAACAATTTCCCGGAGTTCACCGGTCGCCTCTGCCCGGCGCCCTGCGAGGACGCCTGCGTGCTGACCATCAACGCCGACCCGGTGACGATCAAGAACGTGGAGCAGGCGATCGCCGACCAGATCTGGGAGCGCGGGTACGCCGCACCGCAACCGCCCGAGCAGCTCAGCGGGAAGACCGTCGCCGTCGTAGGGTCGGGGCCCGCCGGACTGGCGGCAGCCCAACAGCTCACCCGCACCGGTCACACCGTCGCCGTCTACGAGCGTGCCGACCGCATCGGCGGACTGCTCCGCTACGGCATCCCCGCGTTCAAGATGGAGAAGCAGCACTTGAACCGCCGCATCGAGCAGATGCGGGCGGAGGGCACGAAGTTCCGCACGGGTGTGGACGTCGGCAGCGATTTCGACGCCGCCGACCTGCTCAGACGTCACGACGCGGTGGTCGTCGCCGTGGGAGCCGGCGGGCAACGGGAGCTCCCCGTCCCCGGTCGCGAGCTGGCCGGTATCCATCAGGCCATGGACTACCTGACGCTCGCCAACCGGGTCAGGGAGGGGGACTACATCTCTCCCCCGGTCAGCGCCGAGGGCAGGCACGTGGTGATCATCGGTGGCGGAGACACCGGCTCGGACTGTCTGGGCACGGCCCTGCGGCAGGGGGCGGCATCCGTGGTGCAACTGGACATCAATCCGGAACCGGGCGAGGCCCGGCGAGACACCGAGCCCTGGCCCGTCTACCCGAAGGTCTACCGGATCTCCCACGCCCACGAGGAGGGCCGGCAGCGGGTGGGGACGGATCCCAGGGTGTTCGGCTCCGCCACCCTCCGCTTCGAAGGCGACCGGACCGGACACGTGCGTGGGTTGTGTCTGACCGAGGTGGAACCCGGGACGAGAGCGCCGCGGCCGGGCACCGAGCGCCTCATCCCGGCGGATCTGATCCTGCTCGCCCTCGGCTTCTACGGTCCCGAACGAGGCACCGGCCTCAAGAAGCAGCTCCGGCTCACCCTGGACGAACGGGGGAACTACGCCCGGGACGCCGCCTTCACCGCCAGGATGACGGAGCACGCCGGAGAAGCCGGCCGCCCCGGCACGGACGGGGTCTTCATCGCAGGTGACGCCGGACGCGGCCAGTCCCTCGTGGTGTGGGCCATCGCGGAGGGACGGTCCGCCGCGGCTGCGACGGACCGCTACCTGAGTGGCTCCACCGTGCTGCCTGCTCCCGTTTCCCCGATGGACCGGCCGCTGACCGCGTGATCATCACCGGTGCGGGAGCGGCCCTCGCTGATCGGCACGGAGCGGCGGCCGGCCGAGCCGGTGATTGACATCTCGAGTGCGTCAATCGAGCGGGTTTCGGTATTGGTGCGGAGGCCGGCCCCGCTGGCAGGCTAGGAACTGTTCCGGCCCGGCGGCCTTCGGGAGGCCGGCGGGCGATGTGATGCTGCGCGGCGGAGGAGCCACTGTGGTCGTACGCAAGACGAACGACGGTCCGGTACGGGGTCGTCGGCCGGTCCCTGGTGTCCTGGCGTTCCTCGGTATCCCCTACGCCGCTCCGCCCTTCGGGCCCGACCGTTTCAGGGAACCGCGCCCGGTGCGGCCGTGGGAGGGGGTCCGCGCATGTCACGAGTTCGGCCCGATAGCCCCGCAGTCGGCGCAGCTGCCCGGGGCCCCGTCCTGGTCCCCGGGTGACGAGGACATCCTGACGCTCAACATCTGGGCGCCGTCGTCCGACAACGGCCCGCTGCCGGTCCTGGTGTGGATCCACGGCGGTGCGTACACGTTCGGATCATCCGCTCAGCCCGATTTCGACGGCACCGCACTGGCCGGCGCCGGCGTGATCGTGGTGACCTTCAACTACCGGCTCGGATTCGAAGGCTTCGGCCACCTCCCGGCCGGCGACGCGTCACCGTACCCGGACAATAGGGGCCTGCTCGACCAGATCGCCGCACTGCGGTGGGTGCGGGACAACATCGCCGCCTTCGGCGGCGATCCGGCCAACGTGACGGTGGCCGGGCAGTCCTCCGGTGCGGCCTCGGCCGCCTGTCTGATGGTGATGGACCGAGCCCGCGGGCTGTTCCGGCGGGTCATCGCCCATAGCGTCGTCGGCCCTTGCCATTCGACCGAACTCGCCGCCGAGACAACCCGGAAGGTGGCCGCGGCGGCCGGCGTCCCTGTCACCGCGGCGGACCTGGTGTCGACGGCCCCGCACACCCTCGTCGCCGCCTCCGACCACGTTGTCGACCACTACCGGCGGCACCCCGCGTCCGGGAGCCGCCACTACGACCCGGTGATCTACGGCCCGGTCGTCGACGGCGACACCCTGCCCTGCGACCCGCTGTCCACAACAGCCCTCGGGGCGGCCCGCGAGGTGGACCTCCTCGTCTGCCACACGACGCACGAGTACTGGCTCCTGGACGCCGTCGGCAGCAGCGCAAGGGTCACCACCGACGCACAACTGGCGATATTCGCAAGAGACTTCGGCCTCCCCGACACCTTGGTTCCGGGCTACCGCGCGCTGATGCCGCACGCTCCCGTGCTCGACATCTACCTTGCGATCCTCGGCGACATGGCGTTCACCGAGTACAGCAATCGCCTTGCCGAACAGCATGCCCTCGCCGGCGGCCGGTCCTTCCTCTCCCGGTTCGCCCGTCGGCGCGGCGGCCCGCAGGAAGCGGTGCACGCCTGGCACTGTGCGGACATCCCTTTCGCCTTCGGCAATCTCACCGCCACGGGCGCCGAATTCCTCATCGGCGGGCCACCGAACACCGCGGACCACCAGCTCTCCCGTCGCATGGTCGACGCATGGGTCCGCTTCGCCACCGACGGCAATCCTGGCTGGCCCCCGCTCGACGGCTCCGCCAACACCCTCCGGACCTGGGTCACATCGGACAGCACCGCCCCGCCATCGGCCGGCGCGGTCCGTGACCTGTGGCGCCGAGCCGGCTTCCCGCTCCAGCGCCCCTGAGCCGGAACCCTCCGATTTCCACGGACGGCTCCGTGATCCCGCACTCCGGCACCACACAGGTGACAACGGAGTGGCCGGGCGGTCGCGCGCGGGAGCGGCCCTTGCCGCGCGCCTCTCCCGGATGAATACCCCCGCAAATCTAAACTCGGCACGAGTTCGAGGTACGGTCACAGCCGGAAGCAGGGGGCCATGCTCGCCGTCGCGGTCATCGCGGGAATTCTGTTCGTCTGGACGCTTCTCGCGCACCGGCTGGCTCGCTGGAGCATTACCGCACCCATTGCCATGATGGCAGCGGGTATCGCACTGACCGGCGGTTCGAATCCCCCACTGCGTTTCGACCTCGATACGGCCACCTTCGAGCACACGGTGGAAGTGATTCTGGCTCTCCTCCTCTTCGTCGATGCCATCGAGGTCCCGGGCGGAATCCTCGGGAGGGACAAGGGCCTTGTGGTGCGTCTGATCGGAGGGGCACTGCCACTCACTCTGTGCGCCGCCTTCCTGACCGCTCTCGCCTTCTTCCCCGACCAGCCGGGTTGGATCCTGGCGGTCCTGGCGACCGTCGTCGTCCCCCTGGACCTGGCTCCCACCTCGGCCGTCATCAGGGACAGCAGAATTCCCGCGCGGCTCCGCGAGGTGCTCAACGTCGAAGGGGGACTCAACGACGGAATCGTCTCGCCCGTCTTCGTGCTGTGCACCGCCGCCAGTGTCGAATCACACGGTGCGGGCGCCCACTTCGCGGAGGCGCTGCTCGAAGCGGTCGCCGGCGCCGCGTGGGCGATCGCCACGGGGCTGGTCATCGGGTACGCGGGAGGATGGCTGCTGCGCCTCTCCTGGTCACGCGGGTGGACCCAGAAGTCCGCGATGAGGCTCGGCGTGCTCACCGTACCGGTGGCCGCCTACGCCCTGTCCGGCGCGCTCGGCGGCAACGGGTTCGTCGCCTCCTTCGTCGCGGGTGTCTGCTTCGCCCCCACGGCACGGCGGCTTCCCGCGAGCGCGGTGGAAATGACCGACGATCTGGTCACGCTGATGACCATTGCGCTCTGGTTCCTCTTCGGACAGATCGTCAACGACGAATTCTGGGACGGGTTCAATTTCACGGTGATCCTCTACGCTCTGGTCGCCGTCACTCTCGTCCGCATGATTCCTGTCCTGCTGGCGCTCTCGGGCACAGGGATGAATCTGATGGACAAACTGTTTCTGGGATGGATGGGCCCGCGGGGTGTGACATCCATCGTCTTCGGATCCCTTGCCGTCATCGATCTTCCGACTCGGAACGGTGACTTCATCTCCCAGGTGATGACCATGACGGTCATGCTCAGCATCGTGCTGCACGGGCTGAGCGCCGAACCGATCGGCCGCCTCTACGGTCGCGCCGACCGCGTTGTTCCAGCGGTCGGCCTGCGGTGATCACCTCGGCGCTCCGCCCGCGATCGCGGGCGGTGACACGTCACTTGCACCTGCCGCGCCGCAGCAGGAACGCGGCTTGTGCGGCAACAGACCGAACCGGGCCGTGCAGGCCCGTACTTGTCGAGCCTCCGGGCCGCGTACGGACGGTGCCGCACCGCGGGCCAGGTCCTCCCGCGCACGCCGTGGCGGCCCGGACCGCGATGGCAGCCTGACCGGTTCGCTACCGCGGATCCCGCTCCGCCGCCTCGGCGACTCGTTTGATGTTCGCCAGCCGCCGGTCCCAGTCGGCCGCGAGCGCGGCCATCCACCGCGCGGTCGCGTCCAGCGCCGCGGGCCGCACCGCGTACCGCACCTCGCGCCCGACCCTGCTGCCGGACACCAGCCCGGCGGCGTCCAGGACGGCGAGGTGCTTGACCACCGCCTGCCGCGAGACGGGGAGCTGCCCGGCAAGCGTCGTCGCGGTGACCTCGCCCTGCGCGGCGAGCAGATCGAGAAGTCGGCGCCTCGTCGGGTCGGCCAGCGCGGCGAGGACGCTGTCGACCGGCCCTTCGGCGTCGCGGCGTCCGTCCGTCACACGGATGGCCGTTCGGCGCGCGTCCTGAACGCGTCCAGCACCTGGGGCCAGCCGCCCGTGTTGTCCTTCAGTGCCCGGCTGCGCAGCTCCTCGGACCCGGCCAGCGACTCGAACCCGCTCTCGACGACACGGAGCAGCGTCTTGTCGCCTTCCCGGGTCAGGGTGAACTCGACCAGGGTGCTGTTGTCCTCGCGCAGCTCCTCCCCGGGGAATGCGCTGGCCCAGCGGTACGACACGTAATGCGGCGGCTCGACCTTCTCCACACGTACCGGGAACTCGCCGTACTCGGGGTTCTTCACCACCGTCGAGTCGCCCTCCCTGGCCACGGTGCCGGTCAGGCTCGTCTCGTCGGCCACCCAGAATCCGGGCTCGGCCACCAGTGGCCAGACCCGCTCCAGGGGTGCCGCGATCAGGGTTTCGCGTTCGATCCGTTGCGCGTTCATGAGGGGAACTCCTTCACTGCCGTCATTGGATGCAACCCCAGGGTTGCACGTTGCGAGGGCACGCGCAACCTTGGGGTTGCACTCCGAACGGGTGGGCCGGCCCTGGACCCGCACCACCCTCACCCCGGCGCCGGACCGGCGACAGGGAGCAGCCCACAGGACGACGTCCGGCGATATCGAAGATTCGTTCGGATCTTCATCCGCCATTTCCCGGCCCTTGCGGGAATGATGGGAGCCATGGCGAACCCGACGATCCTGACCGTCGACGACGACCCCGCGGTCTCGCGGGCGGTCGCGCGTGACATCCGGCGGCAGTACGGCAACCGCTACCGCATCGTGCGGTCGCTCTCGGGCAGTGATGCCCTCGAAGCGCTGCGCGAGATCAAACTGCGCGGCGATCAGCTCGCCCTCATGCTCGCCGACTACCGCATGCCCCACATGAACGGCATCGAGTTCCTCGAGGCCGCCATGGACCTCTTCCCGCTCGCCCGCCGGGTGCTGCTGACCGCGTACTCGGACACGGAAGCGGCGATCGACGCGATCAACGTGGTGGATCTCGACCACTACCTCCTCAAGCCCTGGAGCCCGCCGGAGGAGCACCTCTACCCGGTGATCGACACGCTGCTGGACGTATGGCACGCCACCCCGGACCCGGGCGAGACGGAGGCCCGCGTGGTCGGGCACCGCTGGTCCGCGCCGTCCTTCGCGGTCCGTGACTTCCTCACCCGCAACCTCGTGCCCTACCGGTGGCTGCTGGCCGACGAGCCGGAGGGCGAGCGTCTGCTGACTGCCGCGGGGCTGACCGCGGCCGATGTACCCCTGGTCGTCACGACGGACGGAAAGCCGCTCGTCCGCCCCACCGAGCGTGAGCTCGCCGCGCAGGTGGGACTCAGTACGGTGCCGGCCTCGGACTTCTACGACCTGGTGGTGGTCGGCGGCGGGCCGGCCGGCCTGGGAGCCGCCGTCTACGGCGCGTCGGAGGGGCTGCGCACGGTCCTGGTGGAGCAGCAGGCGACCGGCGGACAGGCCGGACAGAGCAGCCGCATCGAGAACTACCTCGGTTTTCCGGACGGCGTCTCCGGCTCCCAGCTGACCGACCGGGCCCGCCGCCAGGCACTGAAGTTCGGGGCGGAGATCCTCAGCGCGCAGCGGGCTGTCGCACTGGAGGCGGCAGGAACGGGGCGGGTGCTGCACCTGGGGCCGGAGGGCTCCATCGCCGCGCACACCGTGGTCCTGGCGACCGGGGTGTCCTACCGGCTGCTGGCCGCCACCGGGCTGGAGGAGTTCACCGGCGCGGGCGTCTTCTACGGATCCGCCGTCACCGAGGCACCCAGCTGCTCCGGCGAGGAGGTGTACATCGTCGGGGGCGCCAACTCCGCGGGACAGGCGGCGGTGTATTTCTCGCGCTACGCGCGAAGGGTGCACGTCCTCATCCGGCAGGGCGATCTGACCCGTTCGATGTCCAGCTATCTGATCGACCAGATCACGGACATAGACAACATCGAGATCCACCCCTGGACCGAAGTGATAGCGGGTGAGGGCGACGGCCATCTGGAACAGCTGACCATCCGTCAGAACCGGTCGGGTGCCCTCCGTACCGTCGCCGCGTCGTGGCTCTTCGTCTTCATCGGGGCGGAGCCGCGTACCCAGTGGCTCGAAGGAGTGGTCACCCGCGACGAGCGCGGCTTCGTCGTGACCGGGCCGGACCTGGTGGCCAAGGGAAAGCGTCCGGCAGGCTGGCGACTGCCCAGGGATCCCTACCATCTGGAGTCGAGCGTGCCCGGCGTCTTCGCTGCCGGCGACGTGCGTTCGACCTCGGTAAAACGTGTCGCGTCGGCCGTCGGCGAGGGAGCCATGGCCGTCTCCTTGGTGCACCGCTATCTGGAGGCCCAGTGAGCACGTCAGCACATCTGTCGCCGGAGCAGTTGCGGACCCTGTTCCTGTTCGAGGAGCTCAGCGACGGGCAACTCGACTGGCTGGCCGAACGCGGACGTACGGAGCGACGTCCCGCCGGAGGCGTGGTGTACGGCGAGGGCGAGCCGGCCACCTGCTTCTTCGTGCTGCTGAGCGGAGCGATCGCGCTCAGCCGTGTGCTGCACGGCGACGATGTGGAGGTCAACCGCACCGATCAGCGCGGGGTGTACAGCGGAGCGACTCGCGCGTACCTCGGCGACCGGGTCGAGCAGCGGTATCCCCACACTCTGCGGGCCGTCACCGATGCCGAGTTCTTCGTGCTGCCTGCCAATGAGTTCGCCCACGCGGTGCAGACGTGGTTCCCCATGGCGCTGCACCTGCTGGAGGGTCTGTTCTTCGGAACGCGTGCGGCCAATGCCATCATCAGTGAGCGCGAACGGCTGATGGCCCTGGCGTCGTTGTCGGCGGGCCTCACCCACGAACTGAACAATCCTGCGGCGGCCGCTGTGCGCGCCACCGCTGCTCTGCGGGAGCGGGTGGCGGGCATGCGTCACAAGCTCGCCATGATCGCTGACGGCCGGCTCGACGGTACCGAACTGCACCGGCTCGTGGAGCTGCAGGACGATGCCGTTCAGCGGGCCGCCACGGCCTCCGCCCTCCCCGCGCTGGCCGCTGCGGACGCCGAGGATGCCGTCGGCGACTGGCTCGACGAGCACGGGGTGGCGGAGGGCTGGGATCTGGCGCCGACTCTGGCCGCGGCGGGCATCGGAGTGCCGTGGCTGACCACGGCCGCCGGCACCGTCGGCGAGGACAATCTGGGCCCCACCGTGCGCTGGCTGGTCTACACCGTCGACGCGGAACTCCTCATGGGCGAGATCGACGATGCCGTGACCCGGATCTCCCGCCTGGTGGGCGCCGCCCAGCAGTACGCGCAACTGGACCGGGCGCCGCAGCAGACGGTGGACGTGCACACGCTCATCGACGCCACACTGACGATGCTGCAGGCGAAGATCCCGTCCGGTGTCGCGGTGGTCAAGGAGTACGACCGTGAGCTGCCGCCGATCCCGGCGTTCGGAGCCGAACTCAACCAGGTGTGGACCAACTTGATCGTGAACGCCGTCGACGCGATGCCCGCCGGGGGCACCCTGACGATCCGGACGTGGCGGGAGGACGCGCTCCTGGTCGTCGAGTTCACCGACACCGGCACCGGGATTCCGGCCGACATCAGGCCCCGGATCTTCGAACCGTTCTTCACCACGAAGCCGGTGGGCGAGGGCACCGGCCTGGGACTGGACATCTCGTACCGCATCGTCGTCAACAAGCATCACGGAGACATCCGGGTGTCCTCGCAGCCGGGTGAGACCCGCTTCAGGGTGTGTCTGCCGGCCGGTGCGCAGGACGAGATCTCCTGACGGCTCCCTATGCGCAGCCGCCCGGCCGCGGCGGGAGGCAGCGGTCCGGGCCGCCCCGCCCGAAGCGCCGGGACCTTCACCCGGTGGCGCCGGACGGCTCCTCGTCGGAATCGAGGATCGAGTCCTCCAGCTTGCGCAGCAGCCGGGCCAGTTGGCGGCACTGGGACGGCGACATCCCGCCGAGCATCCGCCGTTCGTTGTCGAGATGCTCCTCGAACACGGTGTCGACCGTGGCGAGACCCTTGTCGGTGAGGCGCGAGTAGACGACCCTGCGGTCCTCGGCGTCCCGTTCACGGACGATCAGACCGTCCTTCTCCAGCCGGTCGATCCGCAGGGTCACCCCCGCCGACGACACCAGCCCGGAGTCGGCCAGTTGTCCGGCGGTCAGCCGGTACGGCTCGCCCGACCGGCGCAGCGCGGTCAGCACGTCGAAGCCCGCCACGGACAGACCGTGCCGCTCGATCGATGCGGTGAGCCGGGTGCTGTAGCGCAGGAAGGAACGGTGGAGACGGGCGAGGACCTCCAGCGGGCTCGTGTCCAGTTCCGGCCGTTCGCGCGCCCAGTCCGCGATCACATTCGCGACGGCGTCCCGGTCCCCCGGCCTCGATGCAGCCATGGTCCATCCCCTCGTCCGGCTCCCGCAAGCTCTCACGGTACTGAGAATCTTACCGCTGAGGCGATGAGCCGGATCGGGGGCGGGGGCGGCACGCACCGGATCACCTGCGAGAACGCCGCCTCAGCAGCTGAACCATCACGGCGACGACGAGCACGGCCGCTGCCGGCCCGGCCGCCTTCCTGAGCAGCACGGGCAGCGCCGCCGCTCCGAGGTCCACCGCTTCCGGCTCCGGCGGGAGCAGCCCGTCGGTGGTTCCCGTCGCACCTGACGTGGCCGCCACGGGCCCGGTCCGACCGGCGTCCCGCAGCAATTCTTCGAGACGGGTGGCGAACTGCTGGACGATGCGGTCGCCGACCTCCGTCATGATGCCGCGGCCGAACTGCGCCGGACGGCCGGTGATGTCCAGGTCCGTGCGGACGCGCACCCGGGTGCCGGCCGGGTCGGCGGTCAGCGTCGCGGTGACTGTGGCGGACGCGGTGCCGGAGCCGCGGGTCTCGCTTCCGCTGAGGTCGAGGAACATCGAACGGGCGGACTCGTCGCGGGTGACGGTGCCCTCCCCTCCGTAACTCATCTGCACCGCACCGACCTTGACCTTGACGCGCCCGGTGAAGGTGTCGCCGTCCAGGGTGTCCAGCACGGCGCCGGGCATGCAGGGCGCGACCCGGCCGAGGTCGAGGAAGAGCTTCCAGGCGTCGTCGGGATCCGCCGGAACGGTGAAGGAGTGGTCGAGCTGCACGGTGGTCCAATCGTCGGAGCGGCCGGGGCCGGAAAGGGGGTGCGGGGCGGAATCAGGTGCGGGAGGCCGTACGGATCAGTTCGCGTACCCGGCTCGGCGAGAGGGGTCCGCGGCGTACGACCACGCCGAAGGAGCGCAGCGCGTCCTCCACGGCGCCGGCCAGTACCGCCTGCGGGGCGATGGCGCCGCCTTCGCCGAGCCCCTTCACGCCGAGGTCGTTCATGGGGCTGGGGGTGAAGAGTTCGTCCATGTCGAGGTCGGGTATCTCCGAGGACGTGGGCACCAGATAGTCCATGTAGGTGCCGGTCCGGGGCTGACCGTCGGGGCCGTAGACCATCTCCTCGTAGAGCGCTCCGCCGATCCCCTGCGCGATACCGCCGGTGACCTGGCCTTCCGCGATCATCGGGTTGACGATGTTGCCCGCGTCGTGGACGACGACGTAGTGCAGGATCGCGACCCCGCCGGTCCGCTCGTCGACCTCGACGACGGCCGCATGCGCTCCGCTCGCGACCGCGAACCCCGGCGGGCGGAAGTGCACGGTCTCGCTGATCTCGGTGCCGTGCCGGCCGTCGGTGGGCTCGGGGACACCGGGCAGCGGGGCCCGTCCGGCCAGCTCGGCCAGCGTGATGGACGGGCCGCCCGGTTCCTCGGCCGCCACGACACCGTCGCTGAGAACGAGACGGTCCGCCGCGACGCCGAGACGGCGGGCCGCGGCGTCGACGATCTTCTCCCGGACCAGACGGCCGGCCCGGTGGGTGGCGTTGCCCGCGTTGACCAGGGCGCGGCTCGCAATGGTGCCCACGCCGAACGGGGTGGCCTCGGTGTCGCCGCCGATCACGTCGATGACATCCATCGGCACCCCGATGGCGTCGGCGGCGATCTGTGCCATGGACGTGCGGTGCCCCTGCCCCTGGGAGGGGGCGCCGATGGCCAGCCGCACCCGGCCGCCGGGTGTGATGTCGATCCGCGCGGTCTCGAACGGCCCGAGACCGGTCGCCTCGATGTACATGGCGAACCCGATGCCGACGTGCCTGCCGTCGCGGGCGCCCTCGCGCTGCCGGGCGCGTACCCCTTCGACGTCCGCCTTGGCGACGGCGCGGCGCAGGAGTTCGGGGAAGTCCCCGGAGTCGTAGGACTGCGGGCTGCCCGAGCGGTCCACCAGTCCGGTCGCGTAGGGCATCTCGTCGGGCCGGACGAGATTGCGGGCCCTCAGTTCCTCCGGTTCGATGCCCAGTTCCACGGCCAGCCGGTCCATCGCCCGCTCCATCGCGAACACCGTCTCCGGGCGGCCGGCTCCGCGGTAGGGCGTGGCGAAGGTGGTGTTGGTGAGTACACCGAGGACGTCGATGTGCACGTTCGGAACGCGGTAGGGGCCGAGCAGGTGGCAGAGCGAGTTGTACGGCACGACGAGGCCGGTCATGTTGTAGGCGCCGAAGTTGACGGTGATCCGGTCGCGTACGGCGACGATCCGCCCTTCGTCGTCCGCGGCGAGCTCTATGCAGTGGATCTGCTCCCGGGCGTGCGAGGAGGCGGTGAGATTCTCGTTGCGGTCCTCGCGCCACACCACGGGGCGGCCGAGGCGGCGAGCGGCGTGCGGGACGAGGAGCTCCTCCACGTAGAGAATGCCCTTCTGCCCGAAGCCGCCGCCGACATCGGCCGCGATGACGTGGACCGTCGCGGGCTCCCGACCGAGGGTGTGGGCGATGGCGTCCCTCAGCCGGTGCGGGGTCTGGGTGCCCGACCAGACGGTCAGCCGGCCGCTGTACGGCTCGACCTGCGCCGCGATCGCACGGGTCTCGATCGGTGAGGCGACGTACCGGTGCGCCTCGAACCGCTCGCTCACCACGGCGTGCGCGCCGGCGAAGGCCGCGTCCGGGTCGCCGACGCGGGTGGCGACGGCGACCGCGGTGTTGTCCGGCAGCTCCTCGTGGAGCAGGGGTGCGGCCTCGTTCAGGGCGAGTTCGGGGTCGACGAGTACGGACAGCGGGGCGTAGCGCACCCCGATGAGCTCCAGGGCGTCCTCGGCCAGGTAGCGGTTCTCCGCGAAGACCACGGCGACCGGCTGGCCGACGTACAGGACCTTGTCGCAGGCGAGCAGTGGCATGGGGGTCATCCGTACCACCGGGTCCAGGAGCTCGGCGAGCCCCGGAGGCGTGCGCAGTTCCTCCTTGTTGAGCATCGCGGGCAGGTCCGCTACGTCCTCGCCGGTCCACACGGCGACGACGCCCGGCGCGGCCAGGGCCGCGGACACGTCGACGGATTCGATCCGGGCATGGGCGTGCGGGCTGCGCAGAAAGGCGGCCTCGACCGAGCCGGGCAGGTCGATGTCGTCGACGTAGCGCCCGTTGCCGCGCAGCAGCCGGTCGTCCTCGACACGTGGCACGGAACGGCCGATCCAGTTGCCGTCACCCTGCCGGGACCGTTCGGAATCGTGGGACATACGGGTCACTCCCCGAAGCGCTCGTCGAGTGCCTGGCACACGGCACGGCGGATGTTGCGGTAGCCGGTGCACCGGCACAGGTGCCCGCTGAGCGCGTCGGCTACCTGTTCCTCGTCCGGGCGGCAGGACTGCTCGGTCAGGGCGGTCGCCGTCATCACGAACCCCGGCGTGCAGAAGCCGCACTGCATGCCATGGCATTCGTGGAAGGCCCGCTGCACGGTGGTGAGGGGAGCATCGCCGGGGGCGAGGCTCTCGACGGTGCGGATCCGGGCACCTCGGCACTGCACCGCCAGGGTCAGGCAGGCGCGTACCGGCTCGTCGTCGACGAGAACGGTGCAGGCCCCGCAGACTCCGTGCTCGCAGCCGACGTGGGTGCCGGTGAGGCCGAGCCGGTCGCGCAGGAAGTCGCTGAGCAGCAGCCGGGACTCGACCTGGGCGGTGAGCTGCTGTCCGTTGACGGTGAGGCTGATCCGGTGCCAGGCGGAGGGCTCGGCGAGCGGCGGCGTGCGGGCGGCGAGCGGGGTGGGGACGGAAGGGTTCATCAGCAGCGCTCCCAAGCGGTGGTGCAGGCGCGGACGAGGAGATGGGCGGCGCCCTCGCGCCGGTATTCGGCGGTGGCGTGGACGTCGTCCGATGGGGTGAGGCCGGCCAGCGCGGCGCGGGCGGCGGCGGCGCGGGGCTCCTCGCCGGCGTCGCTGCCGACGAGTGCCTCCTCCGCACCGGGCAGCCGCACGGGAACCGGGCCCGCGCCGCTGAAGACCACCCGGGCGGAGCGGACGGCGCCCGCCGCCGCGTCCCGTTCCAGTACGACGGCCACGCCGACGGTGGCGAAGTCGCCGTGCCTGCGGGTCAGTTCCTCGAAGGCCCAGCCATGGTCCGCCGGAAGCGGCGGAAACACGACCTCGGTGAGGAGCTCGTCCGCTTCGACGGCGGTGGCGAAGGTGGCGACGAAGAAGTCCTCGGCGGCGACCGTGCGGGTGCCGCGAGGCCCGGTGATCACGAACCGGGCGTCCAGCGCCAGTGCCGCGGTGGGCAGCTCGGCGGCCGGGTCGTGATGGGCGAGGCTGCCGCAGACGGTGCCGCGGTTGCGGATCTGCGGATGTCCGATGTGCTCGATCGCCGCGGCCAGCAGCGGCCATCCGCCCCGTACCTCGGTGTCGGCCGCGGCGCGGGCCTGCCGGACGGCCGCTCCGACACGGAGGCTGCCCGACTCGTCCACCCGCAGCCGGCCGAGCTCGGGGATGCGGGAGATGTCCACGAGCACCTCCGGCCTGGCGAGACGCATGTTCAGCATGGGGATCAGGGACTGGCCCCCCGCAACGACCTTGGCCTCCCGCTCCTCATCGGCGAGCAGGGCGACCGCCTCGCCGACGGTGCTGGGGACGGTGTAGTCGAAGGATGTGGGTTTCAACCTGCTGCCACCGGGCCTCTCGGGTTGTCGTCGCGCCGTGGCAATCGTCACGCGCAGATCTATCTAGCACCTGAAATGATTTACACTAAAGTTTCTCCTTGGCAAGAGGCTGCCCGAGATTTCATGGCCCGAGGAGAGCGATATGCGACACGTCATCGAGCAGGCAGCCACCTGGCAGCGCTCCGGAACCCGCTTCGCCATGGCGACCGTGGTGCGGACCTGGGGCTCGGCGCCGCACGAACCCGGCGCCTCGATGCTGGTGGCCGAGGACGGCCGTGTCGTCGGCAGCGTCTCCGGCGGCTGCGTCGAGGCCGCGGCCTGCGCGGTCGCGGAGGAGGTGCTCGCGGGCGCCGCACCGACCGTGGAACGCTGGGGGGTCGGCGACGAGGACGCCTTCGCGGTGGGCCTGACCTGCGGCGGCACGATCGAGGTACTGATCCGTGAGGTGGGCCCCGAGGTACCGCTCAGCCGGCTCGCCGCCGATCTCGCGGCCGGAGTCCCGGCGGCCCTGGTCACGCGGGTCGACAGCGGAGACGCGCTGGCCGTGGGCGGCGGCGCGGTGACCGGCTCGCTCGGGGATCCGGGCACGGACCGAGCGGCGGCCCTGGCCGCCGAAGGCATGCTGGGACGGGCCATGAGCGGGCTCGTGACCTGCGGAAACGACGGTTCCGCCGAGGTCGCCTGCGGGCCGGGGCGCCGGCTTCTGGTGCAGTCCTTCGCCCCCCGGCCACTGCTGCTGGTCTTCGGCGCGGCCGAGTTCGCCCGCCCTCTGGCGGCCATCGGCGCCACACTCGGACACCGGGTGACGGTCTGTGACGCCCGGCCCGCCTTCGCGGCGGCCGAGCGCTTCCCGGGCGCCGACGAGGTCGTCACCGACCGGCCCGACCGCTGGTTCCGTACTCACGAGGAGCGGGTCGACGCGGCTACCGCGGTATGCGTGCTGACGCATGACAACCGGTTCGACGTACCCGTGCTCGGGCTCGCCCTGCGCAGCCGGGCCGGTTACGTGGGGGCCATGGGCAGTCGCCGCACCCACGAGGACCGGCTCGCGCGACTGCGTGCGGCCGGGGCGACCGAGGCGGAACTGGCGCGGCTGCGCTCGCCGGTCGGGCTCGATCTCGGCGGGCGGGGTCCCGAGGAGACCGCCGTGTCGATCATGGCCGAGATCATCGCGGTACGGCGCGGCGGCAGCGGGCTGCCGCTCACTCTCCGAAGCGGTCCCGTTCACGTGATGTGACCATTTTTGAACGACTGTTTTTATGAACACTCGTTTAATGTAAGGACGTGGAAGCAGAGAACACATCCCGCCGCGGACCTGCCGGAACGCCCACGCCAGGGGCCGGACAGGAATCCGGCCGACCGGTGTCCGCGCCGCGCCGCCCCGGCTCCCATGACCCTGAGGGCAACCGCAGGGCGGTCCTCGACGCCGCCCGCCGGCTGTTCGGCGCGCACGGCTACAAAGGGGTCGGCGTCCGCGCCATCGCGGCCGAGGCCGGAGTGGCACCGGGCCTGGTGATGGCGTACTTCGGCACCAAGGACGGCCTGTTCCGCGAGGCGGTCGGCGGCGGGACGGGGGTCACCGCCGAGGTGCTCGCGGCCGACAGCACCGGCGATCTCCCCGCCGGCCTGGCCCGCGCCTACCTGGACCGGTGGGACCGGTTGCCGGCCCATGATCCCTGGCCGGCGCTGATCCGCTCGGCCGTCAGTCATCCACCGAGCGCCGAGCTGCTCCGTACGATCCTGGAGAAGCAGGTCGGCGAGCCTCTTGCTCGCCTGCTCGGCGACTCGGCGGAGGCGGATGTGCGCGCCGCCGTGATCCGCAGCGTCCTCTTCGGCGTGATCATGGAACGCTATGTCTTCGCACACGAACCGGCGGCGTCCGTTCCGACCGGCGAGCTCGCCCCCGCGCTCGCCGATGTGCTCACCACCGCTTTCGGCGACGCTCTCGGCGACGCGCCTGCCCGGCCGCCGGGCCCGGTGGCCGCGGGCCAGGACGCCTCCGACCGTGCGTACGGGGAAGGCCCGGCCCAGGCCGGCGCGCGGGTGCCGCGACTCGCCGCACCCGAGGCGGAGCCCGTACACCGGGAAGCGCGGCACCCGGCGCCCCCGAAGCCCGGCGCGGACGACTCCCCCGCTTCGCTGTTCGCCAGGCTGAGCGACTGCGCCGTGCGCCATCAGGCACTCGTCAGCAGGACCGTCCGCGAGTACGGCATCAGCCTGCCCGCATACGACGTCCTCGCCGCACTCCGCGACGCGGGTGAGCCCTATCGGCGGACGATGGGCGAGGTGGCGGCGGCCGGCCCGGTCCGCGCGGGTGGTCTGACCCAGCACGCGGACCGGCTGGAGGCCGCGGGCCTGATCCGGCGGGAGCGCGACGCCGACGACCGCCGGATCGTCCGGCTGTGTCTCACCCCCGAGGGCGTCGAGCTGGCCGACCGGGTCCACGCCGTACGGTCCGCGCAGGAGCGGGAGCTGCTCGCCGGACTGGGCCCGGCGGACCGGCGCCGGCTGTCCGGGCTGCTCGGCACCCTCGGACAGACGCTCGGGGCCGGTGTCCCGGAGCAGGTCAGGAGCTGCGGGACACCCGCGGCCGGCC
>NZ_JBHVWN010000037.1:0-80972 GCF_042882275.1 Streptomyces sp. NPDC058231 | reverse complement strand
GCCCAGGTGATGTTTCACGTGAAACATCACCTGGGCCCCACTCTCAGTTCTGCGCGGCCCACCACTTCTTGAGCTCCGCGACCGCCGCGTCGTGGTCCATCGGACCGTTCTCCAGTCGCATTTCCAGCAGGAACGCGTACGCCTTGCCGATCACCGGACCCGGACCGACACCAAGCGTCCGCATGATCTCGTTGCCGTCCAGATCGGGCCGGATGGCATCCAGCTCTTCCTGGTCCTTCAGCTGGGCGATGCGCTCCTCGAGTGCGTCATAGGTCCGTGAGAGAGCACCGGCCTTGCGCTTGTTCCGCGTAGTGCAGTCCGACCGGGTCAGCTTGTGCAGCCGCTCCAGCAGCGGGCCCGCATCACGGACGTAGCGGCGGACCGCGGAGTCGGTCCACTCCCCGTCGCCGTACCCATGGAAGCGCAGATGCAGTTCCACCAGCTTCGAGACGTCCTTGACCGCGTCATTGGAGTATTTGAGCTCGGTCATGCGCTTCTTCGTCATCTTGGCGCCCACCACTTCGTGGTGATGGAACGAGACGCGTCCATCCTTCTCGAAGCGCCGGGTCCGCGGCTTACCGATGTCATGGAACAGCGCGGCGAGCCGCAGAATCAGGTCCGGCCCGTCCTCCTCCAGATCGATCGCCTGCTCCAGGACAGTCAGCGAGTGCTCATAGACGTCCTTGTGGCGGTGATGCTCGTCACTCTCCAGCCTCAGTGCGGGCAGCTCCGGCAGCACCTGCTGGGCCAGTCCCGTATCGACCAGGAGAGTCAGCCCCTGACGGGGGTGCTTGGAGAGCAGGAGCTTGTTGAGCTCCTCACGGACCCGCTCGGCGGAGACGATCTCGATACGGTCCGCCATCTCCGTCATCGCCGTGACGACCTCGGCAGCTACCTCGAAGTCCAGCTGCGCGGCAAAGCGCGCAGCACGCAGCATGCGCAGTGGATCGTCGGAGAAGGAGTCCTCGGGGGTCCCGGGGGTACGCAGCACGCGCTCCGCCAGGTCCTCGAGACCGCCGTGCGGGTCGATGAATTCCTTCTGCGGCAGCGCGACGGCCATGGCGTTGACCGTGAAGTCGCGGCGCACAAGGTCTTCCTCGATGGAGTCGCCGTAGGAGACCTCGGGTTTGCGCGAGGTCCGGTCGTACGCCTCCGACCGATATGTGGTGACTTCGATCTGATAGCCGTTCTTCTGACAGCCCACCGTGCCGAAGGCGATACCGACCTCCCACACCGAGTCGGCCCACGGGCGCACAATCTTCAGTACGTCCTCGGGCCGGGCATCGGTAGTGAAGTCCAGGTCGTTCCCGAGCCTGCCGAGAAGCGCGTCCCGAACCGAGCCGCCGACCAGGGCGAGGCTGAATCCGGCATCCTGGAAACGGCGGGCGAGGTCGTCGGCGACCGGGGAGACCCGCAGCAGTTCGCTGACTGCGCGGTGCTGCACCTGGGTCAGGGCGCTGGGATTCTCTTCATTGGCGTTCGGCACAACAGAAAAGGGTACGTGCCCAAACCGGCCCGGGCGTCATCGTTTGTCTCCGCCCTGCGAGACTCTCCCGATCATGTAGTGCACACCCCAGCACTCTGCCCTCGCGCACATCGTTACCATGCGGGGACGCAGCAACCAACAATCATCGACAGCAGCTGACGACGACGAGGGACAGGTAGGCGCGTGGCCGAGGCGGCAGACATCCAGGGGATCACTCGTTCTCCTGCTCGCCGGTGGCTGCGGCGCACAGCCTCCTTGATCATCTCAGCGCCACTTGTCGCCACCCTGCTGGCCGGCGCGGCTGCCCCTGCGGCCCAGGCCGGCGAGACGAACAAGACTCCGACCGGCTCCAGCACCGTCGATGTGTCCCTCGACTCCCTGGCTCCGAGCGCCCCGGTCAAGGGCGACACCCTCACCGTCTCCGGCACTCTGATCAACCGGGGCAAGGAGACGGTGACCCACGCCCGGGTCGATCTGCGGGTGGGGCCGAGGCTCTTCGGCAGGACCTCGATCGACGCCTCCGCCGAGCGCACCGGGTATGTGCCCGGGAGCGATCCGGCGGCGATCGGCGGCAAGTACACACTGAAGATCGCAAAACTGCCGTCCGGGGTCAGCCAGGACTTCACGCTGTCCGTACCTGTCGGCAAGCTGGGACTCGACGACGCGGGTGTCTACCAATTCGGTGTCTCGCTGTCCGGACAGACCTCCCACGCCCCGTACGAGCAGGTACTGGGCATCCAGCGCACCTTCCTTCCCTGGCAGGAGGAGGAGAGCGACACCAGGACCCGGATCTCCTTCATGTGGCCGTTGATCGCATCGGCCCACGTCACCGCGGAGACCGGCTCCGACGAACAGCAGACACCGGTCTTCGCGGACGACAAGCTGGCGGCCGAGCTCGCTCCGGGCGGTCGCCTCGGACAGATGGTCTCGCTGGGCAGCAACCTCCCGGTGACCTGGGTCATCGATCCGGATCTGCTGGCCGCCGCCGACGCGATGACGGGGAACTACCGCGTCAAATCCGGCGACACCACCGTGCCCGGGAAGAACCAGGCCGTCGCCAAGCAGTGGCTCACCTCGCTCGGTGCGGCGGTGACGGACGGCAAGGTCGTGGCCCTGCCGTTCGCCGACCCCGACCTGGCCTCCATCGCGCACCGCGGCAAGAACGTCTCGGGGACTCTCAGCCACCTGCAGACCGCCACCGAGGTGGCCGGCAAGACGGTGGACACCATCCTGCACGTGAAGCCGTCCACCGACTTCGCGTGGCCGGTCGACGGCGCGATCGACCCGTCGATCGTCGATGTCGCCACATCGGCCGGTGCCCACAACGTGATCGCCCGCAGCGACAGTCTCCAGGAGACAGGGGGGCTGCTGTACACACCGACCGCAGCCCGGCCGATCGGTGGCGGTACCACCGCTGTGGTCGCCGACTCCCGGCTCTCCAAGGCGTTCGAGGGCGACATGTCGCAGCCGGGGGAGTCCACCCTCGCCGTTCAGAAGTTCCTCGCCACGACTCTCGCGCTGACCGAACAGGACACGGACGCCGACCGCAGCATCGTCGTCGCGCCGCAGCGGATGCCGACCTCTGCTCAGGCGCAGTCGATGGCAAGCGCCCTGCAGGCCCTCAACGACGAACGCTGGACGCAGTCGCTGGACCTGGTGGGCGCGGCCAAGGCAAAACCCGATGCACGGGCGACGACGAGGGTTCCCAGGGCGTCCCAGTACCCGAGGAAGCTGCGCAGCCAGGAGCTGCCCACCCAGGCCTTCCAGGACATCAAGGCGACCCAGGCCTCACTCAACAGCTTCCAGGTCATCCTGACCCAGCCGGAGCGAGTGGTGACGCCCTTCGGCAATGCGATCAACCGGTCCATGTCGACGTCGTGGCGTGGCAAGCCGCTGGAGGCGCAGCGGTACCGGGACTCGGTACGTACGTACCTGCAGAGCCTCTCCAACGAGGTGCAGCTCATCTCCAAGTCGGACGTCACGCTCTCCGGCCGCAGCGCCACGATCCCGGTGACCGTGCAGAACAAGCTGCTGCAGGGCGTCGACCATCTGGTTCTCCGGCTGAAGTCGGAGAACGCGACACGGCTCAGGCTGAATAACGGCGGTGGAGTGGCGGAACAGCCGATCCGGATCGCCGCCGGCCACAGCCAGGCCGTGAAGTTCAACGCCGCGGCGAACGCCAACGGCCAGGTACAGATGACCGCGCAGCTCTACACCGAGGACGGTACGCCGTACGGCGGAAAGATGGTCTTCACGGTGAAGGTCTCCGAGGTCACGCCGACCGTGCTGCTCGTGATCGCCGGTGGACTGCTGCTGCTGGTCCTCGCAGGCATCAGGATGTACACCCATCGCAAGCGGACCCACGCGAGCGACCCGCCCGGAGGCGACGGCGGTGAACCCGAGCAGCCGAGTGACCCGGCGCCGGACACCGGTCCGGAAAGCGGGGACCCGTCGGGCACGGGTGAGAAAGTAAACCGTTGAGCGATGTCTGTCGTGGCCGGTCGGCCGGGGACGATGAGGTGGGGTTTCGATGAACGCGCCGTACGACGGTGACCGCGGTCAGGGTACGGGCGGAGCTGGATCTTCCGGCGGGCCCCCGGGCCAGGTGCCACCGATGCCCGATCCGTACGTCCAGGACGCGTACGACCGCGATCCCTACCGTGCTCACGACCTCTCCGCTCAGGACCCGGTGGCCGAGGCGCTGTACGACCGCGCCGCTCACCCGCCACCGCCCCCCGGCACGTACCAGCAGCCGCAGCCGCTGTACCAGCAGCCTCCCGCGGCGCAGTACCCACCCGACCCACGGATCTGGGCGCAGACCCCGCCGCCCGAGCCCGCCGGTCCGTCCCGGCACCTTCCGTACGGAGAGGACCCGGCGACCACCCAGTTCGTCGGGGTCGACGACCTCGTCACCCAGGCGTCGGAGCATCGCGAAGAACCCGATGCCTTCGCCCATCTGTTCCGGGACCAGGAAGGTCCGGCCGGGTCCCCCGCTCCGTCCGAGCCCGAACCGGCCCCGGTGCCCGCACCGCCGAAGTCCGGCGGCCGGGCTTCCGGCCTGCTGAAGTCCAGCGCAGTGATGGCGGCCGGCACCCTGGTGTCCCGGCTCACCGGATTCGTGCGCAGCCTGGTGATCACCGCCGCGCTCGGAGCGGCGCTGCTGGGTGACAGCTTCACCATCGCCTACACCCTGCCGACGATGATCTACATCCTCACCGTGGGTGGCGGGCTCAACTCGGTCTTCGTCCCTCAGCTCGTCCGTTCCATGAAGGACGACGAGGACGGCGGCGAGGCATACGCCAACCGGCTGCTCACGCTCGTGATGGTGGCGCTCGGTGTGATCGTCGCGATTGCGGTCTTCGCCGCTCCGTTGCTGATCCATCTGATGTCCAGCACGATCGCGAACGATCCAGCGGCCGACAACGTGGCCACCACCTTCGCCCGGTACTGCCTGCCGACCATCTTCTTCATGGGCGTGCACGTGGTGATGGGCCAGATCCTCAACGCCCGCGGAAAGTTCGGCGCGATGATGTGGACCCCGGTCCTCAACAACATCGTCATGATCTTCACGTTCGGCATGTTCATCTGGGTCTACGGCACCTCCGCCGAATCCCACATGGGTGTGGAGACGATTCCGCCGGAGGGCGTGCGGCTGCTGGGCATCGGGACCCTGCTGGGCCTGGTGGTCCAGGCTCTGGCGATGATTCCGTACCTGCGCGAAGCCGGTTTCCGTTTCCGTCCGCGCTTCGACTGGAAGGGCCACGGTCTCGGCAAGACGGTCAAGCTGGCCAAGTGGACCGTGCTCTTCGTCTTCGCCAACCAGGCCGGTGTGCTGGTGGTCACGCAGCTCGCGACCGCGGCCGGCAAGGCTTCCGACCGGAACGGCGCAGGTTTTCTCGCCTACTCCAATGCCCAGCTGATCTGGGGCATGCCGCAGGCAATCATCACCGTCTCGGTCATGGCGGCCCTGCTGCCCCGTATCTCCCGCGCCGCCCACGACAACGACCCCGGTGCCGTCCGTGACGACATCTCGCAGGGACTGCGCAACTCGGCCGTGGCCATCGTGCCGGTCGCCTTCGCGTTCCTCGCACTGGGCGTCCCGATGTGCACGCTGCTCTACTCCTCCAGCGGCACCGAGGCCGCCAGGTCCATGGGCTTCATCCTGATGGCGTTCGCCCTCGGCCTCATCCCGTACTCCGTCCAGTACGTCGTGCTCCGTGGCTTCTACGCGTACGAGGACACCCGCACGCCGTTCTACAACACGGTCATCGTCGCCGGGGTCAACGCTGCCGCCTCCGCTCTCTGCTTCGCCCTCCTTCCGGCCGAGTGGGCAGTCGTCGGCATGGCGGGCGCCTATGGGCTGGCCTACGCCGTCGGTGTGGGCGTCGCCTGGCGCAGGCTTCGCAACCGGCTGGGTGGCGACCTGGACGGCGCCCATGTCGTCCGTACCTACGCCCGCCTCTGCCTCGCGGCGATCCCTGCGGCGATTCTCGGCGGCGGCGTGGGTTTCGCGCTGCTCCTGGGCCTGGGAGAGGGGGCCTTCGGTTCGCTGATCGCCCTGATCTGCGGTGGCACCGTACTGCTGGGGGTCTTCTTCGTCGCCGCGAAGCGCATGCGGATCGAAGAGATCAACGGCATGGTCGGAATGGTCCGGGGACGGCTCGGACGCTGAGTCACACCGGCCCGCACAACCATCGTCGGTCTCCGTGTGTCGTGCATAGCGCTGGAGTGTGGGCACAATTGGCGTGACTGTGCAGGGCTGGCTGACATCGCTCAACGGATGGGGAGGCAGGAACGACGGTGGCGGAACGTAGCACGGCTGCCGTCGACGTGGCCGACAACAGCGGCGATGAGTCGCTGGCCGCCAAGGCGGACGAGGCCACGACCGACGGGACGGCAGAAGCGCAGGAATCGGCGGCCACAGACCCCGAGGACGCAGATGGTGAGCGGAGCAGCTCGGATGCCACCCCGGCGACCCCGGATCTGCACAGCGGCCACAAACTTGCCAGACGCTACCGACTGGAGGAGTGCGTCACCCGTCTGGACGGATTCAGCAGCTGGCGTGCTGTCGACGAGAAGCTGCGTCGTGCGGTGGGCGTCCATCTGCTCCCCGCTGACCACCCGCGAGCCCGTTCCGTGCTGGCCGCAGCACGGTCCTCGGCACTGTTGGGGGATCCGCGCTTCGTCCAGGTGCTCGACGCAGTCGAAGAGGACGATCTCGTCTACGTGGTGCACGAATGGCTCCCCGACGCCACCGAGCTCACGGCTCTGCTGGCTGCCGGCCCCATGGACGCCCACGACGCCTATCAACTTGTCAGCCAGATCTCCCAAGCCATGGCAGCCGCACACCGCGAAGGCCTCGCGCATCTGAGGCTCACCCCGGGGGCGGTACTGCGCAGCTCGACCGGCCAGTACCGGATCCGCGGCCTCGCCGTGAACGCCGCCCTGCGGGGCATCACCGCAGACGGTCCGCAGCGCGCGGACACCGAGGCGATCGGTGCGCTGCTCTACGCCGCTCTGACACAGCGCTGGCCGTACGAGAACGACGCATACGGCCTCTCCGGACTGCCCAAGGGCGTGGGGCTGATCGCCCCCGACCAGGTGCGGGCCGGCGTGCACCGGGGTCTCTCCGAACTGGCCATGCGCGCGCTGGCCAATGACGGGGCCACTGCGTCCCGGCAGGAACAGCCGTGCACCACCCCTGACGAGCTCGCCAAGGCAGTCGCCGCGATGCCCCGCATCCGTCCGCCCGAGCCCACGTTCACAGCGCCGCCCGAGTACCAGCGCACGACCTACCAGCAGGGCAGCTTCGGACGCCCGGCCGCCCATCCCGGCGGACATGTGACCCAGCCCGTACTCCCCTCACCTCCCGCGCCGCTCCAGAGCCGCACCGGCAAGGTTCTGAAATGGGCCGTCTCCGCACTGCTGATCGCAGCTCTGGGTCTGGGCAGCTGGCAACTCGCGGAGACACTTCTCGACCGCGACAACGACCCGGGTGACCCCGGCGTCACCCAGACCAACCCTGAGAACGGGGACAAGCGTCCTGCTCCACCGGCCGAACCGCTGCGGATCAAGGGCGCGACGGAGTTCATGCCCAGCGGCTCCGGGATAAAGCAGGAGGACGTGCCGAACGCCGTGGACGGCAAGTCGGACACCGCCTGGATCACTCCGCAGTACCAGGGCTACGCGAACTTCGGGAACCTCCCCAACCGCAAGCAGGGGAGCGGCATAGTCGTTGATCTCGGCAGCGTGCAGGACGTCAGCACCATCAAGATCGAGATGTATCGCAGCGGGCAGAAGGCCGAGGTGCTCGCCGCGGACAAGAGCGCATCCGCACCCTCGTCCCTCTCCGATTTCCCGCAGCGACTCACCAAGCTCGGCACGGCTGGGGAGAGCCTGGAGCAGAAGCTCGCGGAACCGGTACGCACCCGCTACATCCTGATCCACATCACCGAGCTCCCACCGGACGGGTCGGCAAACTCCTTCCGTGGCGGCATCTCGGAAATCTCCGTACTCGGCTGACGAACAGGCCGGCAAGGGACTCGTTCCCTTGCCGGCCTGTTACGCGATCAGGGACCACTACGGCGGCTGCCGGACTCCGACTGGGGTTCCTCAGCCCTCTGACCTCGGGTGCCTGAATCGTGATAGACAGACGCACCTGACGCACAGAGGGAGGGAGGGGGAGGTGGCCGTCGAGCCGTCGGAGCCGTTCAGCGACTCAGACCTCCTCGCTCGCCATGTAGCCGGTGAACCGGACGCTTTCGGTGAGCTCGTACGACGCCACCGTGACCGGCTCTGGGCCGTCGCACTACGGACCCTGGGCGACCGGGAGGAAGCCGCCGACGCAGTTCAGGACGCCTTGGTCTCCGCCTTCCGTGCCGCCCACACCTTCCGCGGCCAGTCAGCCGTCACCACCTGGCTGCACCGCATCACCGTCAACGCCTGCCTGGACCGGGTCCGCAAGGCAGCGTCACGCAAGACTTCCCCCGTCGACGACACCCAGCGGCTCGAACAGCTCCTTGAGCCCCACGAGTCCGCCGAAGCGCCCGCCGAACGCCAGGATCTGCACCGAGAGCTTCTGGCAGCCCTCGCCACTCTTCCCGCCGAGCAGCGCGCCGCACTGGTCCTGGTGGACATGCAGGGCTACCCCGTGGCGGAGGCAGCCCGCATCCTCGATGTGCCCACCGGAACCGTGAAGAGCCGCTGCGCGCGGGGCCGGGCCAGACTCGCTCCGCTCCTCTCCCATCTGCGCGGCGCGGGCGGAGAAAGCGGTGCACTCGACCCGGGAAGGAACCAGACCCAACGGGCATCCGTCCCACCGGCATCAAGACCGAGGGACGCAGGGACCAACGATCCTGCTGGAGTGAAGGGCGGAGGTGGGCGCACATGACATCGACGACCGACACGACACAGCACCCGGACGTCTCAGAGATCTCCGACCTCACCGAAGGGCTGCTCCCTCCTTCCCGTACGGCGCAGGTAAGCCACCACGTGGACGGCTGCGAGCTCTGCAGTGATGTCCGAGCCTCCCTGGAAGAGATCCGTGGGCTGCTCGGCGAACTGCCTGGCGCGATGCGGATGCCTGACGACATCGCGGACCGCATCGACGCAGCGCTCGCCGCCGAGGCATTTCACGACGCCTCGGCACCGGGTGGGGCGGCAGATGTTTCACGTGAAACAGAGACGGATGGGGAACAGGAGCGGCCAGCCGGAGACCTGGACGTAGGGACCCAAGAGACCCACTCCAAGCCTGCGAGCCGTCCCGCGGGGCACGGCCGAGCCGCTACAGGCCCCAGCCGCCGATCAACACGACGGCGACGCACCATCGCCCTCGGCACTGTGCTCGGTGCCGCACTGGTCGGCGTGAGCGTCCTCATGCTGCAGGCGATCCAGACATCCCAGAACTCATCAGCCGCCAAGGCGGCAGACGCAGGCGTGAGCGCTGCGGAGAAGGACCCGAGCACGTTCTCGGGCTCTCCCCTCAGCGGACGCGTGCAGACACTTCTGAGCCCTGCGGGCGCCCCCTCCACAAAGAGCTCGGGCGACGACAAGCGGGCGCCCTCAGTCGGTATGGATTCGACACCGGAGAGCGCGCCTCCCGCGTCCGCATCCCCCACCACGCCTCTGGAGGCACCCGTCGTATCCGTGCCTGCCTGCGTGCAACAGGGCACCGGACGGAAGACTGCGGCTCTCGCCATTGAGAAGGGCACCTATGAGGGCACGGACGCATTTCTCGTCGTTCTGCCCCACGGGACCGACGCCGCCCTCGTCCAGGCTTACGTCGTCGATGCGAGCTGCGTCCATGCAGACCCCGCCGGCAAGGGCCGGCTGCTCCTGACCCGCACCTACTCCCGCCCCTGAGGATCGTGCCCGTCGCCGCCCCGGCACGTCGGGAATGCACGCCCCGTAGGATCCGTTGGGTGGGGTGAGAGTCGTAGAACCGACCCCAGTAGGCGTGGACAGTAGGCAGTCTGCAGAGACGAGGAAGAAACCCGTGAGCGACGTCCGTAATGTGATCATCATCGGCTCCGGCCCTGCGGGCTACACCGCCGCCCTTTACACCGCGCGTGCGTCGCTGAAGCCGCTGGTCTTCGAGGGCGCCGTCACCGCTGGTGGCGCTCTGATGAACACCACCGACGTGGAGAACTTCCCCGGCTTCCAGGACGGGATCATGGGCCCCGAGCTCATGGACAACATGCGCGCCCAGGCAGAGCGCTTCGGAGCCGAACTCGTTCCCGACGATGTGGTCGCCGTCGATCTCACCGGGGACATCAAGACTGTCACCGACACGGCCGGCACCGTGCACCGCGCCAAGGCCGTCATTGTCACCACCGGCTCGCAGCACCGCAAGCTCGGTCTGCCGAACGAGGATGCCCTCTCCGGACGCGGCGTCTCCTGGTGTGCCACGTGTGACGGCTTCTTCTTCAAGGACCAGGACATCGCGGTGGTCGGTGGCGGCGACACTGCCATGGAGGAGGCGACCTTCCTCTCCCGTTTCGCCAAGTCGGTCACCATCGTCCACCGCCGCGACTCGCTGCGTGCCTCGAAGACCATGCAGGACCGCGCCTTCGCCGACCCGAAGATCAAGTTCGCCTGGGACAGCGAGGTGGCCGGGGTCCAGGGCGAGCAGAAGCTCTCCGGCCTGACCCTGCGCAACACCAAGACCGGCGAGACCTCAGAGCTCGCGGTCACCGGCCTCTTCATCGCCGTCGGCCATGACCCCCGCACCGAGCTCTTCAAGGGGCAGCTCGACCTCGACGACGAGGGCTACCTCAAGGTCGACGCTCCTTCCACGCGCACCAACCTGACCGGTGTCTTCGGCGCCGGCGATGTCGTCGACCACACCTACCGGCAGGCCATCACCGCTGCCGGCACCGGCTGCTCCGCCGCACTCGACGCCGAGCGATTCCTTGCCGCGCTCGCCGACGACGAGAAGGCCGCTGCGGCCACCGTCTGATCCACGTCTCCCACCCCACATCCCACGAAGTTAAGGAGGCCGCCGTGGCCGGCGCCCTGAAGAACGTGACTGACGACTCCTTTGATGAGGACGTCCTGAAGAGCGACAAGCCCGTGCTGGTGGACTTCTGGGCCGCCTGGTGCGGCCCGTGCCGCCAGATCGCCCCCTCCCTGGAGGCGATCGCGGCAGAGCACGGCGACAAGATCGAGATCGTCAAGCTCAACATCGACGAGAACCCGGCCACCGCTGCCAAGTACGGCGTGATGTCCATCCCGACGCTGAACGTGTACCAGGGTGGCGAGGTCGCCAAGACCATCGTCGGTGCCAAGCCGAAGGCCGCGATCCTCCGTGACCTCGAAGGCTTCATCGCCGAGTAGGACCATGGTTCCGCTGTTTCACGTGAAACGGGCCCATCCCCTGAGGATGGGCCCGTTTCACGTTCTCATGGGTTCTTGAATCACAGCGGTCGCAGTGCGGGCTCCTTCTGCACGGCACCCAGCAGCCGGTCCAGAGCCAGTTCGACGTCTTCCTTCCAAGAAAGCGTCGTGCGCAGCTCCAATCTCAGCCGTGGATGAACCGGATGAGGGCGTACGGTCTTGAAGCCCACTGCCAGCAGATGGTCGGCCGGAAGCACACAGGCCGGTTCCTTCCACCGGGCATCTCCGAACGCCTCGATCGCCTTGAATCCACGGCGCAGCAGATCCTTGGCAACGGTCTGCACCAGGACTCGCCCCAGCCCCTGACCCTGATACCCAGGCATGATCAAGGCAGTCATCAACTGCACGGCGTCGGGCGAGACAGGGCTGGTGGGGAAGGCCGTCGAGCGCGGGACATACGCGGGTGGCGCGTAGAGAACGAAGCCGACCGGCACATCGTCCACGTAGACGACGCGCCCACAGGATCCCCACTCCAGCAGGACAGCCGAGATCCAAGCCTCCTTCTCCAGCTCCGGGGTTCCGGCCTTTAGCGCAGCTTCCCCACTGACCGGATCAAGTTCCCAGAAGACACACGAGCGGCAGCGCTTGGGGAGATCGGGAAGGTTATCCAGTGTGAGCGGTACGAGCCGCCGTCCCATGAAGGCTGTTCCTCGCTTCCTTCGCCCGCCGCATCGCGTGCGGCGGTCAGTGCGCTCCGTTCACGGAGCAGGCCGCCGACGAAACCTCCGACAGCCCCCAGGCCCAGCCCTACTGTGACCAGTCGGCTGCGGCTCACTGATCGCATGGCCCTCCCTCCGCCGAGGTGGATCAAGCTGGATGTGTCATACCAGAACGAATCGTATCCACCCGGAGATGAAGCCGACACCGTGAGAGAGCAAAGGGCGGGCTGTGTTCCGGTATACACCGGAACACAGCCCGCCCCAAGGCAGTATCAGCGGATGTCAGGCCTCGTCGCCCTCGGCCGGCTCCTCGGAAAGGCGCCGTTCCAGCACTCGGCCTTCACCCGGCGCCAAGCTGCCGAGAATGCGGTCGAGATCCTCCATCGACGCGAACTCGACGACGATCTTTCCCTTCTTCTGTCCGAGGTCGACCTTCACTCTGGTCTCGAAGCGGTCCGAGAGCCTGGAGGCAAGATCGGACAGGGCCGGCGACAGCCGGCCGCCGGCCCGGGGACCCTTGGACTTGGAAGTGCTCGCGGGACGGGAGCCCATCAGCGTCACGATCTCCTCGACCGCGCGCACCGAGAGCCCTTCGGCCACGATGCGATGAGCCAGCCGGTCCTGCTCCTCGGAGTCGTCCACGGACAACAGCGCCCTGGCATGACCGGCCGACAGCACCCCGGCAGCGACCCTGCGCTGCACCGGCGGAGAGAGCCGCAGCAGGCGCAGTGTGTTCGACACCTGCGGACGGGACCGCCCGATCCGATCGGCCAGCTGGTCATGCGTGCACTTGAAGTCCTTGAGCAGCTGGTCGTACGCGGCTGCCTCCTCCAACGGGTTCAGCTGAGCCCGGTGAAGATTCTCCAGGAGCGCGTCCAGGAGCAACTTCTCGTCGTCCGTGGCCCGGACGATGGCCGGGATCCGCTCCAGACCCGCCTCTCGACAGGCCCTCCAGCGCCGCTCGCCCATGATGAGCTCGTAGCGCTCCGGTCCCAGCTTCCGCACGACGACGGGCTGGAGCAGACCCACCTCCTTGATGGAGGTGACCAACTCGGCGAGCGCATCCTCGTCGAACACCTCGCGGGGCTGGCGAGGGTTCGGAGTGATGGAGCCGAGTAGAACCTCGGCAAAGTACGCTCCCGCGGCGTCCGCCGCTTCCGAGGAGGCTTCGGGTTCCGCGACAGGGCCACTCGGCTCAGGGACAGTGGGAGCAGAGGCGAGCGTGGTCACCTTCGCGGCGGCCACCCCTCGCTCGGCCGTCATCACCGGCACCGCACCCGAACCCGATGGACCCTGGCCCGCTCCTGCGGCCGGGACCTGACGTTCCTGCGGGGCAGCGGGAATCAGCGCGCCGAGCCCACGCCCCAACCCTCTACGACGCTCACTCACTGGATCCCCTCCGAAATGTTCTGCTGGCTGTTCCCGGTGCCCAGCTGGGCATGCTGGGCCTCATAGTGCACCCCGACCCCCCGCAGGGCGATCTCACGAGCTGCTTCGAGATACGACAGCGACCCGCTGGAACCAGGGTCGTAGGTCAGCACGGTCTGTCCGTAACTCGGCGCCTCCGAGATCCGAACCGAACGAGGAATGCTCGTGCGCAGCACCTCCTTACCGAAGTGGCTGCGCACCTCCTCCGCCACCTGGGAAGCGAGCCTGGTCCTGCCGTCGTACATGGTGAGCAGGATCGTCGACACATGCAGCTCGGGGTTCAGGTGTCCCCGGACGAGGTCGACGTTCCGCAGTAGCTGCCCGAGCCCCTCCAGCGCGTAGTACTCACACTGGATCGGGATCAGGACTTCAGCGCCCGCGACCATCGCATTGACCGTCAGCAGACCGAGCGAAGGCGGGCAGTCGATGAGGATGTAATCCAGCGGCTGCTCGTAGGCCTGGATCGCTCGCTGCAGTCGACTCTCCCGCGCCACCAGCGACACCAGCTCGATCTCCGCACCGGCGAGATCAATGGTGGCTGGGGCGCAGAAGAGGCCTTCGACGTCCGGCACGGGCTGCACCACGTCGGAGAGCGGCATGCTCTCCACCAGGACGTCATAGATGGAGGGGACTTCAGCGTGATGGTCAATACCCAGAGCCGTGGAAGCGTTCCCCTGCGGGTCCAGGTCGATCACCAGCACACGCGCACCGTGGAGCGCAAGCGAAGCGGCAAGGTTGACCGTGGTGGTCGTCTTACCCACTCCACCCTTCTGGTTGGCCACCACCATGACGCGCGTCTGGTCAGGGCGGGGCAGACCCTCGCCGGCACGGCCGAGAGCTTCGACCGCCAGCTGGGCCGCACGACCGATGGGTGTGTCGTCCATCGGCGGCGGTGTTTCACGTGAAACACCGTCCCCCGTCGTTTCGGTTCGGGGACCGGGGACCGGATCGGTCATCGGTCCCGCGATGTTGGCGTCGGACCGCAAGGATTCACTCTCCTCGACTTCAGGCTCGCAATGAGCTGAGCCTGCCATGTTTTCGGGGTCGTGAACCAGCGAGGCCCGCTCTTCTGTGGATGAATCCACTTCTGTGGACAACTCCGTAGCCCTAACGGGCCTGCGATGGCGAGGTGCGGACGCCGCGCGACCGCGGCCGATGATTCCATGCAGCAGAGAGCGACGTTTCACGTGAAACACGATGCCCCTGCAGCGTAGCTACAGAGGCACGACACTCCGCACCGGGGACGCCTGCCTGCCCGCACGTTGTGACGGCGGGCGGCAGTACGAACCACATGTAACGGTCGATTTCGTAACGTGATCGAATGATTTCAGCGTCGGCGGCGCGTTCGACTGGTCCTGGCCGCCTTGGCTCGCTTTGCGGCGAACCTCACACCGCCCGGGCTCTCGCCGACCACCACACGCACCACGGTGGACATCGGTTCGACCACGCCTTCGCCGACCTGGAGCACCTCGGCGTCCACCACTCCGAGCTTGCTCAGGGCCGCACGAGCGCCGTTGATCTCCTCCTCGGCGGTATCGCCCTTGAGTGCCAGCATCTCCCCGTACGGGCGAAGCAGTGGCACTCCCCAGCCGGCCAGCCGATCGAGCGGCGCCACGGCACGAGCCGTGACGACATGGACCGGCTGGAGCGTCCCCAGGACCTCCTCCGCACGGCCTCGGACCACGGTCACATGGTCCAGCCCCAGCAGCTCGACGACTTCCTGGAGGAAATTCGTCCGGCGAAGCAGGGGCTCCAGCAACGTGATCTTCAAGTCGGGACGCACCAGAGCCAGAGGAATGCCGGGGAGCCCCGCACCGGAGCCGACATCGCAGACCGTGACGCCCTCAGGTACCACTTCGGACAGCACCGCACAGTTCAGCAGGTGCCGTTCCCACAGCCTCGGCACCTCACGCGGGCCGATCAGCCCTCGCTCGACCCCGGCATCCGCAAGCAGTTCCGCGTACCGGACAGCCTCCGGGAAGAACTCACCGAAAACCGCCCGCGCCTCTTCGGGCGCCTGGGGAAGCTCTACTTCCGCCGTCACGGGAACCGTCCTTCCATACCGCACTACCGCACTGTGGGTGGCTGACTATCAGGCTGACAAAGATCGGCCCCGCCTGCGAACAGACGGGGCCGACAGAACAGGGGTCCGATCAGGCCGGGAGAACGACGACGAACCGCTGGGGTTCCTCGCCCTCCGACTCGCTGCGCAGGCCCGCGGCCGCAACCGCATCATGCACAACCTTGCGCTCGAACGGCGTCATCGGGTCCAGCTTCACCGGTTCACCGGTCTTCTTGACCTCGTCCGCGGCCTTGGCACCCAGCTCGGCCAGGACCGCGCGCTTCTTGGAACGGAAGCCCGCGATGTCCAGCATCAGCCGACTGCGGTCACCGGTCTCCCGGTGTACAGCCAGTCGCGTCAGCTCCTGGAGCGCCTCCAGCACCTCACCGTCGCGGCCCACGAGCTTCTGCAGTTCACGTGCCGATTCGCTGATGATCGAGACCGCGGCCCGGTCCGCCTCGACGTCCATGTCGATGTCACCGTCGAGATCGGCGATGTCGAGCAGGCCCTCAAGGTAGTCGGCTGCGATCTCCCCTTCCTGCTCAAGGCGGGTCAAGGTGTCGCTGCTGCCCTCAGCGGCCGTGGAGGTGGTGCCTTCCGTCACGGATGGACTCCTTCTTACTTCTTGGACGGGTGCTTGGGTCGCTGCGGACCCTTGCGCTGTCCGGACTTGGCTTGGCGTGAGGAGCCGGACGCGGGCTTGCCCGCCGGCTTGGGCTGGTCGTCCTGCGGTGCGTCCTGCTTCTCCAGCGAGGTCTTGGCCTCCGACTCGTCCGAGTCGGTCTCCTTCGCCACGCCGGACTGAGCCACACCGCTCTGGCGCTTCGCCTTGGTCTGGCGCTTGGGCTGCTGGCGCTTCTGCGTGGCCCCGCCCTCGGCCTCGGCAAGAGCGGTGTCGCTCTTCGCCACCGTGCCGTCCTCCTGGGCGACGAAGCCGAGCTTGGCCAGTCCGGTGATGAACTTCCGCTCGATGTCGTTGCGGTCCGAACCCTTGGAGACGATGCGCTTGACCGTGTTGCGCTTGGTCCTGCCGCGCACCTCACCGTGAGTGGTGATGCTCTTCAGCACACGCCCCAGGTAGTGGTCCTGCGCCTTGCTGCCCGGGGTCGGGTTCTGGTTGATCACGTACATCTGCTGACCCATGGTCCAGACGTTGGTGGTCAGCCAGTAGACGAGGACACCGACGGGGAAGTTGATACCCATGACGGCGAAGATCAGCGGGAAGACGTACATCAGCATCTTCTGCTGCTGCATGTACGGCGTCTTGACCGTCAGGTCGACGTTCTTCGTCATCAGCTGGCGCTGCGTGAAGAACTGCGACGCCGACATCAGAATGATCATGATCGCGGTCACGACTCGCACGTCGGTCAGCGACGCACCGAGTGCTTCGACCTTGGACGCACTGTCGGTGAACTTGGCAGCGAGCGGAGCGCCGAAGATGTGTGCCTGACGGGCGCTGTCGAGCAGCGGCTGGTCGATGACACCGATCGTCTTGCCCGAGGCGATAGCCGAGAGCACGTGATACAGGGCGAAGAAGAACGGCGACTGCGCCAGGATGGGAAGGCACGAGGAGAGCGGATTGGTACCCGTCTCCTTGTACAGCTTCATCATCTCTTCGGACTGACGCTGCTTGTCGCTCTTGTAGCGCTCCTGGATCGCCTTCATCTTCGGCTGGAGCACCTGCATGTTCCGGGTCGACTTGATCTGCTTAACAAAAAGCGGGACCAGACAGATCCGGATCAGCACCACCAGAGACACGATGGACAGGCCCCAGGCCAAGCCCGTGTCATCGCCGAAGATCGCCCCGTAGAGGCTGTGGAACTGGACGATGACCCACGAAACGGGGTAAGTGATAAAGCTGAACAGACTGGCAATCGTGTCCACTAATCAGGCTCCTTGAGCTTTGGGCGAGGTCTCTGCGGCCGGGCTGAGAGGTTCGGAAACCGTCCCCTCAGGAGGCACAGCAGCGGCGGAGTCCCCGCCCTTGCTGCCGCGTATGGCGCTGCGCAGCAGTTCGTGCCAACGCGGGCGTTTGCGTGGCGGAACGTGATCCACGCCGCCTGGTGACCACGGATTGCATCGCAGGATGCGCCACGCTGTCAGCGCGGTTCCCTTGATCGCTCCGTGCCGGTCGATCGCCGTATATCCATAGTGGGAACACGACGGGTAGTAACGGCAGACAGGCCCGAGAAGCGGGCTGATCGTCCACTGATACAGCTTGATCAGAGCCAGCAGCGGGTACTTCATCGCACGCCCCCTCCCAGCAGCCGCTCAAGAGCGGCATCCAGGTCTCGGGCCAGCTGTTCATGGTCGGCGTCACCCGATCCGGGCAACGCTCGTACGACAACCAGGCTACCGGGGGGCAGCATGGCCAGTCGTTCGCGGACCAGATGGCGAAGCCTTCGCTTCACGGCTGTGCGTACGACCGCTCCACCCACGGCTTTGCTGACAACGAAACCCGCACGCGGCGGGGGAGCAGTCTCCCCAGTCACGTGCGGGTCCGTTGCACCGCTGCGTAGATGGACGACGAGTAGCGGGCGGCCGGCCCGGCGTCCTCGACGTACTGCGGTCGCGAAGTCCTCGCGCCGCCTCAGCCGATTCTCGGTAGGCAGCACGTCATGACCTGTACGCGGTCAGGCGGACAGGTTGGCGCGACCCTTGCCACGGCGGGACGCGAGAATCGCGCGGCCGGCACGGGTGCGCATACGCAGCCGGAAGCCGTGGGTCTTCGCGCGACGACGGTTGTTCGGCTGGAAGGTGCGCTTGCTCACTCGGGGGCTCCAGAAATGATTGTGTGTTGGCGGGACATCGCCTGGCTGTCACCGTGCGCCCACGAGAGACTCGCGTAAACGCCTTAGTGCACCGCTTCACAATCACAGATCGTGATCTTTGCCCATCGGAGGCAGGCGGCAGCAGCCATCGACAACTCGACCTGGTCACGGTACGCGCGGCGGCGCCATCCGGTCAAACCCGCCCCGGAGCGACCCGCTCTGTGCACAGCCTGTGGACAACAACTTGTACCGCGCGGGTCGGCCTGACTACCGTGGTTGGACTCCGGTTCTTTTTCTTCCCGCCTGCCGGGCCTCACCCATCCCGACCCATCCCGTCCCGAGAACCACACATTCGTGGGACCAGCGAGAGAGCGTGCCTTGTGGCTGACGTACCTGCCGATCTTGCCGCAGTGTGGCCACGAGTGCTGGAGCAACTGCTCGGGGAGGGCCAGCAGGGTATCGAGCCCAAGGACAAGCAGTGGATCGAGCGGTGTCAGCCGCTCGCACTGGTGGCCGACACCGCGCTGCTCGCGGTCCCCAACGAGTGGGGCAAGCGCGTCCTGGAGGGCCGCCTCGCGCCGCTCATCAGCGAGACGCTGAGCCGCGAGTGCGGGCGTCCGATCCGGATCGCGATCACCGTCGACGACTCGGCGGGCGAGCCGCCGAGCCCGCCGGCGCCTCCCATGCACCAGTCGCAGCAGCACCGCTACCAGGGGCCGCAGCACGACGAGCGGCAGCACAACGACGCGTACGACGGATACGGCCACCGGCCTTCGGACGACGGCATGCCGACGGCCCGCCCTGCCTATCCCGACTACCAGCAGCAGCGCCCCGAGCCCGGTGCGTGGCCGCGCACCCAGGAGGACCTCCCCTGGCAGCAGCCCCGGCTCGGCGGATTCCAGGACCGCGACCAGTCCGCGGAGCAGTGGCGTGAGCAGCAGCACGACTACCGCCAGCAGCAGCACGACTACCGGTCGCAGCCGCCCGAGCGCCAGGGCTACGAGCAGCAGCGCCCCGAGCGCCACGACATGCAGGCCCCCCAGCACCGGCAGATCGGTCCGGGTACCGGGCGGCCGGGCGGTGCCACCGGCCCGATGGGCGCACAGCCCGCGCCGGCGCCCGGCCCGGGCGAGCCCGACGCCCGGCTGAACCCGAAGTACCTCTTCGACACCTTCGTCATCGGCGCGTCCAACCGGTTCGCGCACGCCGCCGCCGTCGCCGTCGCCGAGGCACCCGCCAAGGCGTACAACCCCCTCTTCATCTACGGGGAGTCGGGGCTCGGGAAGACGCACCTGCTGCATGCCATCGGGCACTACGCCCGCAGCCTCTATCCGGGCACCCGGGTGCGTTACGTGAGCTCCGAGGAGTTCACCAACGAGTTCATCAACTCGATCCGCGACGGAAAGGGCGACACCTTCCGCAAGCGGTACCGCGACGTGGACATCCTGCTCGTCGACGACATCCAGTTCCTGGCGAGCAAGGAGTCGACGCAGGAGGAGTTCTTCCACACGTTCAACACGCTCCACAACGCCAACAAGCAGATCGTGCTGTCCTCGGACCGGCCGCCCCGGCAGCTGGTCACCCTGGAGGACCGGCTGCGGAACCGTTTCGAGTGGGGTCTGACCACCGATGTGCAGCCGCCGGAGCTGGAGACGCGTATCGCGATCCTCCGCAAGAAGGCGGTGCAGGAGCAGCTCAACGCCCCGCCGGAGGTCCTCGAGTTCATCGCCTCCCGCATCTCGCGCAACATCCGCGAGCTGGAGGGCGCGCTGATCCGGGTGACCGCCTTCGCCAGCCTCAACCGGCAGCCGGTCGACCTCGGACTGACCGAGATCGTGCTGAAGGACCTGATCCCGGGCGGCGAGGACGCGGCTCCGGAGATCACGGCGACGGCCATCATGGCGGCGACCGCGGACTACTTCGGTCTGACGGTGGAGGACCTCTGCGGATCCTCGCGCAGCCGGGTGCTGGTGACGGCCCGCCAGATCGCGATGTACCTCTGTCGCGAGCTGACGGATCTCTCGCTGCCCAAGATCGGCGCGCAGTTCGGCGGCCGCGACCATACGACCGTGATGCACGCGGACCGCAAGATCCGCGCGCTGATGGCGGAGCGGCGCTCCATCTACAACCAGGTCACCGAGCTCACCAACCGCATCAAGAACGGCTGACGGAAGGCTTCCGCCACCCCTTCACGCACGGCGCCGAGGGCGCCCCCGACGGACTCCCGCACCATCCGTCGAGGGGCGCCCTCGGCCGTTCCCGGGGGCGCATCCCGCACGAGGCGGCTGCGCGGGACTTCCGGACCGCCGCGGACGGCTTCCGTGCGGGTCCGGTGAACCCCTCCGCAGCGACTCTCACGACGCCGGATCATTCCCACAGAGGCTCCCAGGACTCCCGCTGCCGGTGTCCGGACGGCCCTGCGAAGCCTCCAGAACGCTCCTGCGGAGTCGCCGAGATGCCCCGGCGGCCCGTCCGGGACCGCTCACGGTGGCCTCCGTCCCGGCTGCGGTGTTCGAATACGCACCGTCTACCTGCGGTTCTCCACAGATCTGAGGAGAATTCCCCCTCCACAGCCTGGGGATCGCGAAGTTGTCCATACTGCTTCCACAGGACCAACTGCCGATACTCCATCAGGCCAGGTCAGAAGCCTGGGGATTTGTGGCCAACAATGATCCACAGGCTGTGGACAAAATATTCGTCCACAGGGGGCCGCCGATGTTGTCCACCGGCGGCCCACAGGGACGGCCGTGTTGTCCCCAGCTTCTCCACACCCCTGTCCACTGTTCGGCAACACAACACCCGCTTTCACCGCGCGGAGTGAAAGGCGTCACACCAAGGAGGCCGGTTGAGCTGTGGGCAACCTGGGTAAAGCTGGGGACAGCCCTGGGGAGAAACACCCCCGCCCTGTGCATGGGGTGTGCAGAACTTTCGGGTGTCCACAGAAACACCGGGTTGTCCACCGGTGCCACCCACAGGGGCAGTGGACAAAAAAATGGGTCTGACCTGCGAAAACGACGTTATCCACGGTTTCCACAGGCCCTACTACTACTGCCACATAGAGTTAGCTCGGAATCCGCTTCGAAGTGGGGGCTGTGCACAACTCGGCGCCGGAGCTCTCCGAACCTCTTGTCGCGACTTGACCCCGAGCAGCACCGAGTGTCGGTGCGGTACGTCAGACTGGTCCCCGGCGTCCTCCCCTGTCATCGGTGGAGCGGCCCCGACCAGACGACGAAGGCCAGCAGGGCGAGCGAGCAACAGCAGGAGGCGGTTCCGGTGAAGATCCGGGTGGAGCGCGATGTACTCGCGGAGGCGGTGGCCTGGGTGGCTCGCAGCCTTCCGGCCCGTCCGCCGGCGCCCGTTCTTGCGGGCCTTCTGCTGAAGGCTGAGGACGGCGCCCTCAGCTTCTCCAGCTTCGACTACGAGGTCTCGGCCCGGGTCTCGGTGGATGCCGAGGTCGAGGAGGACGGCACGGTGCTCGTCTCCGGCCGGCTGCTCGCCGACATCTGCCGCGCCCTCCCCAACCGGCCGGTGGAGATTTCCACCGACGGTGTACGGGCGACCGTGGTCTGCGGCTCGTCGCGATTCACACTCCACACCCTTCCTGTGGAGGAGTACCCCGCGCTGCCGCAGATGCCGACGGCGACAGGCACGGTCCCCGGCGAGGTCTTCGCCTCCGCCGCCGCCCAGGTCGCCATTGCCGCGGGCCGCGACGACACGCTGCCCGTGCTGACAGGTGTGCGCATCGAGATCGAGGGCGACACTGTCACCCTGGCCTCCACCGACCGCTACCGCTTCGCGGTCCGCGAGTTCCTGTGGAAGCCGGAGGACCCGGACGCCTCGGCCGTCGCCCTGGTGCCTGCCAAGACGCTGCTCGACACCGCCAAGGCGCTGACCAGCGGTGACACGGTGACGCTGGCGCTGTCCGGCTCAGGTGCGGGTGAGGGGCTGATCGGTTTCGAGGGCGCGGGGCGGCGTACCACCACCCGACTGCTCGAAGGCGATCTGCCGAAGTACCGGACGCTGTTCCCCACCGAGTTCAACTCGGTCGCGGTCATCGAGACCGCTCCGTTCGTCGAGGCCGTCAAGCGCGTGGCCCTCGTCGCCGAGCGGAACACCCCGGTCCGGCTCAGCTTCGAGCAGGGTGTGCTGATCCTGGAAGCCGGTTCGAGCGACGATGCACAGGCTGTGGAGCGTGTCGACGCCGTGCTGGAGGGCGATGACATCTCGATCGCCTTCAACCCGACGTTCCTGCTCGACGGGCTCAGCGCGATCGACTCCCCCGCCGCTCAGCTCTCCTTCACGACGTCCACCAAGCCCGCGCTGCTCAGCGGCCGGCCGGCGGTCGATGCCGAGGCGGACGACGCGTACAAGTACCTGATCATGCCGGTCCGCCTCTCCGGCTGATCCGGTCACCGGTCCTGATACGACAGTCCCGTACGGGCACGCTCAGAGCCGAGCATGCCCGGCGGTCTGTCCCGGGCTGGGCGTAGGCTCGGGCCTGGGTACGAATCGGCACAACGCTTAAGGAATCTCTGATGGAGCTCGGTCTCGTCGGCCTCGGCAAGATGGGCGGCAACATGCGCGAGCGCATCCGCCGCGCAGGCCACACCGTCATCGGTTACGACCGGAACCCGGACGTCGCCGATGTCCACAGCCTCGAAGAGCTTGTGGGCAAGCTGAAGGGCCCGAGGGTCATCTGGGTGATGGTCCCGGCCGGCGCCGCGACTCAGTCCACGGTCGACGAACTCGCAGCGCTGCTCTCGCCCGGCGACATCGTCGTGGACGGCGGGAACTCCCGCTGGACGGACGACGAGAAGCACGCGGTCGAGCTGGGCATCAAGGGCATCGGCTTCGTCGACTGCGGTGTCTCCGGCGGTGTCTGGGGCCTGGAGAACGGCTATGCGCTGATGTACGGCGGCGACGCCGAGAACGTCGCGAGGGTCCAGCCGATCTTCGACGCTCTGAAGCCCGAGGGCGACTTCGGTTCCGTCCACGCGGGCAAGGTCGGCGCCGGCCACTTCGCGAAGATGGTCCACAACGGCATCGAGTACGCCATGATGCAGGCGTACGCCGAGGGCTGGGAGCTCCTGGAGAAGGTCGACTCCGTCACCGACGTGCGCGAGGTCTTCCGCTCCTGGCAGGAGGGAACGGTCATCCGTTCCTGGCTGCTCGACCTGGCGGTCAACGCACTGGACGACGACGAGCACCTCGACAAGCTCCGCGGTTTCGCCGCCGACTCCGGTGAGGGACGCTGGACGGTGGAGGCCGCGATCGACAACGCGGTGCCGCTCCCCGCGATCACCGCGTCGCTCTTCGCGCGATTCGCCTCGCGCCAGGACGACTCCCCGCAGATGAAGATGATCGCCGCGCTGCGCAACCAGTTCGGCGGCCACGCGGTCGAGAACAAGAAGTAACCGCACCGAAGGGCGGGCCGGACCAGTACCAACGGCCCCCGCCACGGAGCACGGAGCAGGAAGCCGGGAAGGTCGGCGTACACCCATGCATGTGACGCATCTCTCGCTGGCTGACTTCCGCTCGTACGCCCGGGTCGAAGTACCTCTCGATCCGAGCGTCACCGTGTTCGTGGGGGCCAACGGTCAGGGCAAGACGAATCTGGTCGAAGCCGTCGGCTACCTCGCGACCCTCGGCAGCCATCGGGTCTCCTCCGATGCGCCGCTCGTGCGGATGGGCGCGGACCGGGCTGTCGTCCGGGCTGCCGTCACCCAGGGCGAGCGCTCGCAGCTGATTGAGCTGGAACTCAATCCCGGCAAGGCCAACCGTGCCCGGATCAACAGATCGTCGCAGGTCAGACCGCGTGACGTGCTGGGGATTGTACGGACTGTGCTCTTCGCGCCGGAGGATCTTGCGCTGGTCAAGGGCGATCCGGGGGAGCGCCGGCGCTTCCTCGACGAGCTGATCACGGCGCGGTCGCCGCGGATGGCGGGTGTCCGCTCGGACTACGAGCGGGTGCTGAAGCAGCGCAACACCCTGCTGAAGTCTGCGGCGATGGCGCGCAGGCACGGCGGCCGGTCGATGGATCTGTCCACCCTCGACGTGTGGGACCAGCATCTGGGCCGGGTCGGCGCCGAGCTGCTCGCGCAACGGCTGGATCTGATCGCGACGCTGCAACCGCTGACTGACAAGGCGTACGAGGATGTCGCACCGGGCGGTGGTCCGGTGACCCTGGAGTACCGCAGTTCGGTCGGCGCCGGCGTGGAGCCTGCCCGTACCCGTGACGAGCTGTACGAACAACTGCTCGCCGCGCTGGCGGAGGTCCGCAAGCAGGAGATCGAGCGGGGCGTGACGCTGGTAGGCCCGCACCGCGACGAGCTGCTGCTCGGGCTGCGCGGAATGCCGGCCAAGGGTTATGCGAGTCATGGCGAGTCCTGGTCGTACGCGCTCGCGCTGCGACTGGCCTCGTACGATCTGCTGCGCACCGAGGGGAACGAGCCGGTGCTCGTCCTGGACGACGTCTTCGCCGAGCTGGACGCGCGGCGCCGGGAGCGGCTGGCGGAGCTGGTGGCGCCGGGCGAGCAGGTGCTGGTGACGGCCGCGGTGGACGATGACGTTCCGGGCATCCTGGCGGGAGCGCGGTACGAGGTGTCGGCGGGCGAGGTGCAACGCGTATGAACGGCTCCGATGATCCGGTGAGGGGCCCGGCCAAAGGTGCGCAGGAACCGTTGGGCGACGGGGGACGGCCGGCGGGCGAGGCGAAGCAGCCGGAGGCCTCCGGTGTCGATCTGGCGCGGGTGGCTCTGCGCGCGGCGAAGGAGCAGGCCCGGGCACGTGGCGCCGCGGCGCAGCAGAAGAAGCAGGCGAGGCGGGGTGGCGGACTGCGCTCGGGCGCTCGGGCGGACGGGCGTGATCCGTTGCCGCTGGGTGCCGCGATCAACCGCCTGATCACCGAGCGCGGCTGGGAGACGCCTGCGGCGGTGGGCGGGGTGATGGGCCGGTGGCCGCAGATCGTCGGTGAAGATCTGGCCAATCATTGTGTGCCGCTGCGGTACGACGAGGCTCCCGAGGAGCGGGTCCTCACGGTGCAGTGCGACTCGACGGCGTGGGCGACGCAGCTGCGGCTGCTGGCGCCTCAGCTGGTGGCCAGGCTGAACGCCGATCTGGGTCACGGGACTGTGAGGTTGATCAAGGTGCTGGGGCCGGGCGGTCCGCAGCGCAGGTTCGGTCCACTGCGTGCGCCGGGAAGTACCGGTCCGGGCGATACCTACGGCTGACCTGGCCTTTTATCTCTCCGTACGGTCCCGAGCCCGCCCTCGACGGCTATGCCTCCCGTTCCCGGAGAGGTACGGCCCCGATGGCGGGCTGCCCCTTTTGTGTAGTTGTCCGCTGCTCCCGTGATGTGCCGGTCTGTACCGGTCGAAACCGTCCGGTGGGGCCGAGGCGTCCCTCACCGTAGCGGGAGGTTGACAGGCCGAAGCGCTCAACGCCCGCGTGAGCCTCTTGGGGCCCCATCCTGAATATGGGGAGTCGTCAGGCGCTCATTCAGGGCGGCACATGCGGACTCAGGTACCGGCAAACCCCCATTCGTGTCGGCGCTACCGGTAGACTGATGGACAATCCCGCTTACTTGCGGGAGTCGTCGATACAAGCCGAACGACGCAGCCGCTCCCGCCTGCCCGGAGAACGGCCTGTGCTGTGCCAGAAAGGGCGCTTCGTGGCCGATTCCGGCAACCCCAACGAGAACATTCCGTCCACACCCGGTGAGCGCGGCGAGGTGGCTGCCTCGTACGACGCCAGCGCGATCACCGTCCTCGAGGGCTTGGACGCGGTCCGCAAGCGGCCTGGCATGTACATCGGCTCGACCGGTGAGCGCGGCCTCCACCACCTCGTACAAGAGGTTGTCGACAACTCGGTCGACGAGGCCATGGCCGGGCACGCGGACAACATCGACGTCACGATCCTCGCCGACGGCGGGGTACGCGTGATCGACAACGGCCGTGGCATCCCGGTCGGCATCGTTCCCTCCGAGGGCAAGCCCGCCGTCGAGGTCGTCCTCACCGTGCTGCACGCAGGCGGCAAGTTCGGGGGCGGCGGCTACGCGGTCTCCGGCGGTCTGCACGGCGTCGGTGTGTCCGTGGTCAACGCCCTGTCCACCCGGGTGGCCGTGGCGGTCAAGACGGACGGCTACCGTTGGACCCAGGACTACAAGTTCGGTGTCCCGACTGCCCCGCTGGAACGTAACGAGGCCACCGACGAGACGGGCACGTCGGTCACCTTCTGGGCCGACGGGGACATCTTCGAGACGACCGAGTACTCCTTCGAGACCCTCTCGCGCCGCTTCCAGGAGATGGCCTTCCTCAACAAGGGCCTCACCCTCAAGCTCACCGACGAGCGCGAGTCGGCGAAGGCGACGGCCGGCGCGGACAGTGTCGAGGCGGTCGACGTTCCCGAGGAGGAGCCGACCAGGACGGTCACGTACCACTACGAAAACGGCATCGTCGACTTCGTGAAGTACCTGAACTCCCGCAAGGGCGATGTCATCCACCAGTCGGTGATCGACATCGAGGCCGAGGACAAGGACCGTCTCCTCTCGGCCGAGATCGCCATGCAGTGGAACACGCAGTACAGCGAGGGGGTCTACTCCTTCGCCAACGCGATCCACACGCATGAGGGTGGTACACACGAGGAGGGGTTCCGTGCGGCGCTGACCTCGCTCGTCAACCGGTACGCGCGCGACAAGAAGCTGCTGCGCGAGAAGGACGACAACCTCACCGGTGAGGACGTCCGCGAGGGTCTGACGGCGATCATCTCGGTGAAGCTGGGCGAGCCGCAGTTCGAGGGCCAGACGAAGACCAAGCTGGGCAACACGGAGGCCAAGACCTTCGTGCAGAAGGTCGTCCACGAGCAGCTGACGGACTGGTTCGACCGGAATCCCAACGAGGCCGCCGACATCATCCGTAAGGGCATCGCCGCGTCGACTGCCCGGGTGGCGGCCCGTAAGGCCCGTGACCTGACCCGGCGCAAGGGGCTCCTGGAGAGCGCGTCGCTGCCGGGCAAGCTGAGCGACTGCCAGTCCAACGACCCGACGAAGTGCGAGATCTTCATCGTCGAGGGTGACTCCGCCGGCGGTTCGGCGAAGTCCGGTCGTAACCCGATGTACCAGGCCATCCTGCCGATCCGCGGCAAGATCCTGAACGTCGAGAAGGCCCGGATCGACAAGATCCTGCAGAACACCGAGGTCCAGGCGTTGATCTCGGCTTTCGGTACCGGAGTCCACGAGGACTTCGACATCGAGAAGCTCCGCTATCACAAGATCATTCTGATGGCGGACGCCGACGTCGACGGTCAGCACATCAACACCCTGCTGCTGACGTTCCTCTTCCGCTTCATGCGTCCGCTGGTCGAGGCCGGCCACGTCTACCTCTCCCGCCCGCCGCTCTACAAGATCAAGTGGGGCCGGGACGACTTCGAGTACGCGTACTCGGACCGTGAGCGCGACGCCCTGGTCGAGCTCGGCAAGCAGAACGGCAAGCGGATCAGGGAAGACTCGATCCAGCGGTTCAAGGGCCTCGGCGAGATGAACGCCGAGGAGCTGCGCATCACCACGATGGACATCGACCACCGGGTGCTCGGCCAGGTCACGCTGGACGATGCGGCGCAGGCCGACGACCTCTTCTCGGTGCTCATGGGTGAGGACGTCGAGGCACGGCGCTCGTTCATCCAGCGCAACGCCAAGGACGTCCGCTTCCTCGACATCTGAGTCGGCCGTACCAGCAAGCCGCCGCTCGAAAGGACTTTGACCAGCAATGGCCGACGAGAACAACCCTGTGACCCCTGAAGAGGAACCCGCCACCGCGGCTGTGGGCATGCGGGTGGAGCCCGTGGGGCTCGAGACGGAGATGCAGCGCTCCTACCTCGACTACGCGATGTCCGTCATCGTGTCGCGTGCGCTGCCCGACGTACGGGACGGTCTCAAGCCCGTCCACCGCCGCGTTCTGTACGCGATGTACGACGGCGGCTACCGGCCCGAGAAGGGCTTCTACAAGTGCGCCCGCGTCGTCGGCGACGTCATGGGTACGTACCACCCGCACGGCGACTCCTCGATCTACGACGCGCTCGTGCGACTGGCGCAGCACTGGTCGATGCGCATGCCGCTGGTGGACTCCAACGGCAACTTCGGTTCTCCGGGCAACGACCCGGCCGCCGCCATGCGGTACACCGAGTGCAAGATGATGCCGCTGTCCATGGAGATGGTCCGGGACATCGACGAGGAGACCGTCGACTTCCAGGACAACTACGACGGCCGCAACCAGGAGCCGACGGTTCTGCCGGCGCGCTTCCCGAATCTGCTGGTCAACGGTTCCGCGGGCATCGCGGTCGGTATGGCGACCAACATTCCGCCGCACAACCTGCGCGAGGTCGCGTCCGGTGCGCAGTGGTACCTGGAGCACCCGGAGGCTTCCCACGAGGAGCTGCTGGACGCTCTGATGGAGCGGATCAAGGGCCCCGACTTCCCGACCGGTGCGCTCGTCGTCGGCCGCAAGGGCATCGAGGAGGCGTACCGCACCGGCCGTGGCTCGATCACGATGCGTGCGGTCGTCGCGGTCGAGGAGATCCAGAACCGGCAGTGCCTGGTCGTCACGGAACTTCCGTACCAGACCAACCCCGACAACCTCGCGCAGAAGATCGCCGACCTGGTCAAGGACGGCAAGGTCGGCGGCATCGCGGACGTCCGTGACGAGACCTCGTCGCGTACCGGCCAGCGGCTGGTCGTCGTGTTGAAGCGGGACGCGGTCGCCAAGGTCGTGCTGAACAACCTGTACAAGCACACCGATCTGCAGTCCAACTTCGGCGCCAACATGCTGGCGCTGGTCGACGGGGTGCCGCGCACGCTGTCGATCGACGCGTTCATCCGGCACTGGGTGACGCACCAGATCGAGGTCATCGTCCGGCGCACGAAGTTCCGCCTGCGCAAGGCGGAGGAGCGGGCGCACATCCTGCGCGGCCTGCTCAAGGCGCTCGACGCGATCGACGAGGTCATCGCCCTCATCCGGCGCAGCCAGACGGTCGACGTCGCGCGCGAGGGCCTGATGGGCCTGCTGGAGATCGACGAGATCCAGGCGAACGCGATCCTGGAGATGCAGCTGCGCCGGCTGGCCGCGCTGGAGCACCAGAAGATCACCGCCGAGCACGACGAGCTCCAGGCGAAGATCAACGAGTACAACGAGATCCTGGCGTCGCCGGTGCGGCAGCGACAGATCGTCAGCGAGGAGCTGGCGGCGATCGTCGAGAAGTTCGGCGACGACCGGCGCTCCAAGCTGGTGCCCTTCGACGGTGACATGTCCATCGAGGACCTGATCGCCGAAGAGGACATCGTCGTCACCATCTCGCGCGGCGGCTATGTGAAGCGTACGAAGACGGACGACTACCGCTCGCAGAAGCGCGGCGGCAAGGGCGTCCGCGGCACGAAGCTCAGGGAAGACGACATCGTCGACCACTTCTTCGTGTCGACGACCCACCACTGGCTGCTGTTCTTCACCAACAAGGGCCGGGTCTACCGCGCGAAGGCGTACGAGCTCCCGGACGCCGGCCGGGACGCTCGCGGCCAGCACGTCGCCAATCTGCTGGCCTTCCAGCCGGACGAGCAGATCGCCGAGATCCTGGCCATCCGCGACTACGAAGCCGCGCCGTATCTGATCCTCGCCACCAAGGGCGGCCTGGTGAAGAAGACCGCGCTGAAGGACTACGACTCGCCGCGCTCGGGCGGTGTCATCGCGATCAACCTCCGCGAGACGGAGGACGGCAGCGACGACGAGCTGATCGGTGCGGAGCTGGTGTCGGCCGAGGACGATCTTCTGCTCATCAGCAAGAAGGCCCAGTCGATCAGGTTCACTGCGACGGACGACGCGCTGCGCCCGATGGGCCGTGCCACCTCGGGTGTGAAGGGCATGAGCTTCCGCGAGGGCGACGAACTGCTCTCGATGAATGTTGTCCGGCCCGGTACGTTCGTGTTCACTGCCACCGACGGCGGTTACGCGAAGCGGACCCCCGTCAACGAGTACCGCGTTCAGGGTCGTGGCGGCCTGGGTATCAAGGCCGCGAAGATCGTGGAGGACCGGGGCTCGCTGGTCGGCGCGCTGGTGGTCGAGGAAACGGATGAGATCCTCGCCATCACGCTCGGCGGTGGTGTGATTCGCACGCGAGTCAATGAAGTCAGGGAGACGGGCCGTGACACCATGGGCGTCCAACTGATCAATCTGGGCAAGCGCGATGCCGTTGTCGGTATCGCGCGCAACGCCGAGGCCGGTCGTGAGGCCGAAGAGGTCGACGGGGCCGATGATGCCGAGGCGACGACGACCGCCGAGGCATCTGCCGAGGGCACTGTCGAAGGCACTTCGCCTTCGACCGGGGAGCACGAGGAGTAGAGCGTGAGTGGAGCCACGGGCGCCGATTCGGCCGCTTCCGGAGCTGGAGCGAACGGTGCCCGTGGCCCTGCCACGGACTCCCAAGGGGGCACTGTGACGGACACCCGGGGGCCTCAGCCCCAGTACGAGGGATACGCGACCGGGCCGTTGCCCGGTGAGCGCGAGCCCGCACCGGGGAAGGCGAGTGGGCCGTACCACCCGCCGCAGGCATACCCCTCGCCCGCGGGCGAGACGCAGGGCGGCCGGCCCCAGGGAACACAGGGCGCAGGCGCCGCTCAGGCGACGCGACGGCCCCGGACAGGGGCGCGGACGACTCCGCGCACCCGTAAGGCACGGCTGCGGGTCGCCAAGGCCGATCCGTGGTCGGTGATGAAGGTCAGCTTCCTGCTCTCCATCGCGCTCGGCATCTGCACGGTGGTGGCGGCCGCGGTCCTGTGGATGGTGATGGACGCCATGGGTGTCTTCTCCACCGTGGGCGGCACCGTCAGCGAGGCGACCGGTTCCAACGAGAGCAACGGCTTCGATGTGCAGTCGTTCCTGTCGCTTCCGCGCGTCCTCATCTTCACGTCGGTCATCGCGGTGATCGACGTGGTCCTGGCGACCGCGCTGGCGACGCTGGGCGCCTTCATCTACAACCTGTCGGCCGGCTTCGTGGGCGGTGTGGAGCTCACTCTCGCCGAGGACGAGTAGGCCCGCGGGTATCGATTTTGGGACTGGCCCCGACGTGCGCTAATCTTCAGAAGTCAGCGCAGCAGCGCGGCGGGGCTATAGCTCAGTTGGTTAGAGCGCATCCCTGATAAGGATGAGGCCACAGGTTCAAATCCTGTTAGCCCCACAGTGAAACAGAAGGCCCGGTACCTCTTCGGAGGCACCGGGCCTTCTGCGTATGTGCGGACGGGTTGTGTGGCGCCTCGCGTGCGGGTGTGGTGCGGTTTCCCGTCCTGCGCGCATTTCGGCCCTGCGCGCACCGGGGCGGGCAGGGCCGCGGGGGCTGGGGCACGGGGTGGCCGTGGCCAGGGCCGGGGGATCTGCGGCTCGTGTTCCGGGTGGCCGGAGTTGCGGTGCGGGACTTCGGGGCCGTGGGTGAGGGTGGCCGCAGTACGTGTGGGCGCTTCTGCCGTCGGCAACGGGGCGTCCGGGCTCCGCGCCCCGGGCGTGGGTCGTGACGGCGACCGGACGGTGCGGATCCGGCGACCGGGCGAGGCACGCATCGCGGCTCCGGAGGCCGAGGAAGGCGCTCGATCCGGAAGCGGGGCGCGGGAGAGGTGTGCGCCACGGCTCCTGGCACGCGAAAAAGCCCCCGTCCGGTGCGAACCGGACCAGGGGCTCTGTGCGTCAGTCGCGCCGCTCTCAGGGAGGCAGCAGAGATGCATCCCCCGCCGGGGCCCCGTGTGCGGTGCGGGCGGCGCCGGTGGTGCCTGTGGCAGCCACGGCGTCGTTGGTGTCCGGCGACAGATGCCTGGTGGCGGGTGAGGAGCCGTGGGCCTCGGCGCGGATGCGCTGCTTCATGGTGGGGGGCAGCGACCTGTCACGCGGAAGGGTCCATCGGACCGACGGGGTGCTCGCGGTTGCGGTCGTCGTACCCGTGTGCTTCTGGGGCGTGGTCGCCGGCTGCGTGGCCTCGGGCTGCGTGGCCGCCGTGGCGGTGCTGACGAGCCCCAGCGAGGCGAGGAGTGCGAAGAGGGCGGTGATGAAGGCGGTCCAGATGCTCTTGGCCTTGAAGGCGCTCATGGCCCCTCACTTTCGGGTGGTCCGGTTTGCTTACCTTCCTGATGATGTGGATGTGGGCCGCGATTTCGGGGACCGACGCCACGGATCCGCCGATCTTCAGATGAACACCACTCGTATGGTTCAACCGGGCTGGACGGGCCGGAGCGAGATCGGGCGGGATGGCTGTTTTTGCCCGGGAGCCGGTCGGGTCGCAGGGAGGTCACTGATCGGTATCGGTCGGTGTGTATAGTCGGGCGGCAGAAGTCCCCTACGTCAAGGAAAGACGAGGTCGCGCGGTGAAGAAGCTTCTCCTGGTCGCACTGGCCGCCATCGGCGGGCTCCTCGTGTACCGCCAGATCCAGGCGGATCGCGCCGAGCAGGATCTGTGGACGGAGGCGACTGACTCCGTGCCCGCAGGTTCGGGTGTGTGAGACAGACAAGCCTTGTGCGGGCCCCGGTCGCTGAGAGCGGCCGGGGCCTCGTGCTGTTGCGGGACCGTGACACCTGTGCCTTTGAGTTCGCTTACACAAATCAATGGCTTGCGTAAGCAAATGAGCGGGGCTTTCGGCCGAGGGGGCACGTGTGAAGGCACGGAAGCACCGTCGTACATCAGTGGCAGGGACATTGATCGGCGGGGGGCGCCGGCTGCCCTGCTCCTGGGCACGGTGCCGGCCGCGGCGGCCGTCCCGTGAGGTGGCCGAGCAGCTCGGCAGGGACCGCGCTGCGGATCGACACCGTCGGCTTCCAGGTGAAGGGCAGAGCCCGCCAGCAGCTCGAATGCATCGCCCGGGCGGGGAACGGCCGCTACTACGCCGCTCCGGACGCCGCGTCGCCGGCCAGGCAGCTGCAACGGGCAGCACAAATCTCCGCGCACGGGCACCGGCTTCGCGGCGAGCGGGTCGAGGGCGCGGCGACCGGAGGCCGGGCGCTCTCGCTCGTACCCGGGCAGTATCCGGACACCATCGGCCCGGGCGAGAAGCGGCATTACGCGGTCGATCCGGACGCCGTGTCCACGGCGGACTTCTCGGCGACGGCGGTGCCGCAGCCCGGGGCGGCCGTCGACACCTTCGACGCACTGGGTACCAGCATCGTGTACGCCACTGACAGTCCCTGCGTGACGGACATCGCGCGCTTCTGTCGGAAGGAGGGAGCGACCCTGCTGACCTCGGCGGTCGCCCGCATCCCCTCCGAAGACGGGAACCGGAGCTGCGACCGGGCGGGCCGCTACTGGCTGGTGGTGGAGCGGCGGCGCAAGAAGGGCTCCGATGAGGCGCGTTGGCCGCTGGAGCTGGTGTACGGGGTGGAGGCACCGCTGAAGAAGGGCGTCACGCCCTCGACCCGCTCGCCGCGAAGCCGGAGTACGGAGCGGGCGACGGGGATGCGCAGCTGCCCTCCGGTGACCCGTGTGATGTGCGGGGCGACACAGCTGTTCCCCCCGGCCCGGTTTCCCCTCGGCGAAGGCGAGTTCACCCCGTCGGCGATGTACAACGGCTGCCCGGCGGCGGTCGCCATGGGATCGGTTCCGGTCGCCTGGACCAACCGTCACGAGTGCCGCTCCCTGGTCCAGCCGGTGCATTCCGGGGGCGAGTTCTCCATTTCGGTGACGCTGGGCGCGCGGGCTGCGGACATCGCCGAGAACCCGAGGGGCGAAGTGGTGCTGCGGGTGCCGGTGCTCGGTGACGAGAAGGCCGGGCCGGAGCACGAGCACGGTGCAGCGGTCCTCGCCGGGAAGCCGGAGGGGAAACCGGGCAGGGGAGCCGCCAGAAGCGGTGATTCCCCTGTGGCCGCAGACAGCAGCGGTGCGGGCGGGGCAGGATGGACCGGCATTGCGGCCGCTGCCGGGGCGGGCGCCGTGGTGGTGTTGATCGCGGGGCTCGCGCTCGTACGCAGCCGCCGCAGATCGGCCACGGAGACGACGAGGGGAAGCGCGTGATGAGGCAGCGCAACAGGGGCCGGGCGGCGCTGGCCGCGCTCGCGGCGATGTGCGCGGTGGTGGCGCTGCCGGGGCAGGTGTACGCGGCCGGTGAACCCGCTCCGTACACCTTCGACCCCGGGGCGAAAGCGGTCCGGGGCTCGGAGGTCAGCACCGATGCGTCGGCGCTGACGGCCGGATCGGTCTACAAGAGCTCGATCAAACCGGGCGAGAAGCTCTACTACCGTCTCGACCTCGATGCCGACGAGAACGCCTACGTCTCGGCAGTCGCCGTGCCTCGGGCGGGCAGCAAGGTCGCTTACGGGGACGGGATCACGGTCAGCATCAGGGACAGCAAGGACCTGCAGTGCAGCTCCGAGGACGCACTGTTCGGGTCGGCGGAATTCCCGCGTCCGATCGCTGCATACGCCTATCGGGTCCCCAAGAAGGACAGCGGTACCTGCAAGGATCCCGGAACGTACAACGTCCTGATCGAGCGGGACAGCAAGGCCACCTCGACGCCTGAGGCGTGGGACCTGGAACTCCGCTACGAGGCTGAGCCGAAGCTCGGGAAGGGCGTCCCGGTACCGACCGGGGCGCCGGAGAGCTGGCCGTCGGCTTCGCCGGAGCCGCTCGGACAGGCCGGGAAGAAGCGGCACGGCGGCACCGGCTACTACGACGCCACCAGCCTGGAGACCGGCACCTGGGAGGACGGCATCGAGCCCGGGCAGACCCTCTTCTACCGGGTGCCGGTGGACTGGGGGCAGCAGATCTTCGCCACCGTCGACCTGGGCAACAGCGTCGGCGGCTCGGGCGAATACGTCGGCAACGCACTCGCGCTGTCCCTGGACAATCCGGCACACGGACACGTCGACGACGCCTCGCCGCTGTCGTACACCGGCGACCCCGCCTCCGTGTCACTCGATCCGCTCCCCCCGGTGGCGTACGAGAACCGCTTCACCTACACCTCCGCCATCAGCGCCATGCGGTTCGCGGGCTGGTATTACCTGTCGCTGTCACTCAGCCCGGAGATCGAGAAGGCATACGGGAGGAAGGCGATCCCGATGACCCTCAAGGTGCAGGTCAAGAATGCGGCGAAGGCGTCGCCGTACGAGGGGTCAGCCGGGGTCTTCGGCGTCAGCCAGGACGACAAGGACATGGCCAGGAGCGGCCAGAGCGCTGCTGAGGCCGGCCGGAGCGACACCATGAAGCTGGTGGGAGCTGCCGGGATCGGCGCCGGCACCGTGCTGGTGCTCGGACTCGGGGCGTGGACACTGCTCGCGCGCCGGCGCACGGCGACCGCCGCGGGCGGCCCGGCCGGACAACAGCCGTTCGGAGGGCCGCCGCAGGCCTGGTAGCCGGCCGCCGTCGCAGGTGCCGGCCTCCTTCAGCATTCGGGTCCCGTCCAGGACCGAGGCACTGGGCGGCACTCAGGCCTGAGTCAGCGCCCAGATCCCCACGGCAAAGCAGATCAGTGCCACCAGCAGGACCGGGACCGTCACCTTCGTGGGCGGTCCCGGACGGCTGTGCGGTCCGCGTGCGGGTGCACCGGAGGCTGCGGGGTGCGCCGGTGGCTGAGCCCCGGCAGGAGCCGGGCCCACGCTCCCGGTCGGGGGGAAGGGCGGGGAAACTCGCGCTCCGGGATGGGGAACCTGCTGCTGCTCGGCGGTGTATGCACGAGTGAGAGGTTGTTCGCGCTGCACCGCGGATGTCGGGGCCTGGGAGAAGCCCGGTGCGGCATCGGGGAAGGGGGATTCCGGATGAGCCGGGAGCGGAGCGGGGAATTCGGCCGGAGGCACCGGCGGGCGGAGCGGGGCGGTCTGCTGCGGAGGCGGGGCGAGATGGAAGCTGCCCGTCTCCGACATCGAGGAGGGCGCCTGGGAAGGCAGTTCGGCGTGCGGCTGCTGTACCGCCTGCTGCTCGGGGTGGTGTACGGACTGTTGCGCAGCCTGGCCGGCCGTGGCGGCCTGCCCCGTCCCGGCGCCGCGGTCGGCCGGGACAGGTCCCCGCGGAGCCGGGATCGGGCCGGTGGGGCCGAAACCGGCGGGCAGCGGGCCGATTTGATCGAACACCTCCACCGGTTCGTCGTGGGCGTCGGACTCCGGGAGCATCTCGACGGCGGCCGTCAGAGCCTTCCGCGCGCCCGTGGCCGTGCGGAACCTGGCGTGCGGATCCGGCTGCAGCAGACCCGCGAGGACCTGCCACAGGGGCTCGGGGATCCCCTGCGGGGCGCCTGGCGTGCCCTGCGAGACGAAGCGCTCGACGAGCGCACGGGCATCCGGCTTCTTCCCCTGCAGCAGATACAGCGCGACGAGACCCACGGCGAAGAGGTCCGCAGGAAAGTCGGGCTCTGCTCCCATCATCTGCTCGGGTGCGAAGTAACCCGGCGTCCCCACCACATAGTTGGTCTCCGTCAGGCGGGGCTCGCCCTTGCGCATGGAGATACCGAAGTCGGAGAGGCGCAGATGCGGGCGGCCGGTCCCGGTTGCCTCCATCAGGATGTTGGCGGGCTTGATGTCGCGGTGCACGACGCCCTCGGCATGCACCGTCGAGAGCCCGGACAACAGCTGGTCGAGCAGTGTGCAGACGAAGCGCGGGGGCAGCGGGCCGTAGTCACCGATGACATGTGCCAACGACCCACCGCTCACCAGATCCATGGTGAACAGGACCTTGTCGTCGTCCGCGGCCCAGCTGGCCGGGGCGAGGACATGCGGATGCTCGATCCGCAGAGCCTGTTCACGCACGAACCGCAGCAGCGTGTGCGCGTCGCTCTGCAGAAGCACCTTGGCCGCCACGTACCGGCGGCGCCGGTGATCCCAGGCACGCCAGACGGCACCGACGCCACCACGACCGATCGGATCGACCAGCTCGTACCGACCAGCGAAGACCTCACCCATTGCGCTGCGCCCGCTCCCAGTTCCTGTCTCGGCTCGTGCCCGGTTCTCGGGATAGTGCCCAGGGCCCGTCGGGAAGCCCTAGCTCTGGTGTCCTTCGTAGTGCGCGACCGCGTCCGCGGTGCGCCCGGCGCCGTACACCTTGAGGAACTCTGCCAGTTCGGGGTGGGTCGGTGCGAGGGAGTCGGCGGCATCGATGATGTCCCCGGCGGCAGCAACCGACCGCAGCAGCGACTGGATCTCACGGACCACGCGCCGGACGGTGGGTGCCCCGCCGGTGGCCGAGGTCTGCCCGGTGCCGGTGAGGACGGAGCCGCCCTGGGACTTCTTGATCTCTTCCATGCGGTCGGTGGCCTCTCCCGCGCTGACGCTGCCGTCCGCGACCTGACTGGCCAGCTCCTGCAGGGCCTGGACACGCTGGACGACCGCGGGATTTCCGATCTTCGCCCGCTGGCCGCTCATCAGCTGGGAAAGCATGGGTGCGGACAGCCCGAGTACGGCGGCGAGCCGGGCCTGATTCAGGCCGAGATCGTCGATGAGCCGACGGAACAACGCACCCAGAGGCTCCCCGTACCAGCTGCGCTGAAGTTCTCTGGCTCTGGCCGTTGCTTCCTGCTGGACTGCATCCATGGCGTCTCCCCTTCGCTGAGCCTTCGCTGCTGCGAACCTCGTCCAGCATCTTACGGAGAGTGGTTGCGGACCGGGAGTCCCAATCTTTTTGGAAGATTGAGGGGGTCACCCGGTAGTCTGGTCTGCGGCGGTGACCAAGACGCTGGTGCGTCCGGTGCTGTCCATCTTTCGGGGCCTTAGCTCAGTTGGTAGAGCGCTGCCTTTGCAAGGCAGATGTCAGGAGTTCGAATCTCCTAGGCTCCACAGAGAAAGCCCCTCCGAACTGCGGAAACGCAGTTCGGAGGGGCTTTTTTTCATGCCCGTGGGAGGTGCGGTGGTGACGGCTCAGCGGCGGTCGTCGAGATCGGTGCCGTCCACCCCGTCGGTCCCGTCCCCGTCCGACTCGGCCTGCTTGGCACGGACCTCGGGGTCCAGGGACGCCGGGCCGCTGCCGTCGACCGAGGACAGCGGCGCACGGTCGCCGACCTCCGTGGGAGCAGGGGGCTCGACCAGCCAGTCCGGGTTGGCCTGCTTGTCCCACCACCGCCAGGCGGCGTAGGCGCCGGCCGCCAGGATGGAGACCACGGCGAGCCCCTTCAGGGCGCGTCCGGCCTTGGCCCGCCGCTCATGCTTTCTGGCCAGCTTCCGGATCTCCTTCGCCGTCACCTGACTGCGGAGCGCGGCCAGGGCCGCGGCGCTGCGGGCCGTGGCTTCCTCGGCGACGGGCTGCGCGGCGGCCATCGCCTGCTCCACGCGGGGCACGGTGTAATCCGCCGCGGTCCTGGCCGCCTGACGGGTACGGAGAGCGGCGCGCTGGGCGGCCTCGTCGACCTTGGGCGGCACGTGGGCAAGGGCCAGTTCGATACGTGGTGCGAGATGTGCGTCGTACTGGACGCGGGCCTGCTGGGCTGCCTTCGACACCCTCGGCGCGAGCCGGGTACGGGCCTCGTGCGCATAGTGTGCGGCCTGGTCCTTGGCCGAGTCGGCGTAGGGCGCCACCACTTCCGCGGCGTGCTGCACGCTGTCCTTCGCCGAGTCGGTTGCGGCGCGCACGCTGTCGATGCGGGTCACGGGATCCTCCTCCTTGGTGGCGGGTAGTACTCCGCCTTTCCACCCATTTCGAAATCATGCCCCCCGATGACTCCGACGGCATGCGGGGCGGGCATCCGGGGCATCGGGGACGTTCCTACGAAACAGTCATGAGCGATATATCGGTGCAATGAGGTGCAAGGGGAGCTTGCCGACGACAATGCCACGGTTCGGTTCAGCACGCGCCGGTGCGTCACGCACTTGGCCTCTTTTGTTCCCGCGACGAGCGGCAGGCGGGCGGCGCGTAATCGGGCAAGAAGGTGAGCGATGTCCGTTCCCGGGTGCGGTCGGGCGACTCGGCGGATGGTCCGTGCGAGGATCGGTGGACGTCAGTGAAGACTTACGGAAGGCAGATCGTGGCCGAGCAGCTTTACGCCACCTTGAAGACCAACCAAGGCGACATCGAGATCCGGCTTCTGCCGAACCACGCGCCCAAGACGGTCAAGAACTTCGTCGAGCTCGCCCAGGGCGAGCGTGAGTGGACCCACCCCGCGACCGGCAAGAAGTCCACGGACAAGCTCTACGACGGCACCGTCTTCCACCGGGTCATCAGCGGCTTCATGATCCAGGGTGGGGACCCGCTGGGTAACGGCACCGGCGGCCCGGGCTACGAGTTCGCCGACGAGTTCCACCCGGACCTCAGCTTCAACAAGCCGTATCTGCTGGCCATGGCCAACGCCGGCCCGGGCACCAACGGCTCGCAGTTCTTCGTGACCGTCTCGCCCACCGCGTGGCTGACCGGCAAGCACACCATCTTCGGTGAGGTGACGGACGAGGCCAGCAAGAAGGTCGTGGACGCCATCGCGGGCGCCCAGACCAACGCGCGCACCGACCGCCCGGTGCAGGACGTGGTGATCGAGTCGGTCGCCGTCGAGAGCCGCTGATCGCCCGGGGTCACCGGACGATCACAGTCCGGTCCCCTTGTCCGGGAACCAACCGCCCTGCTTGTCCGTACTGGTTACATAGCGGACGAGCAGGGCGGCGCTGTCTGTGCTGCCCCCGTGACGACGACCGAGGGGACCAGGACGTGATGGGACCGATGGACGAGCATCCGCCCGGCGCCCGGGGCCAGTCGGCCGATGCCCGCGGTCCGCTCGGCTGCTACCGCCACCCGGGGCGTGACACGGGGATCCGCTGCACCCGCTGCGACCGTCCCATCTGCACCGAATGCATGGTCAGTGCCTCGGTCGGCTTCCAGTGCCCGGACTGCGTCCGGCAGGGATCCGGTACGGGACACGGCCCGGCTGCCAACCAGCCGCGCACCCTGGCCGGCGGCGCCGTCGCGGCCGACCCGCGACTGGTCACCAAGATCCTGCTCGGCCTCAATATCGCCCTGTTCATCCTGGTGAAGGTGAAGGGCGACTCGCTGGTCAACGACCTGCTGCTGCTCGGCCGGGCCAATTTCTACTTCGGCGGCCCACCGGAAGGCGTCGCGGAGGGTCAGTGGTACCGGCTGGTGACGTCGATGTTCCTGCACCAGGAGGTGTGGCACATCGCGTTCAACATGATGGGGCTGTGGTGGCTCGGCGGTCCGCTGGAGGCAGCGCTCGGCCGCGCCCGCTATCTCGCGCTCTATCTGCTCTCCGGTCTGGCAGGCAGCGCGCTCACTTATTGGCTCGCCGATCCGACCCAGGGCTCGCTCGGAGCCTCCGGTGCCATTTTCGGACTGCTCGGCGCCACCGCCGTACTCATGCGCCGGCTCAACTACGACATGCGGCCGGTCTTCGCGCTCCTCGCGCTGAACCTGGTCTTCACGTTCAATCCGTGGGGCGGCATCGCCTGGCAGGCGCACGTCGGCGGCCTGGTCGCCGGCACGGTGATCGCCATCGCCATGGTCCATGCACCACGTGGACGGCGTGCGCTGGTGCAGTACGGCACCTGTGCACTGGTCCTGGCGGTGACGGTCGTCATCGTGGTCGCCAGAACCGCCGCGCTGACCTGATCAGGGGCCGGAACGGGCGGGTCGCGCGGCCTTCCCGGGCCAGTTGTCCACAGTGTGCACACGATCTTGTGCATTCCGTAGGAACAACTGTGCCCCTTGTCGCTGAGCTGGGTTTTTCCAGCAAGGACAAGGGGCGTGCCACCACTCGACGAGGGTGGCTGCAGTCACACCGGCGTCAACACCCCGGAGGTTATCCACAGATCGTCTGACCTTTTCCCCCGCCTGTGGATAACGCTGTGGGTAACTCAGGGCAAGGGTTGCGGTACCGGGACCGGCTGTGGTTCTGCCGGCGCGTTACCGGCTACTTCCACTGTGTGGAGACGCCGAAGCCGCCGGCGATGAAGCCGAAGCCGACGACGATGTTCCAGTTCCCCAGCGCCTTGATGGGCAGGTCGCCGTCGGTCACATAGAAAACGACGATCCAGGCCAGACCGATCAGGAAGAACGCCAGCATCACCGGCGCCACCCAACTGCGGTTGGTCAGCTTTATGTTGGTTGCCTGCTTCGCCGGGGGCGGCGTGAAGTCGGCCTTCTTGCGGATACGTGACTTCGGCACGAGGAACTCTCCTGTCGATGCGCTGCGTGACCGCGCAGGGAACTGTGGCTGGCGCCGGGGCAGGGCGCAAGGGGGAATGCTGCCTCCCCGGGGCGTCCGTTAGCGTAGTGCTTCCGTGGCGCTGAAGGAGATAAGGGTACGTTGAGCAATTCTGCCGACTCTCCCCCCGGGCCGGTCCGCCGCATCTTCCGGCACCCGGTCAGGGTGCTCACCGCTGCCGTCTTCGCCCTTGCCGGACTGATCTTCGTCACCAGCGCCAACACGGCCAAGGGCACCAACATCCGCACCGACTCGTCGCTGCTGAAGCTCTCGGACCTGATCCAGCAACGCAGTGAGAAGAACGCGGGGCTCGACGATTCCAACGCATCCGTGCGTGAGGACATCGATGCCCTGGCCCAGCGCGACGACGGCAGCAGCAAGGCCGAGGACGCCAGGCTCGCGGCACTGGAGCGGGCAGCGGGCACCACGAAGATCTCCGGCCGGGCCGTCGCCGTCACGCTCGACGACGCTCCGCCGAACGCCACGGCGAACCCCGGGTACCCCGATCCGCAACCCAATGACCTGGTCATTCACCAGCAGGACCTGCAGGCGGTGGTCAACGCCCTCTGGCAGGGTGGCGCCCGCGGCATCCAGGTCATGGACCAGCGGCTGATCTCCACCAGCGCCGTGCGCTGCGTGGGCAACACCCTGATTCTTCAGGGCCGGGTCTACTCGCCGCCGTACAAGATCACCGCAGTCGGCGACCCGGACCGGCTCAAGAAGGCTCTCGACGGGTCCTCGGCGATCCGGAACTACCTGCTGTACGTGAAGGCCTACGGGCTCGGGTGGAAGGTCGACGAGCACCAGGCGGTGACTCTTCCCGGCTACTCGGGCACGGTGGATCTCCACTATGCGAAGCCGGTGAAGTAGCGAGCGGTTCACGGCGCCGGCCCGGTGATCGGCAGGATCCGCGGCGGACCGGGGAGCCGGCTCCCGGGGCGCCTCCCGGCGTGACGCAGCCTGTGACGCACGGCAGGCCTGCGGCTTTCCACAGCTGACCCACGTCTCCGCCTCAGCCCTTTAGTCTGGTCCCGTACCGAATGGAGGGGACAGCATGTACGGCTGGATCTGGCGGCATCTGCCGGGCAACGTGTGGGTGCGCGGGCTCATTTCGCTCGTACTGGCACTCGCCGTCGTCTATGTGCTTTTCCAGTACGTCTTCCCGTGGGCCGAGCCGCTGCTTCCCTTCGGTGACGTGACGGTCGACGGCACGAGCGGAACGGGGACCGGCCAGTGAGCGCCCGCATCCTTGTCGTCGACAACTACGACAGCTTCGTCTTCAACCTCGTCCAGTACCTCTACCAGCTCGGCGCCGAGTGCGAGGTGCTGCGCAACGACGAGGTGACCCCGGCACACGCGCAGGACGGCTTCGACGGAGTCCTGCTCTCACCCGGCCCCGGCACGCCCGAACAGGCGGGTGTCTGCATCGAGATGGTGCGTCACTGCGCCGCGACCGGTGTCCCGGTCTTCGGCGTCTGCCTCGGCATGCAGTCGATGGCCGTGGCGTACGGCGGTGTGGTGGACCGCGCCCCCGAGCTGCTGCACGGCAAGACATCCGCGGTGACCCACGAGGGCCGCGGTGTCTTCGCCGGACTGCCTTCCCCGTTCACCGCGACCCGGTACCACTCGCTCGCCGCCGAACCGGAGACGATCCCGCAGGAGCTGGAGGTCACAGCGCGTACGGCCGACGGCATCATCATGGGTCTGCGCCACCGGGAACTGGCCGTGGAGGGCGTGCAGTTCCATCCGGAGTCGGTCCTGACCGAGTACGGCCACCTGATGCTGGCCAACTGGCTGGTGCGATGTGGTGACACGGGAGCCGTCGCGAGGTCGGAGGGGCTCGCGCCGGTGGTGGGCAAGGCCGTCGCGTGACCGCACTCCGTCCCGAGCACGACACCGGAGAGGAAGGCCCGTACGAGCAGCGAGCGTACGAGGTCACGGGCGCGTTCGAGGCGGCAGTCGACCAGCTCGCGGACCCGCTGAACGATCCGCTGCCGGGACAGCACGCCGTGCCGAGGTCCTGGGCGGATGATGTCCCGACGGAGGCAGCGGCTGCCGGTGGGGCGCGGGGACGGCACCGGCAAGCACCTTCACAGGCGTCACACGGGCCCCAGGGGGCCCAGGGGACGCCGAGTGAGTGGTACGACCCCGAAGGGTACGAGCGGGACTGGTACGGGCAGCAGGGGCCCGTCGCGGCGCCTCGGCCCGAGCCGCTCCCCCTCAGTGACGAGACGGTCGCCCTGCGGACGGCGGCACCCAGGCGCCCGGTCGACCCGACGGTGCCGGTTCCGTCACCGCGGGCGGAGCCGGAGTACGAGGCGGAGCCTGCCGGAATCCCGGACTCCGGGCCGCTGACCGCTGTGCTCGAACCACAGACCGCGGAGCCCGAACCGCAGCCGGGACCTCCCACCGGCGGTCGCGCCGAGCGGCGGCGCGCCGCCAAGGGGCGCGGACGGCGGCGAGGCGGATCGCAGCAGGGGACCACGTCGGCAGCAGCGGCGGAGGGGAGGCCGCTGTCGCGCGTCGAGGCGCGGCGTGCGGCCCGCGCCGCCAAGGACAGCCCCGCCGTGGTCGCCAGCAGGGTCATGGGCGAGCTGTTCATCTCGCTGGGTGTGCTGATGCTGCTGTTCGTCACGTATCAGCTGTGGTGGACCAATGTGCGCGCCGGCCAGATCGCCGGGAACGAGACGCACAAGATCCAGGACGACTGGGCGAAGGGCCGTAAACCAGGGGTGTTCGAACCGGGACAGGGCTTCGCCATCATCCACATCCCGAAACTGGACGTGGTCGCGCCGATCGCCGAGGGCACCAGCAAGGAGAACGTCCTGGACCGCGGCATGGTCGGTCACTACGGCCAGGCCCCGCTCAAGACGGCGATGCCGTCGGCCGCGCAGGGTAACTTCGCGCTGGCCGGCCACCGCAACACGCACGGCGAACCGTTCCGCTACATCAACCGGCTGCGCAAGGGTGACCCGATCGTGGTCGAGACGCAGGACGCGTACTACACGTACGTGATGACCAGCGTCCTTCCCCAGACGTCGCCGGCCAATGTCTCGGTGATCGGCCCGGTACCGCCGGGTTCCGGTTTCACCAAGCCCGGCCGGTACATCACACTGACGACCTGTACGCCGGAATTCACGAGTACGTACCGGTTGATCGTCTGGGGCAAGATGGTCGACGAACGGCCGCGCAGCAAGGGGAAGCCCGACGCGCTCGTCGGCTGAACATCATCACGACAGGGGCGGGTGCGGTGGCAGCGAGGACCCAGCAGCACGAAGAGCAGACCGACCTGCCCATGCCCCCGGTGCGGAGCAGGGAACGCCATCGCGTCGCGGCCGCCGTCAGTGTCTTCGGTGAGCTTCTGATCACCGCGGGTCTGGTGCTGGGTCTCTTCGTCGTCTACTCCCTCTGGTGGACGAACGTGCTGGCCGACCGCGAGGCCGTGAAGCAGGGCCACACCGTCCGCAGCCACTGGGCGGATGCGCCGGGCGCCCTCGACACCAAGGACGGCATCGGCTTCCTGCACGTCCCCGCGATGAAGAACGGCGAGGTGCTCGTCAAGAAGGGCACCGACACCGAGAACCTGAACGACGGCATCGCGGGCTACTACACGGACCCGGTGAAGTCGGCTCTTCCCTGGGACGAGCAGGGCAACTTCACGCTCGCGGCGCACCGCGACGGGCACGGGGCGAAGTTCCACAACATCGACAAGGTGAAGACGGGCGACGCGATCGTCTTCGAGACCAAGGACACCTGGTACGTCTACAAGGTCTTCAAGGAGCTTCCCGAGACGTCGAAGTACGACGTCGACGTGCTCCAGCCGGTCCCCAAGGGGTCGGGCAGGAAGAAGCCGGGCCGGTACATCACGCTGACGACCTGCACGCCGGTCTTCACATCGAGGTATCGCTACATCGTGTGGGGTGAACTGGTGCGTACGGAGAAGGTCGACAAGGACCGTACGGCCCCGGCGGAGCTGCGCTGACCCCAGGACGGACATGGCCCGAAGCCGCAACTTCCTTTTGCGGCTTCGGGCCTCTCTACGTCCGGTGGACTCATCGCCGTCGTCACATGCATGCCGTCCGGCAGTAACGACAGCACCTTGACCCTGTCCAACGCTTCCGTCTGCTCCCCGATGCTTGCTCGTAGAGCCCTCGGCTCCAGCAGTGCTGCATCGTTGATCACGTTCATGTCCTTTCGGCTCGTCTCGGATGCCGGCGCGAGCTGGCGCGCACAGCAAAAGGCCCCGGTCACCTTGCGGTGCCGGGGCCCTCGTGGTCGTGCGGTTCGGGGGTCAGTTCCGTGAGCCGGACGGGCCGCCGAAGATGTTTCCGCCACCTGCCACGGTGGTCAGAGTGATCGGAGTGTTCTTGGCGACGGACTGACCGGCCTGCGGCTGAACCTGAAGGACCCTCGCCTGGTCGTCCTGGGGGCCGTTGATCGCGCCGATCTGCAGTCCGGCTGCCAGGATCGCGGTCTTGGCGTCTCCGAGCTTCTGCCCCTGAACTGCGGGTACCGGGACCTGTTCGGGCTGCGCCGGGCCCTTGGAGACCGTCAGGACGATCTGGGTGTCCTTCGGCTTCTTGCTCGGTTCAGGGTTCTGGGCGATGACCTCGCCCGCCGGCTTGTCCGATTCGGCTTCGGTCTTCGAGACGTTCTGGAAGCCGACACCGTTGAGCTGTGCGACGGCTGCGTCGTACTGCTTGCCGATCACGTCGGGGACGTCCTGAGTGGCCTGCTTGGCGACCGTGATCTTGACCTCGGACTCCCGTTCGGCCTTGGCGCCGCCCTTGGGGTTCTGGTCGAGAACGGTGCCGGGTTCGGCGTCGGACGACTCGCTCTGCACGACCTGCACCGAGAAGCCCTTGTCCTCCAGGGTCTTGCGGGCGTCGTCCTCGGACTGGTTCGTGACGTCCGGGACTTCGACCTTCGGCGCACCGGTGGAGACGACGACCGTGACGGTCTCGTTCTGCTCCATCTGCCCGTCCTTGGGCATCTGGCTGCAGATCTTGCCCTTGGGCTGGTCCTCGCAGGGTTTGCGCGAGCCGACCTTGAGGAGGACGCCGGCGTTCTTCGCGAGGTCTCTCGCGTCGTCCACGGTCGAACCGACCATGTTCGGCACGTCGACCTTGCCGTTGTCGCCGCTGCCGCCGCCGAAGACGGACTTGCCGATCAGGATCGCGCCGATCAGCACCAGAATGCCCGCGACGATCAGCAGGATCGTCGAGGTGTTGCTCTTCTTCTGGCGGCGCCGGTCCGGTCGCTCGTCGTACCCGTAGCCGCCGTCCTCCGGGTTGACCGGCGGCAGCATGGAGGTCTGGGCGCTGTTCGGATCGGATGCGCGCAGCGCGGTGGTGGGACGGTCGTTGCCGTACCCGTCGTAGCCGCCGTAACCGGCTGCACCCATTGCGGCGGTGGCCGCGACCGGCTGGCCGTCGAGGCAGGCCTCGATGTCGGCGCGCATCTCGTCGGCCGACTGGTAGCGGTAGTCCGGGTCCTTGACCAGGGCCTTCAACACGATCGCGTCCATTTCGGGCGTGATCTCGGGGTCGAAGTTGCTGGGCGTCTGCGGTTCTTCCCGTACGTGCTGGTAGGCGACCGCGACGGGCGAGTCCCCGATGAACGGGGGCCGGACCGTCAGCAGCTCGTAGAGGAGGCAGCCCGTGGAGTACAGGTCGGAGCGTGCGTCGACCTGCTCGCCCTTGGCCTGCTCCGGGGAGAGGTACTGGGCGGTGCCGATGACGGCCGACGTCTGGGTCATCGTCATGCCGGAGTCGCCCATGGCGCGGGCGATGCCGAAGTCCATGACCTTGACCTGGCCGGTGCGCGTCAGCATGACGTTCGCCGGCTTGATGTCGCGGTGGACGATGCCGGCGCGGTGCGAGTACTCCAGTGCCTGGAGGATCCCGACCGTCATTTCGAGGGTGCGCTCGGGCAGCAGTTTGCGGCCGGAGTGCAGGAGCTCTCTGAGCGTCGACCCGTCGACGTACTCCATCACGATGTACGGGATGGAGACCCCGTCGACGTAGTCCTCGCCGGTGTCGTACACGGCGACGATTGCCGGGTGATTGAGCGAGGCGGCGGACTGGGCCTCACGGCGGAACCGGGCCTGGAAGGACGGGTCGCGGGCGAGATCGGTCCGCAGCGTCTTCACAGCGACGGTGCGGCCGAGCCGGGTGTCGTGCGCGAGGTAGACCTCGGCCATGCCACCACGGCCGAGCACCGAGCCCAGCTCGTACCGGCCGCCGAGGCGACGCGGCTCTTCCATAACTGTTCCAGCCCTCTCCGTCAGTCCCGACCGCACCGGTGTGTGGTCCGGCGGTGTGCTGTTCGCGCATACGCTACCGGCCAGGTACTACCTGATCGGCCCACAGCCGTGAGCTGATATCTGACCGGTATCCCAATGTGCAGGTATGGCACCCGATGTGACGGGCGTCACCTCTTGTTGATGACTGCCTCCATCACGGCCTTGGCGATCGGAGCGGCGAGGCCGCCACCGGAGATGTCGTCCCGGTTGGCCTGGCCGTCCTCGACCACCACGGCCACGGCGACGGGCGAGCCGCTGCTGGTCTTCGCGTACGAGATGAACCACGCGTACGGCTTCTCGCTGTTGTTGAGGCCGTGCTGGGCCGTACCGGTCTTGCCGCCGACGGTGACGCCGTTGATGAGCGACTTGGTTCCGGTGCCGCTCTTGACGACGGTCTCCATCATCTGCTGGAGCTTCTGTGCGTTCTCGGGGGAGAGCGGACGGCTGAGCTCCTCTTTCTCGTGCGTGTAGATCACGTCGAGATTGGGCGCCTGGCGCTCGGCCACCATGTACGGCTGCATGAGCTTTCCGTCGTTGGCGACCGCGGAGGCGACCATGGCCATCTGGAGGGGGGTGGCCCGGTTGGACGCCTGGCCGATGCCGGCCATGGCGTTCTGCGGACGGTTGTCCTTCGGGTAGATGCTGGCGTCGGCGCGGACCGGGGTGAAGATTTCCTTGTTGAAGCCGAACTTGGCGGCCTCGTCCATCATCTTCTGGTTGCCCAGGTTGTCGCTGATCTTGCCGAAGACGGTGTTGCACGACATCCGCAGCGCCTCCCGGAGCGAGGCGTTCTCGCACGGGATGTTGCCCTCGTTCTGCAGGACGGTGGTCGACTGCGGAAGCCGGTACGGCAGCGGGGAGTCCGTCTTGCTGTCGATGTCGGTGTAGAGGCCGTTCTCGAGCGCTGCGGCGGCGGTGACGACCTTGAAGGTCGAGCCGGGCGGGTACGTCTCGCGCAATGCCCGGTTGAGCATCGGCTTGTCCTTGTCCTTCAGGAGCTTCTGCCATGCCTCGGTGTCCGAGTCGGAGTTGCCCGCGAAGGTGGAGGGGTCGTACGAGGGGGTGCTGGCGAGGGCCAGGATGGCCCCGGTCTGCGGGTCGAGCGCGGCGACGGCGCCCTTCTTGTTGCCCAGCCCCTCGAAGGCGGCCTTCTGGGCGGCGGCGTTCAGGGTGGTGACGACGTTGCCGCCCTGCTTCTTCTCACCGGTGAACATCGACAGGGTGCGGTCGAAGAAGAGCTGGTCGTCGTTGCCGGTGAGGATGCCGTCCTCGAGCTTTTCCAGCTGTGAGGCGTCGAAGGCCTGCGAGGAGTAGCCGGTCACGGGAGCCCACATGGGGCCGTTCTTCCAGGACCGCTTGTACGTGAAGTCGCTGTTCTTGGTCTTGACCGAGCTGGTCACCGGGTTGCCGTCGACGATGATGTCGCCGCGTTCGTGGGCGTAGCGCTCGATGCGGACGCGGCGGTTCTCGTCGCGGGTGTTGAGCTCGTCCGCGCGGACGTACTGGAGGTAGTTGGTCCGCGCGAGGAGGGCGAGGATGAGGACGCCGCAGAAGATGGCGATCCGGCGCAGGGGCTTGTTCACGGTCGGACCACCTGGGTCATTTCGGCGTCGGAGGACGGGGCCGGGGCCGGCGCGGGGCGCCGGGCGGTGTCGCTGATCCGGATCAGGACGCCGATCAGGGCCCAGTTGGCGATGACGGACGAGCCGCCGGCCGCGAGGAACGGCATCGTCATACCGGTCAGCGGGATGAGCCCCATGACACCGCCGGCGACGACGAAGACCTGGATCGCGAACGCGCCGGAGAGACCGATCGCGAGCAGCTTCCCGAACGGGTCGCGGGCGGCGAGGGCGGTGCGCACACCGCGCTCGACGATCAGACCGTAGATCAGCAGGACGGCCATCATTCCGGCGAGACCGAGCTCCTCGCCGACGGTGGAGAGGATGAAGTCGGCGTTGGCCGCGAAGCCGATCAGGTCGGAGTTGCCCTGGCCCCAGCCGGTGCCCAGGGTGCCGCCGGAGCCGAACGACATCAGGGACTGGGCGATCTGGTCGGAGTGGGCCATGGTCTTGTCCCCGAAGGGGTCGAGCCAGGCGTCCACGCGCTGCTGGACGTGCGGCTCGAAGGTGGCGACGCCGACGGCGCCGGCCGCGGACATCAGCAGACCGAAGACGATCCAGCTGGTGCGTTCCGTCGCGACGTACAGCATGATCACGAAGAGGCCGAAGAACAGCAGCGACGTGCCCAGGTCGGTCTCGAAGACCAGGATCAGGATCGACAGTGCCCAGATGACGAGGATCGGTCCGAGGTCACGGCCGCGGGGCAGGTACAGGCCCATGAAGCGGCGGCTGGCGAGGGCCAGGGCATCACGCTTCACCATCAGATAGCCGGAGAAGAAGATCGCGATGATGATTTTCGCGAACTCGCCGGGCTGGATGGAGAACGGGCCGATGCTGATCCAGATCTTGGCGCCGTACACCGCGGGGAAGAACATCGGCGCAATCAGCAGCGCCAGCGCCACGACCATGGAGATGTACGTGTAGCGCTGCAGGATCCGGTGGTCCTTGAGCACGAGCAGTACGGCGACGAACAGGGCGACGCCGATCGCGGAGTACAGCAGCTGCTTGGGGGCGTCGGGGGTGAACGAGCCGAACTGGGCCTTGGCCGTCCGGATCAGTTTGGGCGACTGGTCCAGGCGCCAGATCAGCACCAGGCCGAGCCCGTTGAGCAGGGTCGCCAGTGGCAGCAGCAACGGATCCGCGTACGGAGCGAACTTGCGCACCACGAGGTGGGCGACGCCGCCGAGCAGGATCAGGCCGAGCCCGTATCCGAGCATGCCGGAGGGCAGTGTGCCGTCCATGGCAAGGCCGACATTGGCGTACGCGAACACCGAGATGGCGATGGCGAAGACCATCAGGCCGAGTTCGGTGTTGCGACGGCTCGGTGCGTCGATCGCGCCGATCGTGGTCGTATTGGTGACAACGCTCATGGTGCTGAAGGCCCCCTACGGCTTTACTGCTTACCGCACTGCGGGACCAGCTTCTTCTCTTCCTCCGAGAGGCTGGGGCCGGGAGTGGGAGTCGCTGTGGTCGGCTTGGTCTTGGTGGTGCCGGACGAGGTGGACGTCTTGGAGACGTCCGAACCGGTGCCGCCGGCTTCGCTCTCGTCGGCGCGGGCCTTGGTCGCAGCCTCGGCCGCGCGACGCTGCGCGTCCTTCCTGCAGGCGGATGCCTGGGTCGAGAGCTCGCTGATCTTCTCGCGGGCGTCGGCCAGGTTGCCCTCGGCGATGGTCGCCTCCACCTGCTTGCGCTGGTAGGGCGGGAGGTACTTGAGTTCGATCTCGGGGTGCTCCTTCTCGACCTTGGAGAGGGAGACCCATGCGAGGTCCTGGCTGATGCCGCGGAACAGTGCGACGTGTTCGTTCTTCGCGCCCACGTAGAACTGGTTCTGCGTCCAGCGGTAACCGCCGTACAGACCGCCGCCGATGACGGCCAGCGAGAGCACGATGTAGAACGAGCGCTTCAGCCACTTGCGGCCGCCGCCGGGCTTGACGAAGTCGTCGTCGGTGTAGGCGCCGAAGGCGCCGTCCGGCATTCCGCCGTAGCCGGCCCCGTCGCCGCTTCCGGGCGGCCCGAAGCCGCCCGCGGGCGGTGGCACGGGGCGACCGAGACCGGCGGCGCGGCCGGCCGGGGTCGTCATGGCGTCGCCGTCGTTCAGCTGGGCGGCCTGGTTCTCGGCGACCGCGCCGACGATGACCGGGGTGTCGTTGAGCTGCCCGGCCAGGGTGTCGTTGCTGTCCACGTCGAGGACGTCGGCGACGATGCAGGTGATGTTGTCGGGGCCGCCGCCGCGCAGGGCGAGCTGGATGAGCTCCTGGATGGTCTCCTGCGGGCCCTGGTAGCTGGCGAGGGTCTCCTCCATCGTCTGGTGGGAGACGACACCGGAGAGACCGTCGGAGCAGATCAGGTAACGGTCACCGGCCCGGACCTCCCGGATGGAGAGATCGGGCTCGACGTGGTCGCCGCTGCCCAGCGCGCGCATCAGCAGGGAGCGCTGCGGGTGGGTGGTGGCTTCCTCCTCGGTGATCCGGCCCTCGTCGACGAGCCGCTGCACCCAGGTGTGGTCCTGTGTGATCTGGGTCAGTACGCCGTCGCGCAGCAGGTACGCGCGGGAGTCGCCGACGTGCACCAGGCCGAGTCGCTGACCGGTCCAGAGCAGGGCGGTGAGCGTGGTGCCCATGCCCTCCAGCTGGGGGTCCTCCTCGACCATCATGCGCAGTTGGTCGTTGGCCCGCTGGACCGCCGTACCGAGCGAGGTGAGGATGTCGGAGCCCGGCACGTCGTCGTCGAGCTGGACGAGCGTGGAGATCACCTCGGAGCTGGCGACCTCGCCGGCTGCCTGGCCGCCCATGCCGTCGGCGATGGCGAGAAGGCGCGGACCGGCGTAGCCGGAGTCCTCGTTGCCTTCCCGGATCATGCCCTTGTGCGATCCGGCGGCGAAGCGCAGGGACAGACTCATGCGCACCTCGCCCGTCGGCTCGGGGTACAGCCGGTCTCGCGCCACACTGCCCACCCTCCGGTCGGGAGCCGGGCCGGGTCCGTTGCCCGGACCGCCGCGGCTCGCTCGCTCCGCTCGCTCATTGTCGTACTACTTCCGCAGCTCGATGACGGTCTTGCCGATCCGGATCGGCGCGCCCAGCGGAACGGGCGTCGGGGTGGTGAGACGGGTCCGGTCGAGATACGTGCCGTTGGTGGACCCGAGATCCTCGACGATCCACTGGCCGTCACGGTCGGGGTAGATCCTGGCATGCCTGCTGGACGCGTAGTCGTCGTCCAGCACGATCGTTGAATCGTGGGCCCGGCCCAGGGTGATGGTCTGTCCCTGGAGCGCCACCGTGGTGCCGGTGAGGGTGCCCTCGGAGACGACCAGCTTTGTGGGTGCCCCCCGGCGCTGGCGGCCGGGCTGCTGGCGTTGCTGCGGCGGTGCCGCAGCGGTTTGGCGTGCCTGTTGGGGCCGTGCGTCGGTCGCAGCGCGGCGTGAGCCGCGTTGCGTGACGCGCGTTCCGAACAGGTCGCTGCGGATGACCTGAACGGCCACGATCACGAACAGCCACAGAACAGCCAGGAAACCTAGCCGCATGACCGTAAGGGTCAGCTCTGACATTGCCCCCGCTTCACCCTTCGGCTTGCCGGTAAACGATGGTGGTGCTGCCCACGACGATCCGCGAGCCGTCGCGGAGCGTAGCGCGGGTTGTGTGCTGCCCGTCCACCACGATGCCGTTGGTGGACCCGAGATCCTGGATCGTCGAGGGCGTTCCGGTCCGGATCTCACAGTGCCGGCGGGATACGCCGGGGTCGTCGATCCGCACGTCGGCGTCGGTGCTGCGTCCCAGCACCAGCGTCGGGCGGGAGATCTGATGGCGGGTGCCGTTGATCTCGATCCAGCGCCGCACCTGCGCGCCGGGCACGGGGCCGGGCGCGGCCGGCGGGCGCCGGTCTGCGGTGTGTGCTCCGGGGCGGCCGCTGCCCGGCGGCGGGGCCGCGGGCATGGGCGGGACGGAGCTGGGCGGGTAGCCGTAGCCGCCGGTGGGCTGCGGGGCGGCGGGCCGTCCCTGTCCCGGCTGGCCGGCCTGTCCCTGTGGGGCCTGCTGGCCGCCCTGCTGCGAGGAGCTCGAAGCAAGGGTGCGGCTGCGGACGCGGTAGAGCCCGGTGTCGAGGTCCTCCGCCTTCTCCAGGTGGACCTTGATCGGTCCCATGAAGGTGTAGCGCTGCTGCTTGGCGTAGTCCCTGACCAGGCCGGAGAGTTCGTCGCCGAGCTGGCCGGAGTACGGGCTCAGACGCTCGTAGTCCGGGGCACTGAGCTCGACGATGAAGTCGTTGGGGACCACGGTCCGCTCGCGGTTCCAGATCGTTGCGTTGTTGTCGCACTCGCGCTGGAGGGCACCCGCGATCTCGACGGGCTGGACCTCGGACTTGAACACCTTGGCGAAGGTGCCGTTGACCAGACCTTCGAGACGCTGCTCGAAACGCTTCATGACTCCCATGGGGCACCTCCTCCGTCGTTCTCGTCCCTGTACTGCTTACTGATCGTATCCACGCGTCGGGAAATCGGCTGGTTCCCCTTGTCTGCCCAGTGGATGAGTGTCACCCCTCACACGGATCGTAGAGGCGGCCGCTCAGAACAGTGTCCCGCACCATCGGCGCACTGAGGAGGAGTGGGGGCGGCCGTTCGGCGTTCCCGCTTCCCGTCTTCAGCTCCACAAAACAACGGATGTGAATCCACCCTGTCCAGCGTGCTAATCTTCCGTTTGTCGCCAGGCGCTCACACAAACAAGTGAGAGGGTCTGGAAGCACCACTCAATGCGCGAGTGGCGGAACGGCAGACGCGCTGGCTTCAGGTGCCAGTGTCCTTAGGGACGTGGGGGTTCAAATCCCCCCTCGCGCACAAGAAAGAAGCCCCACAGGCCAACGGCCTGTGGGGCTTCTTCGTTCCCTGAACGTTCTTCTTCGCGTCGGGCGTGGCGGTCCCGCCCGGGCCGGCTGCGACGGGGTTCCGCCCTCGGAGCCGTCGGTCGTCGGCGCTCCACTGCGGCAGGCACCGGAGCCGGGCGGGACGGGCGAGCGGCCGGCGGGGGCTGCACGGGCGGAAACGGCCTGTCGACGGGGCGGCGTGCACCGGCTGGGAGAGAGGGAGGACAACGCCGGGAGTGATCGTGCTCACTGAATCCGGGATCGGGACGGTGTCCCGCGGACCCGGGGCCGGCAGATACCGGATTTCCTTCTCCGGCGGATTTCCGGTCAGGTGCGACGCACCCTGCGGAGCCGGTCGCTGCGCTGCGGGCTGCGGACAGTCGGCGATGCGTGCCCTCGGCGGGACGGTGACGTTGCGGGGGTGTAGCGGCGTGGCGACGAGCGGCGGCACTCGCGGGGGTGCAAACCGCTGCGGAGTCTTTGTCTGTGGGCGGCATGCCGCAGTGAGTTGTTTCACGTGAAACGCCCCATAGGGGGCGTTCCTGTGAGGTGGGAAGGGGCCGGGGCCCGCGGGTGGGGTGATCGGCCTTCGTGGGCCCCGGTGGCCTTCCGTCGTGCGGCTCAGGCAGCGAGGCGGGCGGCGAGGGCCTTGGCCTTCTCCTCGGCATCGGTGAGTGCCTTGCTGCGGGAGGCCTCGGCGAGCGGGATGAGTTCGGCCATCGCGGGGTTCACGTGAGCCAACGTCAGCTCGGGCACGATGAAGTCGATCTCGGCACCGAACATGCTCGACAGCAGCTTCTCCAGGTAGTTCTGGACGAACTCGGAGTCCGCGCGCGGGGTGCCCGGCGCGTAGGAGCCGCCGCGGCTGGCGACGACGGTGATCGGGGTGCCTGCCACGGGGCTGTCGGGGCCCGCGTTGTGGCCGACGATGATCACCTGGTCCAGCCATGCCTTCAGGGTGGACGGGATGGAGAAGTTGTACATCGGCGCGCCGATCAGCACGGCATCCGCCGCCGCCAGTTCGGCAGCGAGCTCGCCGCGCAGCGGGTCCCCGGCGCCGGCGGCGGCCGCAGCGGCATCCAGGTGGGGCAGCGGGTTCGCGGCGAGGTCGCGGTAGACGACCTGTCCGTCCGGGTGCTGCTCAACCCACGTCTTGACGAAAGCCGCCGTGACCTCGCGCGATGCGGAGCCCTGGGGGAAGACGGCTGAGTCGATGTGCAGAAGCGTGGCCATGGGGGGTCTCCACGGATATCTAGGGGCGTGCCCGGCCTGAGTGGCGGGCAACTTTTTTTGTACGTACCTAGTAATAACATAGGTGCTTACTAATCATAAGCCCCTCACTGCGACGCAGTACTCTTGGCACATGGCGGACCACAGCGAGCAGGCGTGTCGACGGGTCGACGTGAGCATCACGCGTGTCTTCGAGCTGTTCGGAAAGCGCTGGACGGGCCCGATCGTCTCCGTACTGATGCAGCAGCCGGTGCACTTCGCCGATCTGCGGCGGGCGATCCCGGGTATCAGTGAGCGCATGCTCTCGGACCGGCTGACCGAGCTCGGTGCCGCCGGGCTGGTCGTGCGCGAGGTCGACGAGGGGCCGCCGCTCCGTGTCTCGTACCGCCTGACGCAGGCCGGTGCCGCCATGGAGCCCGCACTCCAGGAGCTGGCGCTCTGGGCGAAGACACACCTCGAAGGCGGCGGGGGCGACTGTTAGGGCCTCGTTCGGATCACGCCGGGCTCGCCTGCCCCGGTGCCTGATCCGTCCCGATCCGAACGATGGGGCCCCGGGGCCGCCGGCGCGGGGTGGAGAACTTCCGGGCGTCGTCGACCGGCGGTGGCTACTGAGGTGTGTTCCGGGCGTCCTTCCCGCCCGTTGAGTTGTAGCGCACCAGGTGCGCCGAGAACTGTGCGAGATCGTCTGCGGTCCACTCCGCGAGGCGCTCCTGGAAAGCCGCGTGACGGCTGGCCTGTGCCGACGCGAGGGCCCGGGTTCCGGACTCGGTGGGGTGCAGCACCTGGATGCGATGGTCCGCGGGGTCCGGGTGGCGCTCGACGAGTCCGAGTTTCTCCAGCGCGCGGACCTGCCGGCTGACCGTCGATTTGTCGAGCATGTAGTGCGCAGCCAGATCCGTTGCCCGGCATCCCTGCAGGTCGTCGATGTGTGCCAGCAGCGTGTACGAGACCAGCGGCAGCTCCGGATGGACGCGGGCCGCGGCGGCGCGCGAACGGCGTGCGAACGCAGTCAGCTCGCGCTCGATGACGTTCAGTGACTCTTCGCGTTCCTTGTGGCTGTCCGGCACGGGCTCACCTTTCCGAAATTTCAGTTGTATAGTACAACGGAAAGATGAGTTGTAAAAGCCAACCATTGGAGTCCTGATGTCCACCGGCCCGAGTGTCGCTCCCGGCTCCACCGCCGCAGCGCTGCGCCATGTGCTGAGCCATCTCGTCACGCCGCTGCTGATGTGCGTAGGGATGGGGCTCGCCTACCTGGGGGCGTTCCACGCCCCGGAACCGCACGACCTGCGGGTGGACGTGGTCGGATCGGGGCCGAGCGCCCAGGTGCTCGCACAGACGCTGCAGAACAAGGGTGACGGCGCGCTCAGCGTGCGTACCGTGCCCGACCGGCACACCGCCGTCGACCACCTGAGGACGCAGGCGAGTTACGGCGCCTATCTGCCCGGGAAGCACCCCGAACTGCTGGTGGCCTCCGCCTCGTCCGACACCTCCGCCACGGTGGCGGAGAAGATCTTCACGAAGGTGGCGGCCGGACAGGGCGCCCCGCTGAAGGTGACGGACACCGCACCGACCTCGGAAGGCGATCCGACCGGTCAGGGAATCTTCTTCCTTCTGGTCGCGGTGAGCATCGGGTCGTACGCATCGGTCGCGGTGATCGGAGGCGCGGGAGCCGCGCTGCCGCTGCGGCTCAGGGCGGCGCTGGCCATCGGCGCGTCGCTGGTGGTGAGCGTGATCGGGGCAGTGTTCGCGGGACCGTTGTTCGGCCTGGTGGACCAGGGCCTCGGTGGTGTCTGGGCGATGGCGTGGCTGTACTCGGCGGGCATCCTGCTGATCGGCGTGGGGCTGCACACCTTCCTCAAGCGGTGGACCACGCTCGGCGTGATGGTGTTGTTCGTGATGCTCAACTTCACCAGTTCCGGCGGCATCTTCCGCCCCGAACTGCAGCCCGGCTTCTTCGGTTCGCTGCACGCGTTCTGGAACGGTGCGGGCTTCGTCGAGGGCGTGCGGAGCCATGTCTACTTCGGCGGACACGCGCTCGGCGGGCATGTGCTGGTGATTGCGCTCTGGTTCGTGGTGGGTCTGGCCGCGATGGGAGCGGCCGGGCTGGCGGAGGGGAAGCGGCGGAGGATCGCCGAGGAGCCCGGGGACGTCGGCGCTGCCCGGCACCGTGCCGCGTCCGGGAGCCGGCCGGTGACGGAGCGTCGGGCCGAGGCCGAGGCGAGGGAGGAGCTGGAGGAGGAGCTCGAGGAGTCCGTCGGCGTCTGACCAGGGAGGGCATCGTCCACAGGCGTCCGTCCTGTTTTCCACAGGGGCAGACGGCTGTCGGCGGACGGCGGTACCGTCGACGGCAGTTGATGTTGGACAAGTACGCCGGTCGAAGGTGGGGGAGGCTGCGCGCCATGAGTGGGTTCGAAGCAACGGTGCCGGTGCAGCGGGTTGCGACGGGTGGGCCGCGCATTCCCGCTGTTCCCGGGTTCGCGCGGCGCACCGCCGTGACGGTGTCGGGCACGCCGCAGTCGCCGAGGGCTGCGGGCAAGGCGCTGCGCGACCGGGTGCCCAGGACCTCGCACGACTCCCTGATCCTTCCGCCGGGCCGGCCCGACGCCGTTCAGGCGGTCGAGGAGTCGAGCCGGGGCCGGGTGCCCGGTCTCGCGCCGATCCGGGTGGGGCGGATGGCCGCCACACCGTTCGCGTTCCTGCGGGGTTCGGCCGGACTGATGGCCCACGACCTGATGGACACACCCGTGACGGGGGTCGGTGCCCAGCTCTGCGGGGACGCGCACGCGGCCAATTTCGGGCTGTACGGGGACGCGAGGGGCAGCCTGGTCATCGATCTGAACGACTTCGACGAGACCGTGTTCGGTCCGTGGGAGTGGGATCTCAAGCGGCTCGCCACGTCGCTGGTGCTCGCGGGGCGGGAGGCCGGTGCCGACGAGGACACCTGCCGGCAGGGCGCGTACGACACGGTGGGGGCGTACCGGAGGACGATGCGGCTGCTGGCCAGACTGCCCGCACTCGACGCCTGGAATGCCATCGCCGACGAGGAACTCGTCTCGCACACAGATGCGCGGGACCTGCTCGGCACGCTGGAACGGGTCTCGCAGAAGGCCCGCAACAACACCAGTGCCCGTTTCGCCGCCAAGTCCACGGAGGAGACCGAGGACGGCGGGCGCCGCTTCGTCGACGCACCGCCGGTGCTGCGGCGGGTACCGGATGCGGAGGCCGCGGCGGTGGCGGCGGGACTGGGCGAATATCTGGGCACGATCTCGGAGGACCGCACGCCGCTGTTGGCGCGGTACGCGATCCATGATGTGGCGTTCCGTGTCGTCGGTACGGGGAGCGTCGGCACCCGGTCGTATGTGGTGCTGCTGCTCGATCACCGGGGCGAGCCCTTGGTGCTGCAGGTGAAGGAGGCGCGGCCCTCCGCACTGGCGCCGTACCTTCCCGCCGTCGGGTTCGAAGTACCGGAGGTGGCGCACGAAGGGCGCCGGGTGGTGCTCGGACAGAAGCGGATGCAGGTGGTCAGCGACATGTTGCTGGGCTGGGCGACCGTGGAGGGGCGGCCCTTCCAGGTACGGCAGTTCAGGAACCGCAAGGGCAGTGTGGACCCGGCGGCGCTGGCGGCCGACCAGGTCGACGACTACGGGCGGATGACGGGCGCGCTGCTGGCGAGGGCCCATGCCCACAGTGCCGACCCACGGCTGATCGCGGGCTACTGCGGGAAGAACGACGAGCTGGACGAGGCGGTGGCGAGCTTCGCGGTGACGTATGCGGACCGTACGGAGGCGGACCACGCGGAGCTGGTGCGGGGCGTCGGATCGGGACGAATAGCGGCCGAGCTCGGGGTGTGAGGGCCGTTCCGCCGACCGCGCGTCCTCGGGCTGTGCGCCGGGGCCATACGCTGGACGGGTGACCCACGAAGCGGCCGGGGCGCCGACCACCCGGAACGACGATGACCGGCAGGACAACGACCGGCAGCACGAGCAGCACGAGCAGCAGGGCCTGCGGGCCGATGCCGATGGGGGCATCGGGGCCGACGGTGCTGCTGCCGACGCGGCGCGTCCCGAGGCGCGGCTGGCGAAGGCCGTGCGGGTGGCTGAGCAGGCGCTGATCGAGTTCGAGATCGCGGTGGAGACCTTCCGGGTCGAGGTCGAGAATTTCTCCCGGCTGCACCACCAGAAGCTCGGCCCGATGTACGCACGCCTCGACGAGCTCGACGCCCAGATCGCGGAGGCACGGGCCGCGCGGTCCGGTGATCCCGAGGACCTGCGGAAGGCGCAGGAGGCCCGGGCGCTCGTGATGCCGATGCCGGGCATCGACGAGCTGTTCCACGACTGGCTCGACTCCGACGGGTTGTCCCCCGAGGCGGCGGCGATGCTGACCGAGCAGCCGGTACGGCCGCCCAAGCGCGTCCGGCCGACCGAGGAGGCGCGCAAGCTCTACCGCGAGCTGGCACGCAAGGCGCACCCGGATCTCGCCCAGGACGAGACGGAGCGGGCGCGCCGTGAGGAGTTCATCACTCGCGTCAATGCCGCTTATGGACGTGGGGACGAGGTCCTGCTGAGGGAACTGGCGGAGGAGTGGGCGGCGGGCCCGGTGGCGCCGCAGACGGAGCTCAGCGAGAGCGAGGAGCTCTATGCCCGGCTGAACTGGCTGACGCAGCGCAAGGAGTTGCTGACGGTGCTCGCCCAGGAGCTGGAGGAGGGTGCGATCGGGGCGATGCTGCGGATGGCGCCCGACGATCCGGACCGACTGCTCGACGACATCGCCGAACAGCTGCTGGGCGAGGTATCCCAGCGTGAGGCGGAGCTCGCGGGGCTGGTGCAGTAGCGTTTCCGGTAAGTCCGGAGCGTATGTACGAGAGAAGGCATGACCCATGAATTTCGCCCCGCTGCCCTCGGTGGATGTTGCGGCGGTGCCGTCGGACGGCCTCGTGCTGGACGTCCGGGAGAACGACGAATGGGCGGCCGGGCATGTCGATGGTGCTCTGCACATTCCGATGAGTGACTTCGTCAGCCGCTTCGGTGAGCTGACCGAAGCAGCGGATGACGGTCGGCGCGTCCATGTGATGTGCCGGGTCGGCGGCAGGTCCGCCCAGGTCACTCAGTACCTGGTCCAGCAGGGCATCGACGCCGTGAACATCGACGGCGGGATGCTCGCCTGGGACGGTGCGGGGCGCCCGATGGTCACCGACAACGGCAGCCCGGCCTTCGTTCTCTGATCCGGTCGGGCACCCATGGAGCGGCCGGCCCGGCGCCGAACGTGGGCCGTAGCCGAGCCGGTGAGCGGCCGGGCTTGTCGCCCGGCGCCTCCTCGTGCCTCACGGTCCGGGCGGAGCGCGGGCCTGGTCCGGGGCGCCAGGCGTGGCGTCGGGGCAGCGGTACTCGGCATGCGCACCCGAGCCGTCGTGCAGATGCCAGGTCGGCTGAACGGTCGGTGCACGCCGTCCGCCACTCGGACACTCGGATCGTCGCCCCACGACATCACCCGCGAGCGCTCCGCGGGCCGGCTCGCCGGTGGGGAGCGTGCGGCGCCGTCTGCCGGGCGGGCATTGCCGTAGGCCTCGGACCGGATGTGCCGTCCTGCACCCGGGCCGGCGACGACCTGGTGCCGGTGAGTTTCACTGCCCTGAACTCTCAGCGAACCGCCCTGCCCGTGAATCGATTTGACGTCACGTCAGGTATTGAGGATCGGCGGATCCGACGGATCAGCGGTCGAAGTCGAGCTCCACTTCCGGCGTGAGCGGATGCGACTGGCAGGCCAGCACATACCCCGCCCCTGTCTCTTCCGGCTCCAGCGCGAAATTCCGGTCCATCCGGACCTCGCCCGAGACCAGGAAGGCCCGGCAGGTCCCGCACACCCCGCCCTTGCAGGCGTAGGGAGCGTCGGAGCGGCTGCGCAACACCGTTTCCAGCAGTGATTCGCCTTCCTGCACCGGCCAGTTGCCCGAACGGCCGTCCAGCGTCGCGGTGAGCGTGCTGTGCGCGGGTGCTTCGACCCGGGTACGGGGGGTCGCGGACGGTCCGTCGTCGACGTGGAAGATCTCCTGGTGGATACGGGCCCGGTCGACACCGAGGCTGCGCAGCGCGGACTCCGCCGACCGGACCAGACCGAACGGCCCGCACAGAAACCAGCCGTCCACCTCTTCCGTCGACAGCAGAGCGGGCAGCAACCCGGCCAGCCGCTCCCGGTCGAGCCGACCGGACGGGAGACCGGCCTGCTGCTCCTCGCGGGAGAGCACCGTCACGAGCTGGAAGCGCTCCGGGTAACGGTCCTTGAGGTCGGCGACCTCGTCCAGGAACATCGTCGACGCGGCCGTCCGGTCGCTCCGGATCAGACAGAACCGCGCCGCGGGCTCCCGCGCCAGCAGCGTCGACGCGATCGACAGCACCGGTGTGATGCCACTGCCGCCGACGATCGCCGCGAAGTGACCGGCGCGGGGCGTGAGGACGAAGCGTCCCATCGGCGGCATCGCCTCGACCTGGTCACCGACGCCGAGCTCCTTGAGGGCGTAGGTGGAGAACGTGCCACCGTCGACCAGCCTGATACCCACACGCAGTTGCGGTTCAGCCGGTGGCTCGACGGCCGGCGCGCAGATCGAGTAGGAACGCCGGATCTCCTCGCCGCCGACGGCGTAGCGCACATTGAGGTGCTGGCCGGGCTTGTGACGGAAGGTCTCGCGCAGCTCGGGCGGCACCGCGAGGGTGACGGCCACCGAATCGTCGGTCAGCCGCTCGATCGCGCGGACCCGGAGCGGATGGAACATCTACAACTCCTTGAAGTGGTCGAACGGTTCGCGGCAGCTCGCGCAGCGGCGCAGCGCTTTGCAGGCGGTGGAGGAGAACCGGCTCAGCAACTCCGTGTCGGTGGATCCGCAGTGCGGGCAGCGGACCGAGAGGGTGAGCGGCACCGGACCGTCGGGCCGGGCCGCGGCGTCGTGCGGGCGCGGTGGAGCTATGCCGAAGTCGGCGAGCTTGCGCCGCCCCTCCGCGCTGATGTCGTCCGTCGACCAGGCCGGCGCGAGGACCGTGACGACGGAGACCTCGGGTATGCCGTGGTCGTGCAGCACCTGTTCGATGTCGGCGGACATGGCCTCGATCGCCGGACAGCCGGTGTACGTCGGGGTGAGGCGGACCGTGACCCTGCCGGGGCCCAGCACGTCCACTCCGCGGAGCACGCCCAGCTCCTCCAGGGTCAGCACCGGTAGCTCGGGATCGGGCACGGCCCCGGCGAGCCTGCGTACCTTTTCCTCCAGCTCGGTCCCGGTCACCATGACGCCCCAGGGTGGCTGCGGTGCAGGTGCTGCATCTCGGCGAGCATGCGGCCGAAGGGTTCGGTATGGAGGCCCTGCCGTCCCGCCCCTGCCGTCCAGGCCCCGGACTGCGGTCCGTCCGGCACGGTCAGTGTTGCCTGCTGCAGCACGGTGGTGACCGTCGACAGCCAGCCGCTGTGCAGCGACTGCCAGTCGATCTCCACACCTTCGACCGGCTGGAACAGCTCGCCGGTGAACCGCCACAGGGCATCCGCGCCCCGCTGCATCCGCTCGTGGCTCTCCGCCGTCCCGTCGCCGAGCCGCAGCGTCCAGTGTTCGGCGTGGTCCTGGTGGTACGCGACCTCCTTGACGGCCTTGGCCGCCAGTCCTGCGAACTCGCCCTCCCCGGCCGCCAGCTGCTCGTACAGTCCGCGCTGGTAGACCGAGAAGTAGAGCTGGCGGGCGATGGTGTGGGCGAAATCGCCGTTGGGCTGTTCGACCAGTTGTACGTTGCGGAAGGCACGCTCCTCGCGCAGGAATGCCAGCTCGTCCTCGTCCCCGGCGAGCGAGAGCAGTACCCGGGCCTGCCCCAGCAGATCCAGGGCGATGTTGGCCAGGGCCACTTCTTCTTCGAGTACGGGTGCGTGGCCCGCCCACTCCCCCAGCCGGTGGGACAGCACCAGCGCGTCGTCGCCGAGGGCGAGGGCAGCGGTCACAGGTGCTTCACCCCTTCAGGGATCTCGTAGAACGTCGGGTGCCGGTAGGGCTTGTCGCCCGCCGGCTCGAAGAACGAGTCCTTCTCGTCCGGCGAGGAGGCGGTGATCTCCGTGGACGGGACCACCCAGATGGAGACACCCTCGGAACGGCGGGTGTAGAGGTCGCGTGCGTTGCGCAGGGCCATCTCGGCGTCCGGGGCGTGCAGGCTGCCCGCGTGAGTGTGGGAGAGGCCGCGTCGCGAGCGCACGAACACCTCCCACAGTGGCCAGTCGGTCGAGCTGGTCATGCCGTCGCCTCCGCGGTCGATGGTGTGTGCTTACCGGCGTACGCGGCCGCCGCGTCCCGGACCCAGGCGCCCTCTTCGTGTGCACGGCGCCGCTGGGTGAGGCGCTGTTCGTTGCACGGGCCGTTGCCCTTCAGGACCTCCTGGAACTCCGTCCAGTCGATCGCACCGAAGTCGTGCTGTCCGCGCTCCTCGTTCCATCGGAGGTCGGGGTCCGGGAGGGTGAGTCCCAGCACCTCGGCCTGCGGGACGCAGATGTCGACGAACCGCTGCCGCAGCTCGTCGTTCGAGTGCCGCTTGATCTTCCATGCCGTCGACTGAGCCGAGTGCGCCGATGCTTCGTCCGGCGGGCCGAACATCATCAGGGACGGCCACCACCAGCGGTTCACCGCGTCCTGCGCCATCTCGTGCTGGGCCGGTGTCCCGCGGCTGAGGGTGAGCAGCAGCTCGTACCCCTGGCGCTGGTGGAAGGACTCCTCCTTGCAGATGCGGACCATGGCCCGGGCGTACGGACCGTAGGAGCAGCGGCACAGCGGCACCTGGTTGGTGATGGCAGCGCCGTCCACCAGCCAGCCGATCGCGCCGACGTCCGCCCAGGTCAACGTGGGGTAATTGAAGATCGATGAATACCGCTGGCGGCCCGCGTGGAGCTTGTCGAGCAGCTCCTCGCGGCTCGTCCCCAGTGTCTCGGCGGCGCTGTAGAGGTACAGCCCGTGTCCCGCCTCGTCCTGCACCTTGGCCATCAGGATCGCCTTGCGGCGCAGTGAGGGAGCGCGGCTGATCCAGTTGGCCTCCGGCTGCATGCCGATGATTTCGGAGTGGGCGTGCTGGGCCATTTGCCTGACCAGCGAGGCCCGGTACGCGTCCGGCATCCAGTCGCGCGGCTCGATGCGCTCGTCGGCGGCCACCGCGGCGTCGAACGCGGCCTGCTGGGCCCCGTCCGTCGCGCCGGGGCCGCCTGCTGTCGGCTGCACCGTGCCCTGTGCTGTCTGGTCCGCAGTCACTGCCACCATCCCGGGCTCCCTACCGACCGATCGTTCGGTTCAATGACTTCAATGGTGAGTCGACGGCCCGTAGGGTGTCAACCCTGTGGATAACTGAGCGGTGATCGACGGGGATCGGGGCGGGATGGATTCGAACGACGACAGGGGCGCCGGAGGCGGGAGCGGGAGCGCCGGTCCGGGTGTGCAGCGGCGTGAGGATGCCTCGCCCGACAGCGGCGGCCTCGCCGGGTCAGTCCCCGGTCAGGGGACGGGTTCCGGTCCGGAGCTGGGTCCCGGCGCGCACGCCGATCCGGACCACGCCTGCGGTACCGACGCGCCCACCGGCCCCTGTGGCCCCTCCTGCGGGTCCGCGCCGGTGCACGCTGGTATTGCCGGGCTGTCCCTTCCGTACCAGCTCGTCGCCGCAGCCGCGCTGGCCGTGATCGGGCTGATCGCCTGCACCCACCTGGCCATGGTCTTCCTGCACGTCGCCCCGTCGAACACGCTGACCAAGCAGCACGGCAAAGCGGTCGACGACTGGGTCTATCCCGAGTTCGAGCAGAACTGGAAACTCTTCGCGCCCAACCCGCTCCAGCAGAACGTCGCCGTGCACGTCCGGGCCGAGATAGCCGGCCCCCAGGGGCGCCGTACCACCGCCTGGATGAGCCTCTCCGGCGAGGACGGCAAGGGGATACGGGGCAACCTCCTCCCCAGCCACGTCCACCAGAACGAGCTCCGACGCGGCTGGGACTTCTACGTCAACTCCCACGACCTCCAGAACCACCCGAACGGTCCGCGTGGCGGGCTCTCCGAGCGCTACATCCGCCGCATCGTGATGCTGCGCCTGAGTGGGCACGACTACGGCGGCACCGTCGAGCGCATACAGGTCCGCTCCGAGGTGCGTTCGGTCACCGCACCCCCGTGGAGCACGGAGAGGATCAGCACCAAGCCGGTCTACCGGGTGCTGCCGTGGTGGACCGTGACCCCCGAAGACCTTCCGGAGAACGCCAAGGAGGCGGACAAGTGAGCACGCCCTCCCTCGACGGCAGCTTCGCCCGCGGTGCTCAGCGCATCACTTTCTCGGCCCTCGGCCCCTATCAGAGCGCTGTCATCCGGATCGGGTTCTCCGCCACCTACCTGCTTTTCCTGCTGCGCGAGCTGCCGCACCGCCATGAGATGTACGGACCCGACGCGCCCTGGCGCTGGGACATGGCGAAGCAGCTCATTTCGGGCAACGAGGCCTTCTCCGCGCTCATGTGGTCGGACAGCACGGTCTGGTTCGAGATCGTCTACGCGGTGACTCTGCTCTCCGCCGCGCTGCTGATGGTCGGCTGGCGCAGCCGGGCCATGTCCGTCCTGTTCATGGCCGGTGTGCTCTCGCTTCAGAACCGCAGCATTTTCCTGGGTGACGGCGGCGACAACGTCGTCCATCTGATGTCGATCTACCTCGTGCTGACGCGATGCGGCCAGGTCTGGTCGTTGGACGCGCGGCGGGAGGCACGGGTCCGCCGCGCGAAGGCGGAAGCTGAGGACGGGACGGACCCGGGTGTGGAGTCGCAGGGGGCTGCAGCCCTGCGGTCCTCGGCTCGGGACGTGACCGGGCCGATCCTGTGGGCCGCGTTCGGTGTGGTGCTCGTCGTGGGCACGGTGATGGACGGCCTCGGCGGCACTCGTTGGCTGCCGTTGCTCTTCTGGGTGCTGTGGATCGGACACGGCGTCTGGTGGGCCGTGAACCGTCACGCGCCGCGGAGCGAGCTGCGCGCCCTGCTCGACGTCCTCGCCAATCTCGCCCACAACGTCACTCTCGTCGTGATCATGGTCGAGGTCTGTCTGATCTACGCGACCGCGGGCTGGTACAAGATCCAGGGGTCGCGGTGGCAGGACGGTACGGCGCTGTACTACCCGCTCAAGCTCGACTACTTCACGCCGTGGCCCGCGCTCTCCGACATCCTGGCGTCCAACGGTGTGATGGTCATGGTGCTGACGTACGGCACGGTCATCGTGCAGGTCGCCTTCCCGTTCACTCTCTTCAACCGTCGTGTCAAGAACGTCCTGCTCGTCGTCATGATGTGTGAGCACCTGGGCATCGCCCTGCTGCTGGGGCTGCCCTTCTTCTCGATGGCGATGATCGCCGCGGATTCCGTCTTCCTGCCGACGGCCTTCCTGGTCTGGCTGGGCGGCAGGGCGGTGCTCGGGCGGCAGCTGCTGTTCTCCCGCAGGGGCCGGGTGCCGGAGCAGTGGCGGGGCGCCGACGAGGAGGTCCCGCGACACGACGAAAGCGATGGCCATACGCTCGTCGGGTGAGCAGCGATACCGGCAGCACCGGCAGCACCGGCAGTACCAGCAGGAGTGGCGAGAATCCGTCGGCCGACAGCCCTGTGGCGGGCGAGTCGTCCACGGACCCGTTGCAGTACGACGACGGGTTCGGGACGGAGATCGGAGTCGGACCGCATCCGCTGCCCTGGCCCGAGGGAGAGCGGTACGACCCCGAGCTGCTGGCCCACGGGGACCGGCGCAATGTCGGCGACGAGTACCGCTACTGGACGAGGGAGGCGATCGTCGCCGACCTGGATCTTCGGCGGCACGACTTCCATGTGGCGGTGGAGAACTGGGGCCACGACTTCAACATCGGGTCGGTGGTGCGCACCGCGAACGCCTTCCTCGCCAAGGAGATCCACATCGTGGGCCGTCGGCGCTGGAACCGGCGCGGTGCGATGGTCACCGACCGGTACCAGCATGTGCGGCACCACCCCGACACCGCGGATCTGACCGCCTGGGCGGCGGCCGAAGGGCTGCCGATCATCGGGATCGACAATCTCCCGGGAGCGGTGCCGCTGGAGCGGACCGAGCTGCCGCGGCGGTGTGTGCTGCTCTTCGGGCAGGAGGGGCCGGGGCTGACCGAGGAGGCGCGCAAGCACGCGACGATGGTCTGCTCGATCGCGCAGTTCGGGTCGACGCGGTCGATCAACGCGGGAGCCGCGGCTGCCATCGCGATGCACGCGTGGGTGCAGCGCTACGCGGATATTCCGGGGAGCGCCGGCTGAGAGAGGCCGGAGGCCGGTCATGCGCCGAGGCGGGCGAGGCGGTGCGGGGTGGGGTCGGCCCTTGGGGTGGGCCTCTCCCCGCACCGCCCCGTCCCGGAATCGGGGACCCGCTCGCCGGGCGCCCGCTCCGCGACGCCGGAGCGCCAGGAGCGGGGCCGGTGCGGGCCGGTGCGGATCAGGCCTGGCGGCGGACTTCCACCATTCGGAAGCGGTTCGATACGAATGCTCCGTCGCACAGAGCGGCGTTTGCCGCCGGGTTGCCCCCGGACCCGTGGAAGTCGGAGAAGGCCGCCGTCTGGTTGACGTAGACCCCGCCCGTGAGGTTCAGCGAGAGCTGGGCCGACTCGTCCAGGCAGACGTCCTCCACCGCGCGCTCCACCTCCGGTGAGGTCGTGTACGCGCCGACCGTCATCGCACCCTTGTCGCGGATCGTCCGTCGCAGCAGTTCCACCGCGTCCGCCGTCGAGTCGACCGCGACGGCGAACGCCACCGGTCCGAAACACTCCGACAGGTACGCCGCCTCGTCGTCCGGCTTGGCACCGTCGAGCTTGACGACGACCGGAGTACGGACCACCGCGTCCGGGAACTCGGGGTTGGCCACCTCCCTTGAGGCCAGGGCGACTTCGCCCAGCCCTGCCGCTGCCTCCAGGCGGGCTTTCACGTCCGGGTTGACCAGTGCGCCGAGCAGCGCGTTCGCCCGGGCGTCGTCTCCGAGCAGGCCGATGACCGCGGCGGCCATGTCGCTCACCACGTCGTCGTACGACTTGTCGCCGGCGTCGGTCGTGATGCCGTCCCGGGGGATCAGCAGGTTCTGCGGGGTGGTGCACATCTGGCCGCTGTACAGCGAGAGGGAGAAGGCCAGGTTGGCCAGCATGCCCCGGTAGTCGTCGGTGGAGTCGATGACGACCGTGTTGACCCCGGCCTTCTCCGTGTACACCTGCGCCTGGCGGGCGTTGCCCTCCAGCCAGTCGCCGAAGGCGGTGGATCCGGTGTAGTCGATGATCCGGATCTCGGGGCGGACGGCCAACGTCTTCGCGATGCCTTCGCCGGGCCGCTCGGCGGCCAGGCAGACCAGGTTGGGATCGAAGCCGGTCTCGCTCAGGACCTCGCGGGCCACCTGCACCGTGAGCGCCAGCGGAAGGACGGCGCGCGGATGCGGCTTCACCAGGACGGGATTACCGGTGGCGAGGGAGGCGAACAGGCCGGGATAGCCGTTCCACGTCGGGAAGGTGTTGCAGCCGATCAGCAGCGAGATGCCGCGGCCCGCCGCGATGTAGGTCTTGTGCAGCTGCAGGGGATCGCGCTTCCCCTGCGGCTTGGACCAGTCCGCCGTCCGCGGCGTGCGGGTCTGCTCCTCGTACGCATATGCCACGGCCTCCAGACCGCGGTCCTGGGCATGCGGGCCACCGGCCTGGAAGGCCATCATGAAGGCCTGCCCGCTGGTGTGCATCACGGCGTGGCCGAACTCATGGGTGCGGCCGCTGATCCGCGCCAGGATCTCCAGGCAGACCATCGCCCTGGTCTCGGGCCCCGCCTCGCGCCAGGCAGCCATCCCCGTGCGCATCGCAGGGAGCAGCACGTCCAGGTCGGCGTGCGGATATTCGACGCCGAGCTCCGGTCCGTACGGAGAGATCTCCCCGCCGGTCCAGCCGTCGGTGCCCGGCTGGCCCAGGTCGAGACGGGTGTGCAGAACGGCGTCGAAAGCGGCCTTGCCATCGGCCGCGCTCAGGCTGCCGGGGGCGCCGCCCTCGCCGTACGCCTTCGGGTGCTCGGGGTGCGGGGACCAGTACGCGCGCGTACGGATCGCGTCGAGGGCTTGGTCGAGCGTGGGGCGGTGCTTCTCGGACAGCAGGTGCGGGGAGAGCTCGGCGGCCATGACAGACCAACTCCTCATCGAGCTGGGCAGGGACGGACGGACAGAGTTAGAGTAACCGAACGATCGGTCGGGACAAGGGGGTCCCGGGAACCTGTGGACAACTCGTAGGGGAGGATCGCGGACATGACCACGGCCAAGCGGGACACGTACACCCCGGAGACCCTCCTCACCGTCGCCGTCCGTGTCTTCAACGAGCGCGGTTACGACGGCACGTCCATGGAGCACCTGTCCAAGGCGGCAGGGATCTCCAAGTCGTCCATCTACCACCATGTGGCAGGCAAGGAAGAGCTGCTGCGACGCGCGGTCAGCCGGGCGCTGGACGGACTCTTCGGAATTCTCGACGAGCCGGGGGCGAGCCGGGGGCGCGCGATGGAGCGGGTCGAGTACGTCACGCGACGCACCGTCGAGGTGCTGATAGCCGAACTGCCCTACGTCACGCTGCTACTGCGCGTACGGGGCAACACGAAGGCCGAGCGCTGGGCCATGGAGCGCCGGCGTGAGTTCGACCAGCGCGTGGCGGAGCTTCTGAAAGCGGCCGTCGCGGACGGTGATCTCCGCTCGGACGTGGACATACGGCTGGCGACCCGGCTGCTCTTCGGGATGGTGAACTCGCTGGTGGAGTGGTATCGGCCGCAGCCGGGTGGTGCCGACGAGGGGCAGCAGCTGGCGGACACGGTCGTCCGGCTGGCCTTCGAGGGCATGCGCGCCCCTCGCTGAACCATCGGCGCCGGTATGCAGGGGTGACACTGCTCGGCCGCAGGTAGGACCGGGCCCCGGTGCGCCCCTTTCTCGGGATGTGCGGCTCGTGAGGTTGTGCGTCGCGCCAAGGCCTGTCTCTTCGGAGGGGAATCCGGACAGCTCAAGATTCACCTCCGACAAGGCGGTGGATCCGGTGGGGTAGCCTGGCATTCCATGGCAATAAGCACCGCCCTGTGGTCCTTTGCCCTGGTTGTAGGGCTTCTCACTCTGACTCCCGGACTCGACACGGCGCTGATCCTGCGCACGTCGGCCCTCGGCCGGCGCAGGAGAGCCTGGGGCGTCGTCCTCGGAATCCAGACCGGCACCTTGGTGTGGGGTGCGTTCACCTCCCTCGGAGTGACCGCGCTTCTCACGGCCTCCCACCTCGCCTACACCGCGTTGCGCTGGATCGGCGCCGTCTACCTGATCTGGGTGGGGGCCCGCATGCTCCGGGACACCTTCCGGGGGCTGCCCGCGCCGGACACGGACGATTCCCTTCCGGCCGCCGGCGTTGACTCGGCCGGCGGCGGCTGGCGGCAGGGAACGCTCACCAACCTTCTGAACCCGAAAATGGGCGTCTTCTATGTCGCCGTCCTGCCTCAGTTCATCCCCCAAGGCACCGGCCACTTCACCATGGGTCTCCTGCTCACCACGGTGCACATCCTCATAGGTCTGCTCTGGTCCGCCGTCCTCATCGGCCTCGCTCGCGTCCTGCACGGCTGGCTCCGCAAGCCCCAGGCCCGCCGCCTGCTCGACCGGATCACCGGCACCGTGATCGGCGTCTTCGGTATCAGGCTGGCACTCGGCAACTGACGATCCGAGTCGGCCCGGACGCCTCGGCGGCGAAGAGGTCCACGGATCGCACGGGACGAGTAGGCGCGATCCGTCAGGACGGTGACCGGGCGGGTTCCACGCGATGGCCTCAGGGGTCCGGCGGTGGTCGGCCCACCGTCGTCCACGGACCGGATCGGCCGGTACCAGCCGCTCGATCCGGCCCCACGTCGCATCAGTGATCACCGACCGGACAGATCTGTCCGACCAACTGACCAGCCCGTCAAAGAGTCACGCTCTAGCTCAGCTCGGTGGGGCGCTCCGGGCCCGGGGCGAGATCCGTCTCCTCGAACACCAGGAGCGTGCGGGTGGAGAGCACCTCGGGGATGGCCTGGATCCTGGTCAGGACCAGCTCGCGCAGCGACCGGTTGTCCGGTGTGTGTACGAGCAGCAGTACGTCGAAGTCACCGCTGACCAGCGCGATGTGGGTCGCCCCGGGCAGTGCCTGGAGCTGTTCGCGCACCGTCCGCCAGGTGTTCTGGACGATCTTGAGCGTGATGTACGCGGAGGCGCCCTGCCCCGCCCGCTCGTGATCCACGCGCGCACTGAACCCGCGGATCACACCGTCGTCGATGAGCCGGTTGATCCGGGCATAGGCGTTGGCGCGCGACACGTGCACCCGGTCGGCCACCGAACGTATCGAGGCCCGGCCGTCCCACTGGAGCAGCCGGAGGATGTCGCGGTCGATGGCATCGAGGGGGCGTGCGGGCGGAACCTGGCCGGGGTCCTCGGCCCCGTCGGCCATTTGTTCAGCTGCCATGTCCCCGCGCCTCCCTCTCCTGGACGACCTGCCCCTATCCCAGGCTGTGGAGAACCGTTTGTCCACAGGCTGACGGCGCCTGTAGCCAAAATGCGCCCGCGACCGAACAATCGGTAGGTGAGGCACGCCACAGCCGTGCCTCGGCTCGTGCTCGACATTTCGACCTATTCAGTCACCCCTCGATATCGGACGACCCCTCGATATCGACAGATGCCGCTCGATATCCCTCGAAGCCAGGAGGTGCTTGTCATGACGGTCCAAGAGCTGCCAGGCGCGGCCGCCTACCGGCCCACGCCGCCCCCGGCCTGGAAGCCGCTCACCGACCCCGCGCCGCTGCTCCCGGACCCCGAGCCGTACCGCGTGCTCGGTACGGACGCCGCGGCCGACGCAGACCCCGAGCTGCTGCTGCGGCTCTACGCCGAGCTGGTGCGCGGCCGGCGGTACAACGCGCAGGCGACCGCTCTCACCAAGCAGGGCCGGCTCGCCGTCTACCCGTCGAGCACCGGGCAGGAGGCCTGCGAGATCGCGGCGGCGCTGGTGCTGGAGGAGCGCGACTGGCTCTTCCCCAGCTACCGCGACACGCTCGCGGCGGTGGTACGCGGACTCGACCCGGTCGAGGCGCTGACCCTGCTGCGCGGTGACCGGCACACCGGTTACGACCCTCGCGAGCACCGCATCGCCCCGCTCTGCACGCCGCTCGCCACCCAGCTGCCGCACGCCGTCGGGCTGGCACACGCGGCGCGGCTCAAGGGCGACGACGTGGTCGCGCTCGCCATGGTCGGTGACGGCGGGACGAGCGAGGGCGACTTCCACGAGGCGCTGAACTTCGCGGCCGTCTGGAAGGCCCCCGTGGTCTTCCTCGTGCAGAACAACGGCTTCGCGATATCCGTCCCGCTGGCGAAGCAGACGGCGGCGCCTTCGCTGGCGCACAAGGCGGTCGGGTACGGGATGCCGGGCCGGCTGGTCGACGGAAATGACGTGGCGGCCGTGCACCAGGTCCTCGGCGAAGCCGTGGCGCGGGCCCGGGCCGGAGGCGGTCCGACGCTCGTCGAGGCCGTGACGTACCGGATGGACGCCCACACGAACGCCGACGACGCCACTCGTTATCGCGGAGACAGCGAGGTGGAGGCGTGGCGGGCCCACGACCCGGTCCAGCTTCTGGAGCGGGAGCTGACCGGCCGCGGGCTGCTCGGCGAGGACGGAATGGAGAAGGCCCGCGCGGCCGCGGAACGGATGGCCGCCGGACTGCGCGAGCGGATGAACGCCGACCCGGTGCTCGACCCGATGGACCTCTTCGCCCATGTCTATGCCGAACAGACCACGCAATTGCGTGAGCAGGCAGCCCGGTTGAGGGTCGAGCTGGACGCCGAGCAGGACCACCACGGTCAGCACGGTCCGAGTGGCGTGGAGGGAGGACGATGACCACGGCGGCAGTGACGGCCGGTGAGCAGACTCAGCGTGCCAAACCGGCCACCATGGCGCAGGCTCTGGGACGGGCGTTGCGCGACTCGATGGCCGAGGACCCGACCGTCCATGTCCTGGGCGAGGACGTCGGAACTCTCGGCGGGGTCTTCCGGATCACCGACGGTCTGGCGAAGGAGTTCGGCGACGACCGCTGCACGGACACGCCGCTCGCCGAGGCCGGCATCCTCGGAACGGCTGTCGGCATGGCGATGTACGGGCTGCGGCCCGTAGTGGAAATGCAGTTCGACGCGTTCGCCTATCCGGCGTTCGAGCAGCTCATCAGCCATGTCGCCAAGATGCGGAACCGGACCCGCGGTGCCATGCCGCTGCCGATCACGGTGCGGGTGCCCTACGGCGGCGGGATCGGGGGGGTCGAGCACCACAGCGACTCCTCGGAGGCGTACTACATGGCCACGCCCGGCCTCCACGTCGTCACACCTGCCACCGTCGACGACGCGTACGGGCTGCTGCGGGCCTCCATTGCCTCCGACGACCCGGTGGTCTTCCTGGAGCCGAAGCGGCTGTACTGGTCGAAGGCTGCCTGGTCGCCGGAGGCCCCGGCGGCGGTCGAGCCGATCGGACGGGCCGTCGTCCGCCGGCCCGGTCGCAGCGCGACGCTGATCACGTACGGGCCGTCCCTGCCGGTCTGCCTGGAGGCCGCGGAAGCGGCCGTCGAGGAGGGCTGGGACCTCGAAGTGGTCGACCTGCGGTCGCTGGTGCCGTTCGACGACGAGACGGTCGCCGCCTCGGTGCGGCGCACCGGCCGCGCGGTCGTCGTCCACGAGTCGTCCGGCTTCGGCGGCCCCGGCGGGGAGATCGCCGCCCGGATCACCGAGCGCTGCTTCCACCATCTGGAGGCGCCGGTGCTGCGGGTCGCCGGATTCGACATCCCGTATCCGCCGCCGATGCTGGAGCGGAACCATCTGCCGGGCGTGGACCGGGTCCTCGACGCGGTCGCACGGTTGCAGTGGGAGGCGGAGAGCTGATGCCCCAGGTGCTCGAATTCAAGTTGCCCGACCTCGGTGAGGGTCTGACCGAGGCGGAGATCGTGCGCTGGCTGGTGGAGGTCGGCGACGTGGTCGCCGTCGACCAGCCGGTCGTGGAGGTGGAGACGGCCAAGGCGATGGTGGAGGTGCCATGTCCTTACGGGGGTGTGGTGACCGCCCGGTTCGGCGAGGAGGGCACCGAACTCCCGGTCGGGGCACCGCTGCTGACCGTTGCGGTGGGGTCCACCGCCGGGGATGTCGTCGTGGACGGTGCCGCGGAGGCCGAGTCGTCCGGAAACGTGCTGGTGGGGTACGGCACGGGGGCCCCGGCGGCGCGGCGCCGACGGGTCCGGCCCGAGGCGATCTCGGGAACGCCCGCGGTGATGCCCGTAGCGGTGCAGCCCCCGGCTCCCGTTGCCGCCCCTGAGCCTGCCCCCGCGACGGTACGGAGCGAGGTGGCGGGCCCGGTGGCGGTCGTCTCCCCCTTGGTGCGGAAACTGGCGCGACAGCACGATCTCGATCTGCGCCGGCTGACGGGATCGGGGCGCGACGGGCTGATCCTGCGAGCCGATGTCGAATCCGCCATCAACGCAGCGGCGCGCGTGACCGTGGGGACGGCCCCGGCCCCCGCGTTGTCGACGCACGCGCCGGCGTCGGCCCCGCTGTCGGTACAGGCACCTGCGTCGGCCGAGGAGCGGATCCCGCTACGCGGTGTACGGGGTGCGGTAGCCGACAAGTTGTCGCGCAGCCGGCGCGAGATACCCGATGCCACGTGCTGGGTCGATGCGGATGCCACCGAGCTGATGGCCGCCAGGGCCGTGATGAACGGCAGCGGTGGTCCGGCTGCGGGGCCCAAGGTGTCGGTGCTCGCCCTGCTGGCCCGTATCTGTACCGCTGCCCTGGCCCGGTTCCCGGAGCTGAACTCGACGGTGGACCTGGACGCACGGGAGATCGTCCGGCTGCCTGAGGTCCATCTCGGGTTCGCGGCCCAGACGGAGCGGGGACTCGTCGTCCCCGTCGTACGAGGTGCACAGGCCCGCAACGCGGAGTCGATCGGCGCCGAGATCGGGCGGCTGACCGAGGCGGCCCGGACGGGGACACTGACTCCGGCGGACCTGACCGGCGGCACGTTCACCCTGAACAACTACGGGGTGTTCGGCGTCGACGGTTCGACGCCCATCATCAACCACCCGGAGGCGGCGATGCTGGGTGTCGGCCGCATCGTGGCCAAGCCGTGGGTGCACCAGGGCGAGTTGGCGGTGCGTCAGGTCGTTCAGCTCTCGCTGACCTTCGACCACCGGGTCTGTGACGGCGGCACGGCTGGTGGCTTCCTGCGGTACGTGGCCGACTGCGTGGAACAGCCGGCGCTGTTGCTGCGCACGTTGTAGGGAAGAGACGAGAGGGACGAGGAGGACAGCGAGGGGGCGGCTGCGAAGGATCGGCGGGGTGTGGCGCGCATACTCGGGTTCATGACCGCGTATGACGCCATCGTCCTTGCCGGAGGGGCCGCCGAGCGCCTCGGGGGCGCCGACAAACCCGCTGTCCGGGTCGGTGGCCGGTCGCTGCTCGACCGGGTGCTGGCCGCCTGCGCCGATGCGGCCGTCACGGTCGTGGTGGGCGGTCGGCGCCCCACCACCCGTGCCGTGACCTGGACGCGCGAAGAACCGCAGGGCGGTGGGCCATTGGCGGCGCTCGGCGCCGGGGTGCGGCACACGACGGCCGAGCGTGTGCTCGTGCTCTCCGCCGACCTGCCGTTCCTGGGCGGGAGCACGGTCGAGATGCTGCTGGCCGCCTCCGGGCACGGAGATCTGGACGGAGCCCTGTGCGTCGATGCTGACGGTCGCGACCAGCCCCTGGTCGCCGTCTACCGCGCCGAACCCCTCCGCCGCGAGCTGGCGTTGCTCGCCGCCGAGCACGGCAGCCTGGCCGGGATGCCGTTGCGGCTGCTGGCGCAGGCACTGGATCTCGCTCGTGTCGCGGGCGATCCGCTCGCTTCGTTCGACTGCGACACCTGGGAGGACATTGCCGCAGCCCGGGCCCGTATCAGAGAGCATGGGCACGTGCTGGATGAATGGATCACCGCAGTCAAGAACGAACTGGGCATCGAACTCGACGTCGACACCGGCGTCCTGCTCGACCTCGCCCGTGATGCCGCGCACGGTGTCGCCCGGCCCGCCGCCCCGCTGACCACCTTCCTGGTCGGTTACGCGGCGGCCAAGGCGAGCGGCGACGGTGGCGGGGCCGAGGCGGTGGCCGAAGCCGCCCGCAAGGCGGCCGCGCTCGCACTTCGCTGGGCGGACGAGACCGAGTCGCCGTGACAGGGCTCCGACGCAGGGTCGACGGGGGACAGGTGACCGGCGGCCAGGACGCGGCTGCCGGTCGGGACCGGGCCGCCCGTCAGGACTGGGGCGTCGGTCAGGACCGAGCCGCCGAGCAGACCCGTGCGATGGGTCAGGCAGGCGCCGCGGACCGGGCTTCCCGGTCAGCCGACGGTGCCCACGGCACGGAACATGTCCGGGCCACCGAAGAGGAAAAGCTCACCGAAGAGGAGCGGGCCGCCGAAGAGGAAAGGGCCTTCGAGCAGGCCCTCGCGCTGGTCGAACCCCAGCCCCCGCGTGAGCCGGCGGCATCCCAGGCGCACCCCCGCGCCGGGGTCTCGGGGCAGAACCTTGATCGGATCTCCGACCACGACTCCGGTCAGGGGCCGAGTCGGATGCCCGGCCCGAGCCCCGGCCAAGCATCCGATCACCGTCCCGGCCGGAACTCCGACCGCGGGCACTCCGACTGCGGACACCCCGACCGCGGGCACTCCGACCGCGGACACCCCGACCGCGGTTCCGGCGGATGTGACGGCCCGGGGCAGGCGCCCCCTCCCGAGGGGCACAGCGCCCCGGGACCCGCCCGGACCAAGGGGTATGCCCCCGGCCACCTCACCGACCACGACGCCGAACACGATGCGGGCCGGAGTTGCGGAGAACCCCCCACGCCCGGCCACCACCCGACGCCTGGTCTCGACCCGGCCCGGGTGCGGCACGGGCGTACCACCGGCTGGGACGAGGCCCGCGCTCTTGCCGCGCGGGTCGGCCGTTCCGCCTCGCCCCGTACACAGCGGCTCGGGCTCGGCCCCGCCCTCGGACACGTGCTGGCTGAGCCGCTTGCCGCGCTGACGGATCTGCCCTCCTTCGACACTTCCGCCATGGACGGCTGGGTCGTCGCAGGACCCGGACCCTGGACCATCCACAGGAACACGGAGGAGGAAGGGAGCGAGGGAAGGGACGGAGAAGAGAGCGGAAGCGGAGGGCGAAGCCGGGCACTGGGCATTCTTGCCGGGCACGGCGCACCCGCCGCGCTCCCTGACGGCGATGCGGTACGGATCGCCACGGGTGCTCGTATCCCCGCCAATGCCACGGCCGTGATCCGGACCGAACACGCACACGCGGACGAAGCCAGAGGGGTGTTGTACGCCCAGCGGCAGGTGGTCCCCGGGCAGGACGTCCGGCCGCGCGGCCAGGAGTGCCGATCCGGCGACCAACTCCTGCCCACGGGGACCATGGTGACCCCGGCTGTCCTCGGTCTCGCCGCCGCCGCCGGTTACGACGAACTGGTGACCGTCGCTCGCCCACGCATCGACGTCCTCGTCCTCGGGGACGAACTGCTCACCGCCGGTCTGCCGCACGACGGGCTGATCCGGGATGCCCTGGGCCCCATGATCGGCCCCTGGCTGCAGGCCCTGGGCGCCGAGGTCTCCGCCCCGCGCCGGCTCGGCGACGACGCGGAGGCCCTTCGGCAGGCCCTGACCTCCTCCGACGCGGACCTCGTCGTCACCACCGGTGGTACCGCGGCCGGCCCGGTCGACCATGTCCATCCGGTCCTCGCCGGGATCGGTGCCGAACTACTGGTCAGCGGTGTCGCCGTACGCCCCGGTCATCCGATGCTGCTGGCCCGGTTGGCTTCCGGTGGCCCCTATCTCGTCGGGCTCCCCGGCAATCCTCTCGCCGCCGTCTCCGGTCTTCTCACACTGGCCGAACCCCTTCTCCGCGGGCTCGCGGGCCGCACCCCGGAGGACCCGTACCGGGTCGTCGTACGCGACGAGGTGCGCGGACACACCGAGGACACCCGTCTGGTACCCGTCGTCCACCGGATGGGCACCGGGACGGGTGCGGGTGCGGAGCACGTCGTACCGCTGCACTACAACGGCCCGGCCATGCTCCGCGGTATCGCCGCCGCCGACGGGCTGGCCGTCGTACCACCGGGCGGGGTACCGTCCGGCGCCGAGGTGGAGATCCTCGATCTGCCGTGGGCCCCGGCGACGCCGGGGTCGGAAGGGTGTTTCACGTGAAACTTCCCGGCCATGACGCGATGGCCAGGCGGGTCGACGAGCACATCGTCCCCACCCGGATCATGCTTCCCCGCCGCGTCGTCGACCGACCGCTCCGACAGGTCACCAAGCGGCTGTTGATGGCGCTACTGGTCCTGGCGACCACGGTGCTGATCGTCTGGTCCGACCGCTCCGGCTATCACGACAGCGCGGACGGCTCGGTGGACCTGCTGGACGCCGTCTACTACTCGACGGTCACCCTCTCCACCACCGGGTACGGCGACATCACTCCCTACAGTGACAGTGCCCGCCTGATCAATGTGGTGCTCGTGACACCGCTGCGCGTCCTCTTCCTGATCATCTTGGTCGGCACCACCCTGGAGGTCCTGACCGAGCGGACCCGGGAGGACTTCCGGCTGAACCGTTGGAGAAGCAACTTGCGTGATCACACCGTTGTCGTCGGCTTCGGCACGAAGGGCCGCTCGGCGATCCAGACGCTCTGCGCCACCGGTCTGAAGAAGGATCAGATCGTGATCGTCGACCCGGCGAGCAAGGTGATCGAGACGGCCAACGCGGAGGGGTACGTGGGTGTCGTCGGCGACGCCACCCGCAGCGACGTGCTGCTGCGGGCCGAGCTCCAGAAGGCACGGCAGATCATCATCGCCACCCAGCGCGACGACACGGCGGTGCTGGTCGCGCTGACCGCTCGGCAGCTCAATCGCGGCGCGAAGATCGTGGCCGCGGTGCGTGAGGAGGAGAACGCCCCGCTGCTGCGGCAGTCCGGCGCCGACGCCGTGATCACCAGTGCCAGTGCGGCGGGCCGACTGCTCGGCCTCTCGGTCCTCAGCCCCAGCGCGGGCACGGTGATGGAGGACCTGATCCAGCAGGGCAGCGGCCTCGATCTCGTCGAGCGGCCGGTGATAAAGGCCGAAGTCGGCAAGACCGTCCGGGAGACCGAGGATCTGGTCGTCAGCGTGCTGCGCGGGCACCGGCTGATCGGTTACGACGATCCGGCGGCCAGCCCGCTGCAGTTGACGGACCGGCTCATCACCATCGTGCGCGCCTCGGAGAACCGCCCGCCGCACACGCCCCGCCAGCAAGGGGTGTGAATCTCCCGGGTGTCTCGGCGCTCCGTGTGCCGGTGTCACGGAGTAGCCTCGCCGCCATGCATGCGATCACGATCCCCGAACCCGGTGGCCCCGAGGCACTTGTATGGGCCGAGGTCCCCGATCCCGTACCCGGCGAGGGCGAGGTCCTCGTCGAGGTCGTGGCCAGCGCGGTCAACCGTGCCGATGTGCTTCAGCGACAGGGTTTCTACAACCCGCCGCCCGGCGCGTCCCCGTACCCCGGCCTGGAGTGCGCCGGCCGGATCACGGCGATCGGCTCCGGTGTCACCGGCTGGTCCGTCGGTGACGAGGTGTGTGCGCTGCTCGCGGGCGGCGGATACGCGGAGAAGGTCGCCGTACCCTCCGGGCAACTGCTGCCCGTGCCCGAAGGCATCGACCTGACGGTGGCGGCGGCGCTGCCCGAGGTGACGTCGACGGTCTGGTCGAACGTCTTCATGGTGGCCCATCTGCGCCCCGGTGAGACGCTGTTGGTGCACGGCGGGTCCAGCGGTATCGGCACGATGGCCATTCAGCTGGCCAAGGCGGTGGGCGCGCGGGTCGCGGTGACCGCGGGCGGTCCCGAGAAGCTGGCGCGCTGCGCGGAGCTCGGCGCGGACATCCTGATCGACTACCGGGAGCAGGACTTCGTCGCGGAGCTGAGCAAGGCGACGGACGGGGCGGGCGCGGACGTCATCCTCGACATCGTCGGCGCGAAGTACCTGGACCGGAATGTGAAGGCACTCGCGGTCAACGGCCGGCTTGCCATCATCGGTCTTCAGGGTGGCGTCAAGGGCGAGCTCGATCTCGCCGCCCTGCTGAACAAGCGGGCCGCCGTCACCGCGACGTCACTGCGCGGGCGTCCGCTCGCCGAGAAGGCCGCCATCGTCGCCGCCGTACGCGAGCACGTGTGGCCGCTGATCGGCAGCGGGGTGGTCCGGCCGATCGTGGACCGCGTCGTGCCGATGCACGATGCCGCCGAGGCGCACCGGGTGCTGGAGTCCAGCGCGCACATCGGCAAGGTGCTGCTGCAGGCGTCGAAGTCCTGATGGGCGGTCAGCTCACGTCCTGACCGGCCGTCCGGCGACGGACGGCGGCGCCTGAGAACGGACACAGCGGGCGCCGCCCCCGGAAGCGGGGGGCGGGGCCCCGGGTGTAAGGGACCCCAGGGGGGGTTGA
>NZ_JBHVWN010000036.1:0-81597 GCF_042882275.1 Streptomyces sp. NPDC058231 | reverse complement strand
CCGGGGTGGGGGTCGGCGGGGGGGGGGCGCGCCGTCACGGCTCGCCCGCCCCTCGCGGAATCACTTCCGGGTGTCGTTCTCCCTGCCCTCGCCGTCCTGCCGCAGCAGCGCGCCGATCCGGGCCGCCGCGGTCGACAGGTGGCCCCGGGCCTCCGCCAGCTGGTCCGCCGTGACCCCCCGGTCCCGGGCCGCGTCGCGGATGTCGTCGCGGAAGCGGTCGAGCAGACGGTCCAGGTCGCGGGCCGGATTGCCCGTGACGCCCGCGTCGTTGCCCCACTCGGGGTCCGCCGCGGCCGGTTCCGGCTTGGTGTACGGCGGCCAGCTCCCGGACCCGGTGTAGCCGGCCAGGCGGCCCGTGATCTCGGCGAGCCCCTCCCGTACTCCCGTGGGCCAGTCGCCGCGCGCGAAGTGCTCCTGGACCTGACGGGCCGCGTTCTGCATCTGCTCACGCGCCCTGTCCTGGGCCTCCTTGGCCTGGCGGCGGGCCTGCTGGGCCTCCTCGCGCGCCCGGCGGGACTCGTCCTTCGCGCGGCGGGCCTGCTCCTTCCACTCCTGCCGGGCCTTGCGCAGCTCCTCCTTCGCGCTGCGCCACGCCTCCTTGTCACCGAAGTCCGTGAAGTCGCCGAAATCGCCGAACGGGGAACCCCGGTCGCCCTTCGCGCCGCTCCCCGCGGCCGAGGTGTGCCGGCTCTCGCTGGCCGCCGCGCGCATCTCGCTGCGCAGCTTGCCCGCCGCGCCGCGCACGTCGTCCCGGATCTCGGCTGCCAGTTCGGAGACCGACTCACGGATCTCCAGCTCCAGATCGGCCAGTTCGCCACCGCGTCCGGCCAGTTCGGCGCGGCCCGCGTCGGTGATCGAGTAGACCTTGCGTCCGCCCTCGGTGGCATGGGTGACGAGGCCCTCGGCCTCCAGCTTGGCCAGGCGCGGATAGACGGTGCCCGCCGACGGTGCGTACAGACCCTGGAAGCGTTCCTCCAGGATCCGGATCACCTCGTAGCCGTGGCGGGGTGCCTCGTCCAGCAGCTTGAGCAGGTAGAGGCGGAGGCGCCCGTGGGCGAATACGGGGGGCATGTCAGAGCACCTTTCCGGTCGGCTCGGCGGTGTGCGGATCGTCCTCGGCCGGTGGGCGGCGCAGCAGGGCGATCGATCCGGAGATGGTGGTCGCCCGCAGCTTCCCGGTTCCGGCTCCGAGCGTGCCGGTGATCTTCTTCGCCCCCCACTGGCCGCTGACCCGCAGGTCCTCGAAGCCGTTGGAGACGGAGCCGCTCGCCGTGTTGGCCTCGACCGTCGCGTCCGCCGGGTGCGGAAGCCGGATGGCGACCTCGCCGGAGACCGTGGTCAGCCGGATGTCCGTGGGCTCCCCGGTCGGGTCCAGGTCCAGCACCATGTTTCCGCTGACCGATTCGGCGCGTACCAGGGCGCCTGCGCCCTCGATGACCGTCAGGTCGCCGGAGACCGACTTGAAGCGGAGTGCGCCGTTGACGGCCTGGGCCTCCACGCCGCCGGAGACCGTCTCCGCCAGGACCGGGCCGGTGAGCCCGACGAGCGTGGAGTCGCCGGAGACGCCCCGTACGTCCGTACGTCCGCGGATTCCGGAGACGACGGCTCCGGCGCCGACCACGCCGACCTCCACCGCCGACCCGGCCGGCACGGCGAGCGAGACGACGGCGCTGCGGTGCCAGCCCTTGGGATCGAACCATTTGAGGAAGCCGTTCCAGGGCAGGCCCTCGTACGCGACCGTGAGGACACCGTCCTGCTGCGTCACGATCAGCGGCGGGCCCTCGACGGCGGAGACCTCCAGCCGCGCGGTCGGCTCGTCGGTGCCGACCACGTTGACGGTGCCGTTGACTATGCGCACGCTGAGCGCCGTCACCGGCTCGTCGAAAGTCAGTTTCTGCGGCTCGGCGACGGTCCACGTCGGCACAGGCATGGATCTGACCTCCCGGGTGAGTCGGCGCGACGCAACATATCGCGTCTCTTGCTGAACACGATATATCGCGGATCGGGGAAGTCAAGAGGAGGGTCGAGAGGGTGCGAGGCCATCAAATCGCACCAAATATGGGCAAATTGCCCTACGGTGTGGGGCATGAACGCGACATCATCCGCGGGTGCGCTGCTGCTCTGCCGGGCCGAACCCGAGTCCGTACGGCCGGCGGCCCATCTGCTGCGCGAGCGGATGCTGCTCGCGCCCGCCGGTGACGGGTGGAGCGTCCTGGTCCCGGAGGGAAGGCCCTGGCAGGGACAGGGACAGGGACAGGGGCAAGGCGCGGCGGAGAAGAGGGCGGGGGAGGAGGGTGAGCCGCAGCCGGTCGACCGTGTGCTCGGCGGCTGGGCCGCCGCGCTCGCGGTCGGCTCGGCCTGGCCGGTCCTCGCGCTGTGGTGGGACGGCGACCGGGCCGGCTACACGCTCGCGTCCGGATTCCGGCGGCCCGTCGGGTACGTCTGGCTGGCGGACGGCACCCCGGCCGGTGAGGACGAGGCGATGCACACGTTCGCCGTACGGCTCGGCCTGGACCCCGTGCTGGACGTCCAGCGGCTCGAAGCCCTGACCCGCCCCGACCCCGAGACGGACGCCCGCACCCGGCTGCGGGGTCTCCTCGCCGTCCTCGCCCACCTCGGACTGGCGCTGCCGTCCGGTCTCGACCCCGGCGAACCCGCCGAGCGGCTCTGCGTCGCGGCCGGGCGCGGACCCACCACGGAGCGGATCGTCTGGGCAGGGTGGCGCGAGGCCGTGAAGCGGGAACTCGACGCGGTCGAGAGCAGCGGGTTCGGACCGTGGGTGCGTGGTCCCAGGGCGCGCGCCCTGGCCCTGGCCCAGCTCGCCGCGGGCCTCCCGCTCGTCGCCCTGGGGGCCCGGCGCCGCAGCGGAGGCTGGGCGTTCGCGGGGGCGCTGCTGATCGTGCACGGGGCACTCGGCCTCGGGTACGACCGGATCCGGGCCTCCGCCCCCTGGGGCGGAACGAACTGAGGCCCGTCCTACTCGTCGTCCTCGTCCTCGTCGTCCAGCCGGGCCAGCCAGGTGGCGAGGCGCTCGACGGGCACCTCGAAGTCGGGATTGAGATCGACGAACGTGCGCAGCTGCTCGGCGAGCCACTCGAAGGTGACCTCCTCCTCGCCGCGCCGCTTCTCCAGTTCCTCGATACCACGGTCGGTGAAGTACATGGCGCAAGTTTAAGGCCTGGTGAGGGCCGTCGGAGGGCCGGGACCGCGGGCCCGGGAGCCTCTCGCGGGGACGGTGGAACCGGGTCGGGGAACGGCCGCGGAACCACCCTCCGCACGGCCGCGTCCTCGCCGATGTGCCTCGCGCCGCCCGCGTACTGCCGTTAACCTGCGGTGAGTTCGGGGAACGGGGGGTTTCATGAGCGACAGCGGGGCCCGTGTCACGCGCATCGAGATGCCGGACGGTACGCCGGTCTGGGCGCGCATCTCCGGGGCCGAGGAACTTCAGCGGCAGCCGGGCGGGGGCCTGTCCTACACGGACACCGGATTCTCGGACATCGCCGACCAGGTGCAGGCCCGGGTCGAGAGTCTGCAGTCCGTGGTGACCAGCGTCGCGCGTTCGCTCGCCGAGCCGCTGCGGGCCGTACGGCCGGACGAGGTCAGCGTCGAATTCGGCATCGAGCTCACCGCCAAGGCGGGCAGGGTCGTCGGACTCCTCGCCGACGGCGAGGCCAAGGGAGCCATCAAGGTCACGCTCACCTGGAGCGGCGGCGGCCCGCCCGTCGCCCCGCCGATCACACCGCAACTGCCCGTGCAGGCCGCCCCGGTCCCACCACCGGTCCCGCCGGGACCCCCGATGCCGCCGGCCCCGGCGCCCCAGGGGACCGCGCCGACCGGCCCCGTGCCCGCGCCGTCGCACGCCCCCGGATCCGCGGACGGTTCGCCCGCCGGGGCATCCCCCGGCGCACCGGCGCACCCCGACGGCAGCGCGGCCGGCGATGGCGGCGGGTCGTGACGGTGGAGGCCGGCGGGGGCGCGGTGGGGGGTCCTGAACCGGCCGAGGCCGCCCTCATGGACCTCGTGCGGGACGCCACCGTACGCATCCATCGTCCGGGGGGCGGGTATGCCACTGACGGACCGGGCCCGAGCTTCCTGGGAAGCGGCTTCTTCGTCGCCCCGGGCTGGGTTCTCACGTGCGCGCATGTGGCCATGCAGGGGGAGGGGCGCGAGGTGAGCGTGTGGTACAGGGCCGACCCCCACGACTCCGGACTGACCGAGGTTCCCGGAGCGGTGGTCGCCGCGCTGCCCGGGACCCGGCCGGCCGGATCCCACGGGTGGCCCGCGCCCGATCTCGCGCTCGTCCAGCTGCGACGGCCCGTCGAACACCCCTGTGTGTACGTCACCGAACGAGCGGAGGCCATGCTCCGCGGCCGCAAGGTCCGCGTCGTGGGCTGGGCGCGCTCACCGGGCGGCGGGCTGACGACGCTCAGCGGTGACTGCGAGGTGAAGGGCACCTACGGCGGCTGGGCAGACGCCGACCAGCAGATCCGGCTCGCCGAGGACTGGCTGGAGCTCGGAATGTCCGGTGGGCCGGTGGTGGACGTCACCCGCGGCGAGGTGGTCGGCGTGATCAAGTCGCAGCTCGACGGACACCAGGGCGGCACCGCCGTCGGGATCGAGCGGCTGCGCTCGCTGACGGTGCCGGGCGGACCCGTGGAGACCGAGACGGACGACACGTACCAGGCCGTCTTCCACGCCCACGACCGCTACCATGCCGACCGGCACAACAGCCCCGCCTCCACCGAGCGGACCTGGGCCGATGTGCAGAGCGAGCTTCCCGGACCGCTCGGCCGGGTGCTCAGCCCCAAGCGGCGGATCGACCTCCTGGGCAGGCTCGCCGAGTTCCCGCCACCGGTCAGTACCCGTAATCTGCTGCGGCTCCTCGACGGCCTGCCGAACGTCCACGCGCGCGATCTGCGGCCCGCGCCGCGCGGCTGGCGCGACGGGCTCGGCGCGCTGTGCGACACCCGAGTCCGCGACCGCGACGCCGCGCTCGAACTGATCCTGCGCTACTGCATGGGCGTCCTCGCCGCCGACCGGCCGTACGACGTGCCGTCCACCCGGGCCGCCACGAAGTCCCTGTGGGAATGGGTGAAACGGATCGCCGACGAGGACCTCTCCCGGGATTTCCGGCAGGAGCTCGTACTGCACTGGCATGCCGTCCGGCAGCGCCGGGACCAGGAACACCAGCGACCCCCCGAGCCCAGGAACGGGCCGGTCCGGTACGGCGAACGCGCCTTCGTGCTGCTGGAGCTGGAACCGAGGGGCTGGGAACGGGACCGTTACGACTGGCGTGTCGGCGTCGCCCGCCGCACCGGGGAGGTGCTGCCCGTGGCCGAGGACAGCCAGGGCACGGGGCTCGGCGCCCTGGCCGAACGGCTCGCCGCCCCGCTCGCCGAGGCGTTCCGGAGGTGCGACGAACCGGACAGCCCCGCCATGCTCCAGGTCGCGGTCGTACCTGCGCTGCTCGGCCTGGACGTGGACAACTGGCGGACGACCCCCGACGGGCCGCCGCTCGGGGCCCAACGCCCGGTGGCCGTCCGCTGCTCGGATCCGGGGCAACAGCCGCCCGGCGAAGAGCTGGAGAGGGTGCGCAGGGCCCGCTGGAACGGCACCAGGAACGCTCCCATGCGCGCCGAGGTCGTCGACTGCGAGGACGGAATGGGGGTACGCGTACCGGAGGTGACGACGCTGCACACCCTGCCGCACGAGACCGTCCCGGTGCTCTGCAGATACGGCGACCGGCCCGCCCCCGAGGCCACGGCCGGGCTGGTGCGGATCCTCGAAGGCGGATTCGGAGTGGCCCTGTGGCGGCGGACCGGGGAGACCGGCGCGGTCTGCACCGAGTTCCACCGGCGCGCAGCCGACGCCGTCGCGGAGGCCCGCAGCGCCGACCGGCTGCCGCAGAAGATCCACGAGCTGAGACAGGGTGTGCGCGCGGGGCGCACGGAGACGTACTGGTCGGACGGCGTCGCCCTGTACTACGACGATCCGCACCACCCGCTGCCCGGTGCCGGACAGCTCCTGGAGGCGCCGTGAACGGCCGCACCACTGCGCCCCTTACGGAGGCATGCCCCGATCGCTACGGTGAGGCACGTTCGGTGGCTGCCCCGCGGACCCGTCCCGGCAAACGAGTGACGACGAGGAACACGCTATGAGTGAACCCAGCGAGTGGCTCATCTACCGGGGGGCCGGCGAACCCCACGAGGGCATCGGACAGCTTCCGCCACCGCCCCCCTGGCGTGATTTCGCGGGCCGCGGCGCCCCGGACCCGGACGGGAGCGGCGACGGCCCCGGTGCGCGCACGGACGGCTCCGCCGCCCGCCGCCTCGGCGGGCACCGGCACATCGCCGAACTCCACCGGCCCGGCGCCGAAGAACTCGAAATGATCAATGCCGCGCTCTATCTGCGCCGCCCGCTGCTGGTCACCGGAAGCCCCGGCGCCGGAAAGAGCACGCTGGCCCACTCCGTCGCCCATGAACTGCGGCTCGGCCGGGTTCTGCGCTGGCCCATCGTCAGCCGCTCCACCCTCCTCGACGGCCTCTACCACTACGACGCGATCGCCAGGCTGCAGGACGTCCAGATCGCCGCGCACGGCTCCGCCGCCGGAACGACCGGCGCGGACGCCGCGGACGACGTCGGCAGCTACATCCGGCTCGGCCCGCTCGGCACCGCGCTGCTGCCCTCCGACCGGCCCCGCGTCCTGCTCATCGACGAGCTCGACAAGAGCGACATCGACCTGCCCAACGACCTTCTCAATGTCCTGGAGGAGGGCGAGTTCGGCATACCCGAGCTGGAGCGGATCGCCGACCGGCTGCCCGGCGGAGAGGCCGAGGTGCTGACCGACGACGGCACGAAGGTGAAGGTCAGGGGCGGCCGGGTGCAGTGCGGGGCCTTCCCTTTCGTCGTGCTGACCAGCAACGGCGAGCGCGACTTCCCGGCCCCGCTGATGCGCCGCTGCATCCACCTGGAGCTCGGCCGCCCCGATCACCAGCGGCTCGCCACGTTCGTACGGGCCCATCTCGGCGACGAGGCGGCACGCTCCGGGGACGATCTCATCGCCCACTTCCTGGAGCGTTCGCGCAGCGAACTCCTCGCCACCGACCAGCTGTTGAACGCCATCTACCTCACCGACACCGCCGCCCCGGCCGGCCGCGACCGGCTCGCCGACCTGCTCATCCAGCGACTCGACCGGCCGAGGTGATGAGCTGATGCCCGACGCCACGGCACGGCACGGCCCGGACGGCGGCCCGCCTCCGGGCGGCCGCCCCGGCCCGGAGACCGCGGGGCACGCACCGGAGCCGTACGACGGAGGGCTGCTGCCCGTACTCGTCGCCCGGCTGCGCGCCGCCGGGCTCGACCCCGACGCCGAACAGCTCTGCGACGCCCTCTGGCTCGCCCGGTGGACCTCCCCCGCCGGCGCACCGGAGGGGGAGGAGGAGCGGGGCGGCGCGCCCGCGCGACCCCGGCCACCCGACGCGATGCCCGCCGCGCCGTCCACCGGGCCCGCGCCCGTCGCCGCCGCCACGGACGGCGTACCGGACGACGGCCGCACGGGACAGGAGGGCTCCGCGGACGCCGACGGCCGCGTCGCCCTGTACCCCGTGCCGCCGCGGGGGCCGGGGGGCCGGGCCGACCGGCGCGAGGGGGAGGACGACGGCCCCGGTGACCACGGGCGGCGAGGCGCCGCCACCCTCACCCTCGGTGTGCCCGCCGCCCCCGCACTTCCCGCGCCGCTGGAACTCCAGCGTGCCTTACGCCCGTTGCAACGCTACCGTCCCGCTTCACCCCCCTCGCGCCACACTCTGGACGAGACGGCCACCGCCGAACTGAGTGCCCGGGCGGGCGGGTTGATCATCCCGGTGTTCCGCGCCGTCTCCCGGGCCGACGCGCTTCTGCAGTTCGTCATGGACGCCTCGTCGTCGATGCGCGTATGGGACCGTATGTTCGGTGAACTCCAGCAGATCTTCAGCCAGTTGGGTGCCTTCCGGGATGTCCAGGTGCGCTATCTGCACCGCGGGCCCGACGGCTCCTGCGCCGTCAGCCGCAGCCCCGACCCGGCCGCCGCGCCGTTGAGCTCCGCGGACCGGCTGAGCGACCCGACCGGCCGTCGCGTCACCGTCCTGGTCAGCGACTGCGCCGGACCGCTCTGGCACAGCGGGCGGGCACACCGGCTGCTTCATCAGCTGGCTCGGCAGGCCCCGGCCGCGATCCTGCAGCCGCTGCCGCAACGCATGTGGAACCGCACCAGGCTGCCGGTCACCTACGGGGCGCTCTCCCGCGGCGAAGGACTCTCCGGCGCCGCGGTCCTCAAGGTCACCGAGGAGCCCGGCGGTGTGCCCGCCTCCCGTCCCGGCGCCCTCGCCGTCCCCGTACTCCCGCCGGTGGCGGGCGCGCTCGCGGCCTGGGCCAGGCTGCTCTCCGGAACCGGCGCCGGCCGGATCTCCGGAGCGGTCGGCTGGGTCAGGGCCGACCAGCCCGCCGCACCGGGGCCCCGCCCCGGGGACCGGCTGTCCTCGCTCCAGCTGGTCAGCCGCTTCCGCTCGACGGCATCCCCGGCCGCCGGACAGCTGGCGGTCTATCTCGCCGCGGCCCCGCTCCATCTGCCGGTGATGCAACTGGTCCAGCGGACGATGCTGCCCGACTCGGGTCCGTCCGAACTCGCGGAGGTGCTGCTGAGCGGACTGCTGACGCGCGGCAGGTCCGACGCCGCGGGCGGTGGGCAGTGGTACGAATTCGCCCCCGGCGTCCAGGAGGCCCTGCTCGGTCCGCTGGGCCGGGACGAGGCGCTCCTCGTGCTCAAGCACTGCTCGGAGTACATAGAGCAGCGGTTCGGCAAGGGCGGGCCGAACTTCCCCGCCCTGGCCTTCGCGCAGCTCGGCGAAGGGCGCCGCGGCACCTCGTACGCCACGGACACCGGGCCGCGGACGGACAGCGGATTCGGCGGGGGCGGGGAGAACGGGGAGGGCGACGAGAACGGCGAGGGCGACGGCGCCGGGTCACGCGTCCCGCACCCCTTCGCCGAGGTCGCGGCCCGCGTACTGGAGCGTTTCATGCCGTTGCCCGAACAGTTCGCCCGCTACGGCGACCGGGGCGTCCACGACGCCACCGGCCGCACCGCGCACACCGCGGTGGAGAGCGCCCGCGCGCTCCTGCGCCAGTTCGAATCGGACAGCATGGTGCAGTACCTGATCGACGCGGTGCAGCTGCTGCGCGGCGCCACCGAGCGCGAGCCGTACCCGGGCGCCGACCCGGAGCTGTGGGCGGAGTACGCCCGCTGCGTACTGCGGCTGTGGGGGTTCCAGGGCGGCGGCGACCTGCTGCGCGAGGCCGAGCGGGCCGCGGAACTGGCCGCCGAGCAGCCCGGAGCGGTGCGCGAGCGGGCCGTACTGGCCAAGGTGCTGCACGCCACGGCCGACGACCGGCGCCGGCGCGGCGACCGGAACGGCGCCCTCGAACTTCTCCGGCGCGCCGACCGCGAGTACACCGCCGCGTGCGCGGCCCCGGGCCTGGACCCCGACGAGGCGTTGCTGCTCACCCTGGAGCGGGTGCGGGCCCTGGAGGCGCAGTGGCGGCTCGGCGGCGACAGCGCCCTGCTGCAGGCCGCGGCCGGCATGCTGGAGGCGTTCGCCGACGTCTGGCCCGACCAGGAGAACCGGCCGGTCTCCCTGCCGCTCGCCCACGGCCGGACCCTGCTACGGCTGGCCGAGGCGACGGTCGACACCGAGCAGGCCCGGGTCTACGCCGGCCAGGCGACCCGCTCGCTGCGCACCGCGTTCGTCGCGGTCGACGGACGGACGCCGGACGCCGCGGCGCGGATCGTCGTGGACCTCGTGGACGCCCTGCTGGCCTCCGGCGGTGAACCGGACGAGGCGGCGGCGCTGGTCGACCGGGCTCTGGAGACCGAACGCGAACAGCGCCGCCGCGCCGCGCTGCAGATCAGGGCGGGGCGGGTCCGCGTCGCCCGGTACGAGCAGCTGGGCGCGCCGGACGAACTCGTGGCGGCCGCCGAGTGGTTCGACCGCGCGTCCCGCGGCGTCCCGCGCGATTCCCGGCCCCACTCGGATCTGCTCGCCGAATGGGGCGGGGCGCTGCTGCGCCGCGCCGAACTCCCGGACGGGCACGGCCACATCGGCTCGGCCGTCCGGGTGCTGCGGGACTGCCGCACGGAGACGCCCTCCGGCAGTGCCCGCCTGGCCGGACGGCTGCTGATGCTCGGCCGCGCCCTGATGCTGCGGCACCGGCTCACCGAGGACCGGGTCGACCTGCGGGAGGCCGAGTATCTCTTCGGGCTCGCCGCGCAGGAGGCGCGCGATCCGCTGACCGAGGCGCGCTGCTGGCTGGCGCTGGGCCGGTCCCATCTCGATGCGTCCCGCGTGCTGCAGCGGCCGGCCAGGCTGGACGAGGCGGCCGAGGCGTTCCGGGACGCGGCCGAGTCGGCACGCACGGCCGAAGCGGAGCTGGAGAGTCCACAACAGCGCCAAGAGGCGGTCGAGTTGGGTGCTATGGCCAACCACTGGCGGGGTATGACGTATGAGAAGGCGGGACGTCCCCGGGCCGCACGCGAGGCGTACCGGGCGGCCGGTCTCGCATGGCGCAGACTGCCGGACGGCGGCGGCGCGGCGGCCGAGTCGACCGCCGAGCGGCTGGCCGAGCTGGAGCGCTGAGCGCACGACGGAGTGCGCGCGGTGGTCCCCGCGGCCCGGCACGGACCTGACGGTCGGTGTCGGGAGAGCGGTCACGCACGCGGGTCAGGGATGCGAGTTCGGCGGCGGGCGCTCGACGGAGAGCGCACGGCCGCGGAGCCGGTACAGCGACAACGGGGAGATCCGATGGACGAATTGAACGGCTCGGGTGGACCGGCCGACACCGGCCGGGCGAGGGAGGACGGCGGACCGGGCGACGCGCTGCCGGACCTGCTCGGCCTCGACCTGGAGACGCTGCGGACACTGGACCACCCGGTCCTCGCCCAGGTGGTGGCGGACCTGCGGGACAGGTCCGAGCAGCCGCGGGAGATGCTGTGGGGATTCACCAACGCGTTCTGATCTGCCGCCCGGGGCGGGGCTGCCCGCACCTTTCCGGCCGGCCCGGTTCGAGCCCGTCCTGTTTCGGCCCGAGGCCCGGTTGAACAGGACATCGTGGCCAGGGGCGAGTTTGCCCGCACGGCAGGACAGGGATACTCGCCAAGGGCCGGCAACGGGCGCCGTCTCGACGGAGGACGTACAGCACGGGGGTGCCGGAGTGTCCCGACAGGCGACGCCGCCCACGGCACCGCGCCCGGATCCTGGCATCCGGCCACCTGTGCCCTTCGGCCAGTTCATCGTCAAGGTGCACGGCCGCTGCAACCTGGCCTGCCGCTACTGCTACCTCTACGAAGGCCCCGACCGGACGTGGCGGGCGCGCCCCGCCGCCGCGGCGCCGGCCGTGCTCGACCGGACCGCGGACCGGATCGCCGAGCACGCGGCAGCCCATGGTCTGCGCAACGTGGCACTGGTTCTGCACGGCGGTGAACCGCTGCTTGCCGGGGCCGACCGGCTGGCCGCGCTCAGCGACCGGGTCCGTGCACGCGTACCCGACGCCTGCACCGTCCACACCACCGTCCAGACCAACGCCACCCTGCTCACCGACGCCCGTGTCGCCACCCTAGCCCGGCACGGCATCCGCGTCGGCGTCAGCCTCGACGGCGGCCTGGTCAGCCACAACACCCTGCGGACCGATCACGCGGGGCGCCCCTCCTGGCCCGCCGCCTCCCGCGGCGCCCGCCTCCTGGCCGACCGGTATCCCGACGCGTACGCCGGGATCCTCACCGTCGTCGACCCGCGGACCGACCCCGTCGAGATGTACGAGTCGTTGCTCGGCCTGCGCCCGCCCGCGCTGGACCTACTGCTGCCGCACGGCAACTGGACGAACCCGCCACCGGGCATACCCGACGCCGGCACCCCGGGCACCGGACCCGGACCAGCCCGCCCGACCCCGTACGGCGACTGGCTGAGCACGGTCTTCGACCGCTGGTGGCCGGCCGGCCGGCGAGAGACTCGGGTCCGGCTGTTCGAGGAGTGTCTCGCCCTCCTGCTCGGCCTGCCCGCCGCCACCGAATCGCTCGGACTCGACCCGGTGGACGTGATCGTCGTCGAGACGGACGGCACGATCGAACAGGTCGACTCCCTCAAGTCCGCTTACGACACGGCCGCTGCCACCGGACTCGACATCTTCCGCCACAGCTTCGACGACGCCCTGCGCCACCCGGGGGTCGTCGCCCGTCAGGCAGGCACCGGCGCTCTCGCGCCCGCCTGCCGCACCTGCCCGCTGCTGACCGTCTGCGGCGGAGGCCACTACGCCCACCGCTACCGCGCAGGGTCCGGTTTCACCAACCCCTCGGTCTACTGTGCCGACCTCGACCGGTTCGTCCGCCATGTGGCGGGCCGGCTGGCCACCGCGACCGCGGGAGCCCCCCGATGAGCCCCGCCCTCCCGGACCACGTGCTCCGCGAACTCGGCCGTACCGAAGGCGATGCCGACTCACTCGGCCTGCTCGTACGCGACCAGGACACCCGCCGCCTCGTCCTGCTGCGGGCACTGCTCGACGCCGCGGGGGGAGCCCCCGCCACCGTCCTCCCGCCGCGGCGCCTGAGCCGGCTGCGTCAGGACTGGGCGCTGCTCGAAGCGGCAGACCGCGCCGACCGTACGGCCGCGCGCGCCGTGCTGCTGTACCCGCTGGCGGGCCCGTGGGCGCAACGCTGTCTGCGCGGCCTCACCGCCCCCGGAGCGACCGCCGGACTCACCTCCGATCTCGACCACTTGAGCGCGCTGGCGGCAGCAGCGGCGATCCGCGCCGGGCTCGCCTTCTCCGTCCGGCTCACGGCCCCGGGCGGCGGTCTGCTGCCACTTCCGACACTGGGGGCGCTGCAAACGGACCCCGGCCCGGTCGACATCGCGTTCGACGGAGACCGACTGACACTGCGGCCGGGCCGGCCGGCGGCTGCGACCGTCTCCGTACACACCCAGCCGGACGGCACGACAAGTTCGCCGGACCCGCGGTGGCTGCCCGTACTCTCCCTGGCCGCGGTACTGCCCGGGGCCCGGCCCGTCCCGCTGGACGACCTGGACCCGCACCGCACATCGGGCAGCGGTCTCGAACGCCACGGCCTGAGCGGCGCCACCAACATCGACGACGCCGAACGGAAGGCATGGACCCGGTCCTGGTCGGGAGTGGAGCCGCTGCTCCGGATCGGCGGCGAACACCGCCTGACCGAAGCGGCGGTCCTGCTGCGCTGTCTGGTGCCGCTCGGGCCTCCGCCCGGATCGGGGCCCACCGGCCAGGGCGCGGCGCACTGCAGTGGAACCAGGCGCGAGGCGTTCGGCGCGGTCCTCAGCAGCAAGCCCGCCACCCCGGCGTACTTCGCGTCGACCCTCGTCCACGAACTCCAGCACACCAAGCTGGCCGCGCTCAGCGCCCTCGTACGGCTGCATCACGAGGACGCCGTCCCCAGGCACTTCGCGCCCTGGCGATCCGACCCCCGGCCGTTCGACGGACTGCTGCAGGGTGCGTACTCGCACATCGCGCTGGCCGACTACTGGCAGCGGTTCGCCCGCGGAGCGGAACGGGTCACGCACCGCGATCTGGCCTGGGCGGAACACGCGCGCTGCCGCGAACAGGTCGGGGCCGTACTGCCCGTACTCGCCGGTTCGGGTGCGCTGACCCACGAGGGACGCGTACTCGTCAACGAGATGATCGCCCTCTACCACCGTCTGGCCGATTGGCCGCCACCCACGGGTCATCTGGCACGTGCGGCGGCGTACGTGAGCACGGCACGCGTGATATGGCAGCAGAGGAACGGCTCGCGGCGGGCATGACGGCGGGCACGACCGGCGCCCCCGGCGACCTGATCCGAAAGGCTCGCCGGTGTATGTTGACAAGGCTCGAATCGAGGCAGGGAGACGGTTGAATGCCCGGAACGCACAAGCAAGTTGGAGCAACCGGGACGCAGACCGTCACCATCAGTTTCGCCGGTTTCAACCGGGCGTGGGCGGCCTGGATCGGGGACCGTCTGGAGCGGCGCGGGGTGACGGTCGTCCAGCAGCGCTGGGATCCGCCGGTGGAGGTCCCGCTCGAGGAGAGCCTGCGCGACCTGGCGCTGTCCCGCGGCCGTGTCCTGGTGATTCTCAGCGACTGGTACTTCCAGCTCGGCCCGCGCAGTCATGACGAGTGGAACCGGGCCCTGCGCGAGGTCGTCGCCCCCGACCCGGACCGGTTCGTCGCCGTCTCCGTCACCACCTCCGCCCTACCGGGCGCAACCTCCGTCTTCGGCGCGGCGGACCTGACCAACATCGGGGCCGACGAGGCCGAGCGGCGGCTGCTCGCCCGCCTCGGCCTTCCGGCCGGACCGCTGCCGCAGCCCGCGGACGCCAGGCCCGGCCCGCGATATCCCGCCGACGTCCCCGAGGTGTGGGGCGGAGTGCCGCGCCGAAACATCCGCTTCACCGGCCGCGAGGCGCTGCTCAACCACGCCTACCGCGCCCTCCAGGAAGCCGGCTCCGGTGCGGGCGTCGTGACGTTGCACGGCATGTCGGGTGTCGGCAAGACGCAGCTGGCCGCGGAGTACGTCTACCGGTTCGGGTCCGAGTACGACGTGGTGTGGTGGGTCCCCGCCGACCGCCGGGCCCTCTACCGGCAGAAACTCGCCGAACTCGCCCCGGAGCTGGGTCTGTCCACCGGAGCCGAGTACGGCGAACGGCTGCGCGCGGTCCGTGACTCGCTGCGTCGCGGCGACCCCCACTCGCACTGGCTGCTGGTCCTCGACGGAGCCGACGAGCCCGAACAGATCTGGGACCTGGTGCCGACCGGCCCGGGACACGTCCTGATCACTTCCCGCAACCCCGAGTGGGGCGAGCACAACAGCAACCTCGTCGAAGTACCGGTCTACAGCCGCGAGGAATCGGTCGCCTTCATCCGCCGCCGCGCACCGCGCCTGACCCCCGCCGAGGCCGACCAGCTCGCCGATGCCCTCGAAGACCTTCCGCTGCTGCTCGACCAGACGGCCGGCTGGCTCAACGACTCCGACATGTCCGTCGAGGAGTACATCGAACTTCTCGACGGCGGCATCGATCAGGACGTCGTCAAGGTCTCGGCGGACTTCCCGGTCGCCTTCCAGACCGCCTGGTCGATACTGCTGAACAAACTGAAGGACACCGTCCCCGAATCCGTCGATCTGCTGCGCCTGTGCACCTTCTTCGCCCCCGGTTCGATCCCCGTGCGGCTCCTGAAGGAAATGCCTTCCGGTGAACTGCCCGAGCAGCTGTCCGGCCTGATGAACGACCCGCTGCTGTGGAACAGGGCGATCGGTCAGCTCCGGCAGTACTCCGTGGTCCGCCTGGAGTCCCACGAGTCGATCATCGACGAACCCTCCTCCGGCGAATCGCTGTACCTGCACCGCATGGTCCATCAGATCGTCGGCAAGGACATGCTGGAGCGGGACCGGCAGGAATTCATCGGGGTGGTCCGCAGAGCCCTCGCGGCCGCAGACCCCGGCCGCCCCACCGACACCCGGCTGTGGCCCGCTTACGCCGAGATCACCCCCCACCTGAAGTGGGCCGACGTCCTGCAGAGCACCGACCCGGCGGTCCACGGTCTGGTCCTCAACTGCCTGCGGTACATGTACCTCTCGGGTGAGTACCGGGCAGGGATCAAGCTCGGCGCCCGCGCGATGAAAGCCTGGCGCGAGCTCCTGGGCGAGAACCACCCCAGGGTCTGGGACGTGAGCTACAACTACGCCAATCTGCTGCGGGCCGTCGGCGACTACGCGGGCACGGAGGCCATTGAGCGGGCCGCAGTGGATCACCTGCGTACCGAGCGCGGCGAAGGGGATCTGGAGCACCTGCGTGCGGCCGGTGGTCTCGCCGCCGACCTGCGGGGGCTCGGCCGGTACGACGAGGCGCTGGAGATCTCCGGCTGGATCCTCACGTCGTACCGGGAGCTCCTGGGCGAGCAGGACTCGCGGACGCTCAACGCGCAGAACAACCTGGGCACGTCGATGCGCCTGCTGGGCCGCTACGAAGAGGCTCTCGAACTGAACCGGCGCACTCTGGAGGCCAGGCGCCAGCTGCTGCGCCCGCGCCACGGCTGGACGCTGTACTCGGAGATCAACTACGCCACCGATCTGCGGCTGCTGGGCCGTTACGGCGAGGCGGAGTCGCTCCAGGCGCAGAGCGCCCGGGTGCACCGGATCGTCATGGGGGCCGACAACCCGCAGACCCTGCGCGCCGAGCACAACCTCGCGCTGTGCCATTACCGTTCGGGGGACCGCACCAGGGCCCGGGCTCTCTTCAGCCGTGTGCTGGAACGCTGCGAACGCGTACTGGGCGAGGGCGATCCGCTGACCATGATGTTCGCGGCCAGTCAGAGCTTCTTCGCCCGTGAGCACGCCGACATCGACCAAGCCAGGGAGATCAGCGAGAAGGTCGTGAACGGCTATGTCGACATGCTCGGCGAATCCCACCCGTACGTGGCGGGAACCCGGGCCAACCACGCGCTGATCCTGCGCAACGTGGGAGAACGGGACCACGCCCATCTGCTCCTGGAGGAAGCGCTCGCGGAGATGACCCGTGCGGTCGGGGAGAACCACCCCTGGACACTCGGCTGCGCCATCAACGCCTCGGCACTGCGCAACCTGGTCGGCGACCCGGAATCCGCCGCCGCCCTCACGGAGACCATCGTCACCCGCGCCACCGAAGTCCTCGGCCGCACCCACCCGCTGACCCTCTCCGCGCGGATCGCGCACGCGGCCGACCTGCGCGGTGTCCGGGACCGGCAGCGTGCCGACAAGATCGAGACCGAGGCCCTGGACGACCTCGTGAGCAGCCTTGGCGCCCAGCACGTCCACACGGTCTCGGCACGGTCCCGCAACCGCCCCTACTGGGACTTCGAACCGCAGATGATCTGAGGCCTTTCGGTAAAAGGACCCCGACAGATGAATCATCGTCAGTAATCTTGTGTACAGGCTTGGTTGACGTTCGAGGGGGAACGGATGACGGTCATCGTGGGGCCTGCCGCACCAGGAGAGGACGGTCCGATCCCGGTCGTCGTCGACGGCGACGAGTACGGGCCCGCTGCCCGTGACTTCGACGCCTTCTACGAGGACGAGGAGGCGAGGGAAGGTACCGCCCGGCGTGTCATACGAGCTGGCCAAGACGTCTACGGCGAGGGGCTCGACCTCGCCAGGCGCTGTGCTTCCCAGGCGATGCGCAGACTCAGTGACCTCGGCGACGGTCTGCGGCCCGACGAGATCGAACTGCAGGTGGGCATCACCTTCGAGGCCGGCATGGCCGCCGTGGTGAGGGCCGGGGCGCAGGCCCAGATCCAGGTCACCTTCCGCTGGCAGCCGGGCGACGCGGCCGCGCCCGCCACCACCGTCACCGGTACGGGTACCGGCGCATGAGCGGGACGCCGTTACCCGCCATACCGATCCTCCCGTACAGCCGGGTCGTCGGCCAGGACGAGCTCAAGCTCGCACTGGAGCTCAACTTCATTGCCCCGCGCATCGGTGGGGTACTGATCACCGGGCAACGTGGCACTGCCAAATCCACGATCGTGCGCTCCTTCGCACTCATGTCCGGCGGCGAACTGCCCGTCACTCTGCCGATCAACGCGACCGACGACCGGGTACTGGGCGGTTGGGAGCTCGACGCGCTGATGCGCGGCGAGGCGAAGGAACAGCCCGGACTGCTCGAAGCAGCCCACGAAAAGGGCTTGTTGTACATCGACGAGGTCAATCTTCTCGACGACCATCTCGTCAACATCATCCTTGATGTGGTCTCCACGGGTGTGCTGTCCGTCCAGCGAGAAGGGATCGACGCCGCCAGGCACCTTTCCTTCGGGCTCGTCGGCACCATGAATCCGGAGGAAGGCAGCCTGCGCCCCCAACTCCTCGACCGGTTCGGACTGATGGTCATCGCCTCCGATCTGGACACCGAGGCCCGCCATCGGATGATCACGACCGTGCTGGCCTTCGAGGAGGAGTCCGCCCTCGAAGCCTCCTCCTGGCGGGATTCGGCCGAGGCGGAGAACGCCACGCTGTGCCGGACCCTGCTGGCTGCCCGTAAGCGGCTCACCCGGGTCAGGCTCGATGAGACCATGAGTCGGCTGTGCGCCGAGGCGGCGGGGCGGATGGGCTCGGTGGGGCAGCGCGGCGGCCTCCTCGTCGCTCGGGCCTCCCGCGCGCTGGCCGCCAGAGACGGTGCGGCACGGGTCGATCCCGAACATGTGCGACGGGTCCTGCCGCTCGTCCTGCGGCACCGGCGTCCCGAATCCGCCCACGGCGGTGTCTTCGTCTGGGGGCCGGACGAGGACGCCCGCGTCGCCGAGCTCTTCGGCTGAGCCGCCCATGTCCGGGAACCTGCCGCAGACCGGGCCTGCCGGGGAGCCGGACGGTCTCCCCCGGCGGCTGCTGACTGCCCTCGTCTGTTCCGTGGTCGAGCCGGGGCTGTCCGGCGTGCTCCTGTTCGACCTGCCCGGGGACGGGGTCACTTCCGTCACAAGGGTGTTTGCCTCGTTGCTCGCCCGGTCCTCCGGTGGAGCCGCTGTGCCGCGTACCGTCCTCGGGGCAGCCACCCGGGACGAGGAGCTGTGGGTACGGCCCCGGCTCGGGAACGGCCCCGGCGGCATCGGCCTCACCCTCGCCCCCGGCCCACTGACCGAGGCCGATGGGGTACCCTCCCTGGTCGTCGTGCCCGACCTGGCAAGGCTCAGCATCCCCGGGATGCGCGCCGCCGTGCAGTTGCTGGGTGCCGATGTCGCCACCGTCGAGCATTCCGGGCTGCGGCGTCGGTGGGCGCCCCGGGCACGCTGGCTCGCCGGCTGCCGCACCGAGGACGTCGATCGCGTCTCACCACACCTTCTCGACCGCTTCCCGGTCAGACTGTCCTCCGCGGGACTGCGCAGGTCCCCGGGGCCAGATCCCTTCGGCCGGCTTCCCGCATCCTGGGCGGCCGCCCTGGAACCGGCCGCGGACCGCCCGCCCGTCCGAGTCGGTGACGGCCTCGTCGCACGCGTCCTGGAGCTGCTCGGCGACGGCGGTGGGGACGGCACCGGTCACCGGCGGGCCCTTGCCCTGGCCCGGATCGCCCGCGCGCTGGCCCGCATCGACGGGGACGCCGAAGTGACCGCCGACCGGGCCGACGAGGCGGCGCGGCTGATCGGGCTGCCCTCGGCCAGGCGCCCGCAGACCGGCCGTGAGCGCGGAACCAGCCCTGCCGGCGGGCCGGTTGCCGCACCGGGCCACGGCGGCCGCCGTCCCCTGCACACTCCTGAACCAGGGCCCGACGACCGGCGCAGGCCGCTGCACGGCACACCGGTGTTCGAACCCGGCCCCGCCGAGCACATCGGCTCTGCCCCGGCTCCTGGCGCAGGGACTGCCGACACCCCCTACCCCGAGGATGTGAAGGGCCCGGTGCCCGAATCCGCTTCCTTGCAGATTCCCGCCCGGCGCACCGCGGGACCACGGGCGGCCCGGGGCGCCGTCATCGGCGTACGGCGCGCCCGCGACCTGTGGGACCTCGCCCCGGTCCGTACGGTGATGGAGGCCGCCAAGTACCAGGGGCTGCGAGGCCGGCCGGAGCGGCTGACGATCGCCCCCGGCGATCTGCGCGGCTATGTCCGGGCGCCCGAGCCGGAGCGGATGCTCGCCCTGGTCCTCGACCATACCTGCAGGCACGGCTGGGAGTGGCGCGACGCACTCGATCCCTTTCTTCAATGGGCCTACGTCAGCCGGGCATCCGTTCACGTGGTCGAGGTGGGTGGCCGCGGCGCCGGGACGGCAGGCCGGACCGAGGTACAGGAACTGCGCGCCGAGTCCTTCGCCGCCCGCAGCGTTCTCGACCCCCGTCTCGCTGCCGCGCTGAACCGGGCACCCGGCCGGGCCACTCCTCTCGCGCATGGACTGGAACAGGCTGCGCATGCCCTGCGGCGGACCTTCCAGCACCACCGGGCCGGTCTGGTCGAGGCACTGCTGGTCGTCGTCACCGACGGCCGGGGCAACGTTCCGCTAGCCGTCAGCCACCTCGGCCGTCCCGGCGACGGGGCCGTGGGACGCGCTGGAATCGACGACGCGTTGGCCGTCGCCACCCGGATCAGCGGCATGGATCGTACCCGGCTCCACTGCGTGGTCGTTGACCCGATGCGCCAGCCGTACGCCGAACTGCCCACCCTGCTGTCCGACGCGCTCTGCGGCACAGTGATCGAGGGGCGGCCGGTGGAGGAGGCGGCCGACCATGCAGGGTGATCCGTCCGGACTGCGCAGACTGCTCGACAGCGGGGTGGTGAAGGGGCGACGGCTCACTCGCACGGCGGCGCCCGATGGGACCGTAGCGGGGCTGCGCGACCGTCTCGGCTTCGGGGCGGTCGACGCGGACAGACGCCTTCCCCCCGCGACCGCGCGGATCAGGGTCGTTCCGCACCACGACCGCCGGGGCGGGCCGCCCGCCTTCGGTATCAGTGCCTGGTGCGAGGGCGTCGCGAGGCTTCCGTACACCACGGGGCCCACCCAGCTGAGGCCAGACGGGATCGCGCTCGGCAACGTCCGCGCGGGCGGCGAGGCGCCGTCCGAACTGCTGCGCGCCATTCGCCTCTGGTCCCGCAACCAACGGGTACTCGCCGCCTGGATAAACCGGGCCCGCGCAGTGCACGGCGACGCGCTCAGACTGACCATCCACGACGACACCGGGTACGAACTGCCCTGGGAGGCGCTCTGGCTTCCGTCGGATCACGGACACGGCCTGACGGAAGGGTTGTTGGGAGCGCTGGTCGTGCTCACCCGGTGGCTCACCATCCGCCGCCCCGACATCGTCCTGCCCAAGGATCACACTGCCGTGGAAGGAGGGGTCCTGGGTTACTTCTTCCACGACCGGGACTTCGATCCGCTCCTGGAACCCTCCCGCGCCCATCTCCACGACATGCGTTCCGACATGGCTGCCTTCCATGGGTATGTGCACCGCCCCCATGTCGACATCGATCCGTTCCTCGCCGCGCTCGACGAACCGTCCGGCCTGCCGACCGGACTCGTCTACATGGCCTGCCACGGCACCTACGACGAACAGGTCAGCGCGCTCTCCCTCGCGGGTGTCACCTGGTCCGAGCTCGACGAGCACGAGATGGCGGTGCTGGACAGCGACCACGCCATGGTCTGCCTGAACGCCTGTCACTCCGGCCGGTTCGTACGGAACACCGGCGGAGGGGAGTCCGACCTCCGCGGCTTCGCCGAACTCTTCCTGCGCAAAGGGGCCGCCGGCTGCGTCGTCACGGCGGGAAAGGTCGGCGACCGGGAAGCCCGTGAACTCATCGGGCAGCTCGTCAGGACCGTGACGGAGGAGCCGTGGCGACCGGTCGCGGATTCCCTGCGGCTTTTCCGCGCCCGGGCCCTCCAGGAATTCGGTTCACTGGCCGACATACCGCGCACCCAGCAGGAGGGCAGACCCAACAGGGAAGGACAGCGCCGGGTGCGGCGGCTGCTCTACAGCCTGATGTTCCAGTACTACGGGCATCCGCTCAGCACCCTCCGGCTCGCCGGGCTGCGTGATGACGCCGCGGGCACGAAGCGCCGGGAGGAGGCACACCACTATGAACGGTGAGGACCGGCCCCTGCTGATCGAACCGGTCGTCAGCCGGCCGCACGAGGCCGAGGCGGGCAGCACCTATCTCGTCACTGTCGATCTGTGCGGGCCCCTGGATACCGCCGGCGAGTACGACTGCACCGCATGGCCCTTCCCGGAGGAGGAGTTGCCCTTCACGGCCGCTCTGGACGGTTCCCCGCAGTTCGTCTGCGAGGTGCTGGACGACCCCGGACTCGTGCTTCACCGCTACGGCGGTACGTACGGCCCGGCCCGTTTCGTGGTCACGGCGGGCACCGCTGCCGGGCCGGCGTCGCTTTGGCTGACAATCTCCAACCAGTGGGGCATGCTGGTCCGCAAGTCGGAACTGATCTGCCCCATCCGCGAGCCGGGCGGTGATGCAGGGGCCGGCCGGAGGATCGCCGGGTACGTCGGTACGGAGGAACCGCCCGGGCAGGAGGAACGGTCGGCGCCGGAGGCACCGCGGTCGCGGAACGACACGCAGAAACCGGAGCCCCCCGCTTCGGCCGCCTCCGAAATCCCGTCGGCCGCCCAGACCGGGACCGCCGAGGAACTGCCGAGCCGGCGCCCGGGCTTCTGGCAGGTGATCACGGACCGGCTCCGGCGGGAAGGTCCGGAGCCCGGAACGGGCCTTGCGGCGGACCCGACGTCCTCGGGGGACCGGATGCCGGCAAAGACATCAGGACAGACATCCGGCTCCGGGCAGAACCCTGGCTCCGCACCCGACGTCACCATCAGTTTCGCCGGTTTCAACCGGGCGTGGGCGGCCTGGATCGGGGACCGTCTGGAGCGGCGCGGGGTGACGGTCGTCCAGCAGCGCTGGGATCCGCCGACGGGGGTCCCGCTCGAGGAGAGCCTGCGCGATCTGACGCTCTCCCGCGGCCGTGTCCTGGTCGTCCTCAGCGAGTGGTACTTCCAGCTCGGCGCGCGCAGTCACGGCGAGTGGAACCGGGCGCTGCGCGAGGTCGTCGCCTCAGGCCCGGAGCGCTTCGTCGCCGTCTCCGTGACCACGTCCGCACTGCCGGGGGCCTCCGTGCTCGACGCGTTGGACCTGACCAACATCGGGGCCGACGAGGCCGAGCGGCGGCTGCTCGCCCGCCTCGGCCTTCCGGCCGGACCGCTGCCGCAGCCCGCGGACGCCAGGCCCGGCCCGCGATATCCCGCCGACATGCCCGAGGTGTGGGGCGGAGTGCCGCGCCGCAACACCCGCTTCACCGGCCGCGAGGCGCTGCTCTCGGGCGTCCGCGAATTTCTCCACGCGGCCGATTCCGGTGCGGGCGTCGTGACGTTGCACGGCATGTCGGGTGTCGGCAAGACGCAGCTGGCCGCGGAGTACGTCTACCGGTTCGGGTCCGAGTACGACGTGGTGTGGTGGGTCCCTGCCGACAGCCGTACCGCCTGTCGGCAGAAGCTCGCCGAACTCGCCCCGGAGCTGGGTCTGTCCACCGGCGCCGAGTACGGGGAACGGCTGCGCGCGGTCCGTGACTCGCTGCGTCGCGGCGACCCCTACTCCCACTGGCTGCTGGTCTTCGACGGAGCCGACGAGCCCGAACAGATCTGGGACCTGGTGCCGACCGGCCCGGGACACGTCCTGATCACTTCCCGCAACCCCGAGTGGGGCGAGCACAACAGCAACCTCGTCGAAGTACCGGTCTACAGCCGTGAGGAATCGGTCGCTTTCATCCGCCGCCGCGCACTGCGCCTGACCCCCGCCGAGGCCGACCAGCTCGCCGAGGGACTTGCTGACCTGCCCCTTCTGCTCGACCAGACAGCCGGCTGGCTCAACGACTCCGACATGTCCATCGAGGAGTACCTGGGACTCCTGCACAGCGGCGACGAAGCCGTCCGGATCTCCGCGGACTTCCCTCTCGCCTTTCAGACCGCCTGGGCGATTCTGCTCAATCAGCTGCGCGAGGCGTCGCCGGAGGCCGTCGAACTTCTGCGTCTGTGCGCCTCCTTCGCCCCTGGCACCCTCTCGCTCCGGTTGCTCACAGCGGTGCCTCCGAGCGCACTGCCCGGGCGGCTCGCCCCGGTGATCGGCGACCCGGCGTCACTCGACCGGGCGATCGGCCAGCTGCGGCGGTACTCCGTGATCCGGCTGGAGCGGGACGAGGGGATAGAGGACCCCCGAGGGCGCCCGGCGCGCGGCATCACCCTGTATCTGCACCGCATGGTCCACGGACTCGTCCGTGAGGACATCCCGGGACCCGAACGTGCCCTCTACGTCCGAGCCGCACGTGACTCCCTCGCGGCCGCGGATCCCGGCCGTCCTACCGACACCCGCCTGTGGCCCGCCTACGCCGAAATCATTCCCCACCTGAAGTGGGCCGAGGTGCTGGACAGCACCGATGACGCGGTGCAGGAGCTTGTCCTCAACTGCCTGCGCTACCAGTACCTCTCGGGGGAGTACGGGGCGGGCATCCGGTTCGCCGAAGATGCGATGCCTGCCTGGCGTGTCCTGCTCGGCGACACCCACCAGCGGATCTGGGACGTCAGTTACAACTATGCCAATCTGTTGCGGGCCGTCGGTGACTACGCGGGCACGGAGGCCATTGAGCGGGCCGCCGTGGACCATCTGCGCGCCGAGCGCGGCGAACGGGACCTGGAGCACCTGCGCGCGGCCGGTGGTCTCGCCGCCGACCTGCGGGGGCTCGGCCGGTACGGCGAGGCGCTGGAGATCTCCGGTCGGATCCTCGCGTCGTACCGGGAGCTCCTGGGCGAGCAGGACTCGCGGACGCTCAACGCGCAGAACAACCTGGCCATCTCGCTTCGGCTGCTGGGCCGCTACGAAGAGGCTCTCGAACTGAACCGGCGCACTCTGGAGGCCAGGCGCCAGCTGCTGCGCCCGCGCCACGGCTGGACGCTGTACTCGGAGATCCACTACGCCACCGATCTGCGGCTGCTGGGCCGTTACGGCGAGGCGGAGTCGCTCCAGGCGCAGAGCGCCCGGGTGCACCGGATCGTCATGGGGGTCGACAATCCGCAGACCCTGCGTGCCGAGCACAACCTCGCGCTGTGTCATTACCGTTCGGGGGACCGCACCAGGGCCCGGGCTCTCTTCAGCCGTGTGCTGGAACGCTGCGAACGTGTACTGGGCGAGGGCGATCCGCTGACCATGATGTTCGCGGCCAGTCAGAGTTTCTTCGCCCGTGAGCACGCCGACATCGACCAGGCCAGGGAGATCAGCGAGAAGGTCGTGAACGGCTATGTCGACATGCTCGGCGAATCCCACCCGTACGTGGCGGGAACCCGGGCCAACCACGCGCTGATCCTGCGCAACGTGGGAGAACGGGACCACGCCCATCTGCTCCTGGAGGAAGCGCTCGTCGACATGACCCACGCGGTCGGCGAGAACCATCCCTGGACACTCGGCTGCGCGATCAACGCCTCGGCGCTGCGCAATCTGGTGGGTGATACCAGAGGCGCTGCCGCCCTCACGGAGGCAACCGTCACCCGCGCCACCGAGGTCCTCGGCCGGACCCACCCGCTCACCCTCTCCGCGCGGACCGCGTACGCCGCTGACCTGCGCGGCCTGCGGGAGCGGCAGCGAGCCGACAGGATCGAGGACCAAGTCCTGAGCGACCTCTCCGCCACGCTCGGCCCCCAGCACGTCCACACCGTCTCGGCGCGATCCCGCAACCGCCCCTACTGGGACTTCGAACCGCAGATCATCTGATCCTCCGGCCGCCCCGGGAGCGGCGGAACGCCGGAGGGCCCGGCCCCGCGATCAACTCGCGGCGCCGGGCCCTCCGGTTCGTTCGACTGCCGGTCAGGCCTCGAAGACCTCGGCGACCAGCTGAGCCTGCTCGGCCTGGTGGCGCTTGGCCGAGCCGACCGCCGGGGAGGAGCCGTGCGGCCGCGAGATGCGGCGCAGGCGCTCACCGTGCGGGACGTCGGCGCCGACGGCCAGGTCCAGGTGGTCGATCAGGTTCAGGGCGATGAACGGCCAGGCACCCTGGTTGGCCGGCTCCTCCTGGGCCCACAGGTACTTCTCGGCGTTCGGGTACTTGGCGATCTCGGCCTGCAGCTCGGCACCCGGCAGCGGGTACAGGCGCTCCAGACGGATGATCGCGGTGTCCGTGACGCCGCGCTTCTCGCGCTCTGCCTCCAGGTCGTAGTAGACCTTGCCGGCGCAGAAGACGACCTTGCGGACCGCGTTCGGGTCGACCGAGTCGTCGCCGATCACCGGGCGGAAGCCGCCGGTGGTGAACTCCTCCGCCTTCGACGCCGCCGCCTTGAGGCGGAGCATCGACTTCGGGGTGAAGACGATCAGCGGCTTGTGGTGCGGGTTGTGCACCTGCCACCGCAGGAGGTGGAAGTAGTTCGACGGGAGCGTCGGCATGGCGACCGTCATGTTGTCCTGCGCGCACATCTGGAGGAAGCGCTCCGGGCGGGCGGACGAGTGGTCCGGGCCCTGGCCCTCGTAGCCGTGCGGCAGGAGCAGCGTGACGCCGGAGGTCTGGCCCCACTTCTGCTCGGCGGAGGAGATGAACTCGTCGACGACGGTCTGCGCGCCGTTGACGAAGTCGCCGAACTGGGCTTCCCAGATGACCAGCGACTCCGGGCGGGCCAGCGAGTAGCCGTACTCGAAGCCCATCGCCGCGTACTCGGAGAGCAGCGAGTCGTAGACGTTGTAACGCGCCTGGTCGTCGGTGAGGTAGAGCAGCGGGGTGTAGTCCTCGCCGGTCACCTGGTCGACGAGGACCGCGTGGCGCTGGCCGAAGGTGCCGCGGCGGGTGTCCTGGCCGGCGAGCCGGACGGGGGTGCCCTCCATCAGCAGCGAACCGATGGCCAGGGTCTCGCCCATGCCCCAGTCGATCGTGCCGTTCTCCACCGAGGCGGCACGGCGCTGCATCTGCGGCATCAGCCGCGGGTGGACCGTGATGTGCTCGGGGATGTTGACCTGGGACTCGGCGATCCGCTTCACGACCTCCTGCGAGACCGCGGTGGTGACGGCGACCGGGAACTCGGGCTGCACGTCGGCGACATGGCTCTGAGTCGGGTGCGAAGTGGCCTCGCGGACCTCCGCGAAGACCTTCTCCAGCTGGCCCTGGAAGTCCTGGAGCGCCTGCTCGGCCTCTTCCAGCGTGATGTCGCCGCGACCGATGAGCGACTCGGTGTAGAGCTTGCGCACCGAGCGCTTCTTGTCGATCAGGGTGTACATCTGCGGGTTGGTGAACTCCGGGTTGTCGCCCTCGTTGTGACCGCGGCGGCGGTAGCAGATGAGGTCGATGACGACGTCCTTGTTGAACGCCTGCCGGAACTCGAAGGCCAGCCGGGCCACGCGGACGACGGCCTCGGGGTCGTCACCGTTCACGTGGATGATCGGCGCCTCGATCATGCGTGCCACGTCGGTGGCGTACATGGAGGAGCGCGAGGACTCCGGGGCGGCGGTGAAGCCGACCTGGTTGTTGATCACCACGTGCACGGTGCCGCCGGTGCGGTAGCCGCGCAGCTGCGACATGTTGAGCGTCTCGGCGACGACGCCCTGGCCCGCGAAGGCCGCGTCGCCGTGGAGCGCGACGGGCAGGACCGTGAAGTCCGTACCGCCCTTGTTGATGATGTCCTGCTTGGCGCGGGCGATGCCCTCCAGGACCGGGTCGACCGCCTCCAGGTGCGAGGGGTTGGCGGCCAGCGAGACCTTGATCTGCTCGCCGTCCAGGCCGGTGAAGGTGCCCTCGGCGCCCAGGTGGTACTTCACGTCGCCGGAGCCGTGCATCGACCGCGGGTCGAGGTTGCCCTCGAACTCCCGGAAGATCTGCGCGTACGACTTGCCGACGATGTTCGCCAGGACGTTCAGCCGGCCGCGGTGTGCCATGCCGATGACGACCTCGTCGAGGCGGGCCTCGGCGGCGGAGTCGATGACGGCGTCGAGCAGCGGGATGACGGACTCGCCGCCCTCCAGCGAGAACCGCTTCTGGCCGACGTACTTGGTCTGCAGGAACGTCTCGAACGCCTCGGCGGCGTTGAGGCGGCGCAGGATCCGCAGCTGCTCCTCGCGCTCCGGCTTCGGGCGCGGACGCTCCACCCGGTCCTGGAGCCACTTGCGCTGCTTCGGGTCCTGGATGTGCATGAACTCGATGCCGGTGGTGCGGCAGTACGACTCACGCAGCACACCGAGGATGTCGCGGAGCTTCATCATCGTCTTGCCGGCGAAACCGCCGACCGCGAAGTCCCGCTCCAGGTCCCACAGGGTGAGGCCGTGCTCGGTGATGTCCAGGTCGGGGTGCTTGCGCTGGCGGTACTCCAGCGGGTCGGTGTCGGCCATGACGTGGCCGCGGACCCGGTAGGAGTGGATCAGCTCGAAGACCCGCGCGGCCTTGGTGACGTCGTCGTCGTGCGAGGCGTCGATGTCCTTGAGCCAGCGGACCGGCTCGTAGGGAATGCGCAGCGCCTTGAAGATCTCGTCGTAGAACTCGTTCTCGCCGAGCAGCAGCTGGGCCAGGATCCGCAGGAACTCGCCGGAGGCGGCGCCCTGGATGACCCGGTGGTCGTACGTCGAGGTCAGCGTCATGACCTTCGAGATGCCCAGCTTGTTCAGGGTGTCCTGGGAGGTGCCCTGGAACTCCGCCGGGTAGTCCATCGCGCCGACACCCATGATGAGGCCCTGACCGGGCATCAGGCGGGGCACCGAGTGGACGGTGCCGATGCCGCCGGGGTTGGTCAGCGAGGCGGTGACTCCGGTGAAGTCGTCCATGCCGAGCTTGCCGATGCGGGCGCGGCGGACGATGTCCTCGTACGCCTGCCAGAACTCGAAGAAGTTGAGCGTCTCGGCCTTCTTGATGGCCGCGACGACCAGTTGGCGGTCGCCGTTCGGCTTCACCAGGTCGATGGCCAGACCGAGGTTGACGTGCTCCGGCTTGACCAGGGTCGGCTTGCCGTCCTTCTCCGCGAAGGAGTAGTTCATCGACGGCATGGCCTTGAGGGCCTGCACCATCGCGTACCCGATGAGGTGCGTGAAGGAGATCTTCCCGCCGCGGGCGCGCTTGAGGTGGTTGTTGATGACGATGCGGTTGTCGAAGAGCAGCTTCACCGGAACGGCGCGGACGGACGTGGCCGTCGGCAGTTCCAGCGAGGCGTTCATGTTCTTCGCAACGGCGGCGGACGGACCGCGCAGCGTCACGTACTCCGGGCCGGCGGTCTCGGTGGCCGGGGCCGCCTTGGCGGGAGCCTTCGCGGCGGGCGCCGCCGGAGCGGCGGGCGTGGCCGGAGCCGCCGGGGCTGCGGCCGGAGCGGCAGCCGCGGGCTTCGCCGGTGCGGCGGGCGCGGCCGGAGCCGGAGCCGCCGGGGCTGCGGCCGGAGCGGCGTGGTTGGTCTGGGCCGGTGCGGCGGCGACGGGAACCGCGGTCACCGCAGCCCCCGCGGCTGCGGCGCCGGGAACGGGCTTGTCCGCCGTGCCGGACGTACCCGGCTTGTAGTCGGCGAAGAAGTCCCACCAGGCACGATCGACCGAATTGGGATCCTGGAGGTACTGCTGATAGATCTCGTCGACGAGCCACTCATTGGGGCCGAAAGCCGCGGCCGGGTTTGAGCCCGGGCTGGCTTGGTCGGTCGAGATGCTCGAGTTACTGGGGGACTGAGACGACACGGCGGCAACCGCCCTCTTCCGCTTCACAAGGTGATGGACAGCGGAAATCAAGGCTACGCCTCCCTGACCGTTCCATGCAGGCCGGGCCGGTCTTCGTCGTGCAAGTCACATCAAAGAGCGGGTTTCGGCGCAGGAAATGGCGGGAAACATGCCTGGTTCCGCTTCACTCCGGGTACGCGAGGCCGTGGGTACGGCCCACTGGACCGTATCCCCTCGTGGGACGAGCTGTAGAACGTGCCCTTCCGGTTCGAACCCTATGTCAACTGCGTGGTTGAGGAATCCCCGGAAGAGTGACTCGGATCCGGCAGCCGCGAACTGATTCGGCCACACCGATGTGACCGCCGTGAAGATCCACCGCCCAGCGGGCGATCGCCAGCCCCAGCCCGGTACCGCCGTCGCTGCCCGGACCGTGCGGGGACGGCACCTCGCCACGGTTGAAACGCTCGAAGACACGGTGCCGCTCGGACTCCGGGATTCCCGGGCCCTCGTCCAGCACTTCCAGGTCCAGCGACTCAGGCAGCGCCCCGCGCCGTGCCCGCACCGTCACCCGGCCGTGCGGCGGGCTGTGCTTGACGGCGTTGTCTATCAGATTGGCCACCACCTGGTGGAGCCGCTCGGCGTCCGCGTGCGCGGTCAGTTCGGGCGGTGACACGTCCAGGTGCAGATGGACGTCCTTGCGGCTGTGGTTCCCGGAGCCGGAGGACAGCCGGCGGTGCGAGGCGGCCAGATTGGCCTCCTTCAGCACGCCGGAGAGATACGGCCACACCTCGAAGCGGCGGGCCTTCAGCGTGACCACCCCGTGGTCCAGCCGGGACAGGTCGAGCAGTGTCTCCACCAGCCTGCCGAGCCGCTCCGTCTGTTTCAGCGCCGTGCGCATCGTCTCCGGATCGGCGGCCGAGACCCCGTCCACGACGTTCTCCAGCACCGCTCGCAGCGCCGCGATCGGTGTGCGCAGCTCATGTGAGACATTGGCCACCAGCTCCTTGCGGTGCCGGTCCACGGCCTCCAGATCGTCCGCCATGAGATTGATCGTCTGGGCCAGGTCACCGAGCTCGTCACGCCGGTCGGCGCCCCTCACCCGTCTGGTGTAGTCGCCCTGCGAGATCGACCGGGCGACTCTCGTCATCTCCTCCAGCGGCGCCGTCAGACCGTGCGCAACGAACTGGGTGAGCAGCAGCGTCGCTATCACCGAGAACACGGTGATGAACCGCAGCTCGGTCCGGGTGCGTACCGCGACCATCAGGAGTCCGGTCGTGATGAACACCGAGACCACGACGAGCGTGCCCAGCTTCGCCTTGACCGAGAAGGGACGCAGGCCGGAGCCGGGCCGGGTCATGGCGCCGGGGTCTCCAGGGCGTAACCGACACCGTGCACGGTACGGATCCGCTCCGCGCCGATCTTCCGGCGCAGCGCCTTGATGTGGCTGTCGACGGTGCGGGTGCCCGAGGCGTCCGCCCAGTCCCAGACCTCCGCGAGCAACTGCTCCCGGGAGAGCACCGCACGGGGTGTGCTGGCCAGGCAGACCAGCAGATCGAACTCGGTCGGCGTGAGATGGACGTCCTCCGCGCGCACCCGCACCCGGCGCTGCGCGTGGTCGATCTCCAGTTCGCCCAGGCGCAGGATGCCGCTGCGCGGCGTCACCGCGGCCAGGGCGGCTCGCTCGACCCTGCGCAGCAGGACGTGCACCCGGGCGGCCAGCTCGCGCATGGAGAACGGCTTGGTCATGTAGTCGTCCGCGCCGACTCCGAGACCGACCAGCATGTCCGTCTCGTCGTCCCGTGCGGTCAGCATCAGCACCGGTACCGGCCGGGTGGCCTGCACCCGGCGGCACACCTCCAGGCCGTCGAAGCCCGGCAGCATGATGTCGAGCACCATCAGGTCGGGCTGCCAGGCCTCGGCCGCGTCGACGGCCGCGGGGCCGTCGAGTGCGGTCTGCACCAGGAAGCCCTCGGCCCGCAGGCGGGCGGAGATGGCGTCGACGATCGTCGCGTCGTCCTCGACCACCAGCACCCGGCGCTGTGCGCCCGGGGTGGCCGCGACACCGTTGTGGGTGGTGTGTGTCTGTTCCATCGCCCCGCCCCTGCCCGTTCTCGCGGGGGTCATTCCCCCGGACGCACGGTCTTCGCTTGTGAATTTCGTGGGTGATCCCGTTTGCCGCTCAGCAGCGTAGAGGCAGCGGGCGGCTCCCGGCTACGCAGGGTGTAACGGCACGGGAACGGCTTGGCCGCGAGGGGAGGGCGGAGTGTCTGGCTTGTGGCACTTGGCCCCCGGGCGTCCGGGGACTGCGCATACCCGGTGGGGGAACCTCAGGCTGTCCGAAGTGCGAGATGAACCACGTCGGGCACACCTCGGGCAACATGCACCTCTTCCGTACGTACCCCATGGAAACCGGCATTCCGCAGGGCCTGCTCGAACGTGGTGGAGGGCTGCGCGGACCAGACCGCCAGCACCCCGCCCGGATTGAGCCGTTCCCGGCAGTCGGCGAGACCGGCGGCGGAGTACAGGCTCCCGTTGTCCTCGGTGACGGTCCAGTCCGGTCCGTTGTCGATGTCCAGGCAGAGCGCGTCGTAACGGTCCGTAGTCGAACGCAGATACGCGACGAGGTCCGTCGCCAGGATCGCGGTCCTCGGGTCGGCGAGCGCCGCGCCGGAGATCCGGGCCAGCGGCCCCTCCTGATGCCAGTCGATGATCGCCGGTTCCCGCTCGACGACCGCGATCCGCCCCCAGCGCGGTTCGGCGGCGGCGTGCGCGAGCGAGAAGCCGACCCCGAGGCCGCCGATGAGCACCGCCGGGTCCGGCAGGTCGTCGCCCAGCGCCGCCAGCGCCGCGTCGATCAGCAGCCGCTCGGAGCGTCCGTCGGCGGTGTCCATCAGGAAACAGCCGTTGGCGATGATCTCGAAGTCGTCACCCCGCTCCCGCAGGACGACTTCCCCGTACGGGCCCTCGCGGCGGTCGAGCGTGACGGGGCTGTGGGCGGTGCGGCGGTCGGCGGTGGGCATGTGTTCGGTCTCCGGCACAGTGCGGGTGGGACCTCGTCATCCTCGCCGGGCGCCGCGGCCGGGACCAGCCATTTATCGGATCCCCGCGGGGCGCGGGGAGGCGATGCGCCCGGTCGCGCGGGCTCCGGCGGTGCGCCGCCGTACCGCGAGAGGCGCCCCCTGCCCGTGCGCGCCGCCCCGGCGGCCACCGGCGCACCGGTTCGGGTGCGGCGGACGCGATAGACGGGGCGGACGGGACGGGGTGGAGCGGGTACGGAGTGAGGGGCCCCCGCAGCTACTGCCGAAGATGCCGGCGGGATGGGGTTCCCCGGTCTGCCGCCCCCCGGTGGGCGCGGGCCCCGGACCGGTTCAGGGACGAGGCGTCTTCTCGCCGTGCACCGCGACGTACTCGGCCGCCAGCCACGGGGCCAGGTCGTCGACGAGCATGGTGAGCACGGCCGGGTCCGCCGAGGGGGTGCGGGCGGTGGCCGCGGCGGTGCGCATCTGCCCGGCTCGCTCCGGGTAGTACCGGCCGAAGACCGCGGCGGACTCCTCCAGATCGCTGGTCCACCCGCCCCAGCGGGGCATGACCAGGGTGAAGCCCGAGCGGACGATGCGGCGGGCGGCGCCGCGGCTGAGTTTCCTGCGTTCCGTTTCCGTGCGGGCTTCGGCGGCGAGCCAATGCCAGCGGGGGAGTGCCAGACCCAGATCACCGTTGGTCTCACGGGCCAGCAGCGCAGTGGGGCGGTAGCGGGGCAGCCGGGCGGCCAGGTCGGTGCCCAGCAGCGGCGTGCAGAGACAGGCGAGGAAGAAGCCCAGGTCGTGGCGTTCGAGATCGCTGAGCAGCGTGTCCGTGCCGAAGAGGAGGATGCCGGCGCCGTCGATCAGCCCGGACGAGGCGTCGAGGGCGGCTTCGACGGCGCGGGCGGCGGCCCGGTCGCCCTCGGTGGGCTCGGTGCGCAGGGCGAGCAGCAGGTCCAGGTCGCTGACGCCGGGAATGGCCGTGCCACGCGGAATGCTGCCGTAGAGGTAGGCGCTGTGCAGCCGGGCGGCGCCGAACGCGTCGGTGATCAGGGAGTGCGCCTCCTCGACCAGCGGGGCGAACGCCGCGGGTACCCGGCTCAGCGAGCCCTCCCGGCGGATCGTGCCGTCCTCGGCCAGGCCCCTGTCGTCCGCGCGTGTGTCGCCCATACGGGCACTCTGCCCGGTGACACGGGCGAACGGCGAGCGGATTTCGCAGGTGGGGGACGGGGCGCACAGAGATCGCTGAGAGCGAACACGGCTTCGGGAACACCGAGCGGGCGAGAAGCATTGAGTCGGCATAGCTCAACTTGACTGCCGAAGGGGAGATCATGGCTACTGAGTCCAATGCGGTCACTCCGCTCACCTTGCCTGTGCTGCCGCTCGACGACGAGGTCGTGCTGCCCGGAATGGTGGTTCCTCTGGACTTGTCCGACACCGATGTCCGGGCCGCCGTGGAGGCCGCCCAGGCCGCCGCCCGTCCGGGTGGTGGCAAGCCCGAGGTGCTGCTGGTGCCGCGGATCGACGGGACGTACACCGGGACCGGTGTGCTCGGTACCGTCGAGCAGGTCGGCCGGCTCTCCGACGGCGACCCGGGCGCGCTCATCCGCGGCCGCGGCCGGGTGAGGATCGGCGCCGGGACCACCGGACCAGGGGCCGCGCTGTGGGTGGAGGGGACCCGCGTGGACGTCTCCGTGCCCGAGCCGCTTCCCGGCGCCGCGGCCGAGCTGGTCAAGGAGTACAAGGCCCTGGCCACCAGCTGGCTGAAGAAGCGTGGCGCCTGGCAGGTCGTGGACCGGGTCCAGCAGATCGACGACATCTCCGCGCTCGCCGACAACTCCGGCTACTCACCCTTCCTCACCACCGCCCAGAAGGTGCAGCTCCTGGAGACCGCCGACGCCGTCGCCCGGCTGAAGCTCGCCATCCAGTGGCTCGGTGAACACCTCGCCGAGCAGGACGTCGCCGAATCCATCGCCAAGGACGTCCAGGAGGGCGTCGACAAGCAGCAGCGCGAGTTCCTGCTGCGACGGCAGCTCGAAGCCGTGCGCAAGGAACTGTCCGAACTCAACGGTGACCCCGAGGGCGAGTCCGACGACTACCGGGCGCGCGTCGAGGCCGCCGACCTTCCCGAGCACGTCCGCGAGGCCGCGCTCAAGGAGGTCGACAAGCTGGAGCGCTCCTCCGACCAGAGCCCCGAGGGCTCCTGGATCCGGACCTGGCTGGACACCGTCCTCGAACTGCCGTGGACCGAACGGACCGAGGACGCCTACGACATCCGCGCCGCCAAGGAGGTCCTCGACGCCGAGCACGCGGGCCTGGAGGACGTGAAGGAGCGGATCACCGAATACCTCGCGGTGCGCAAGCGCCGTGCCGAACGCGGCCTCGGGGTCGTGGGCGGGCGTCGCGGAGGCGCGGTGCTGGCCCTCGTCGGGCCTCCCGGTGTCGGCAAGACGTCCCTCGGCGAGAGCGTCGCGCACGCCATGGGCCGCACGTTCGTCCGGGTCGCGCTCGGCGGTGTGCGGGACGAGGCGGAGATCCGCGGCCACCGGCGTACGTACGTCGGTGCGCTCCCCGGACGCATCGTCCGGGCCATCAAGGAGGCCGGCTCCATGAACCCGGTCGTCCTGCTCGACGAGATCGACAAGGTGGGTTCCGACTTCCGCGGCGACCCGGCCGCGGCGCTCCTCGAGGTCCTGGACCCGGCACAGAACCACACCTTCCGTGATCACTACCTGGAGGTCGAGCTCGACCTCAGCGATGTCGTCTTCCTGGCCACCGCCAACGTGCTGGAAGCCATCCCGGAAGCGCTGCTCGACCGGATGGAGCTGGTCCGGCTCGACGGTTACACGGAGGACGAGAAGGTCGTCATCGCCCGTGACCACCTGCTCCCGCGCCAGCTGGAGCGGGCCGGTCTGGAGCGGGACGAGGTGACACTCGACGAGACGGCCCTGCGCAAGCTGGCCGGCGAGTACACCCGTGAGGCGGGCGTACGCAACCTCGAACGGGCCGTCGCCCGGCTGCTCCGCAAGGTCGCGGCCCAGCACGAACTGGGCGACCGCGTACTTCCGTTCACCGTCACCGACGAGGATCTGCGGGGCCTGATCGGACGGCCGCACCACGTTCCCGAGTCCGCCCAGGACCCGGCCGAGCGCCGTACCGCGGTGCCCGGCGTGGCCACCGGTCTCGCGGTGACCGGCGCCGGTGGTGACGTGCTCTTCGTGGAGGCGTCGCTGGCCGATCCGGAGACCGGCGCCTCCGGGCTGACCCTCACCGGTCAGCTGGGCGACGTCATGAAGGAGTCCGCGCAGATCGCGCTGAGCTTCCTGCGCTCGCACGGAGCCGAACTGGAACTGCCTGTCGCCGACCTCAAGGACCGGGGAGCGCACATCCACTTCCCGGCGGGTGCGGTCCCCAAGGACGGACCGAGCGCGGGCATCACGATGACGACGGCGCTGGCCTCGCTGCTCTCCGGGCGGCTGGTCCGTACGGACGTGGCGATGACCGGCGAGGTGTCGCTGACCGGACGGGTGCTGCCGATCGGCGGCCTGAAGCAGAAGCTGCTCGCCGCCCACCGCGCCGGGATCACCACCGTGGTGATCCCCAAGCGGAACGAGGCCGACCTGGACGACGTCCCGGCCGAGGTCCTGGACACGCTGGAGGTCCACCCGGTGACGGATGTGCGGCAGGTGCTGGAGATCGCCCTCGCCCCGGCCTCGGCCGGAGTGCGGGAGAGGATCCCGGCCGCGGCGTGAGCGCCACGGCGTGACGGGCGTGGCATGACGTGCGTGGCCGGTCGGGCGGCCCGCACCACCCTCCGGGGCGGTGCGGGCCGTTCCGCGTTCCGGTCCCGCTCGGGCGGCCCGGTTCAGGGCCGGTAGACGGTCCCCGGCACCGGCTCGGCGGGCGCCATCAGCTGGGGAACCGTCACGAGGGTGTAGCCGCGTGCCTTCAGTGCGTCGATGATGCCCGGCACCGCGGGCACCGTCCCCTTGTAGATGTCGTGCAGCAGGATGATGCCGTCCCTGCTCGCCTGGTCGAGTATCCGCTTCTCGATCAGCGCGGAGTCGGTCGTCGAGTAGTCCTTGGCGGTGGCGCTCCACAGGATCTGCGAGAGCCCCAGATCCTTGCTGATCCCGGAGACGGTGTCGTCGGTACGGCCCTGCGGCGGCCGCATCAGCCGCGGTCTCTTCCCGGTGATCCTCGCTATCGCGTCCTGCGTCTTCTGCAGTTCGGCGCGTATCTCGGACGGTTCCCGGTCCGTCAGGATCTCGTGCGACCAGGTGTGGTTGCCGAGCTCGTGGCCCTCCGCCGCGATGCGGCGCACGGTGTCGGGGTGCTTGAGCACATGGTTCCTGCCCAGCAGGAAGAAGGTGGCGTGCACCTTCTTCTCCTTGAGGACGTCGAGCAGGTGCGGGGTGTCCTCGCCCGGCCCCGCGTCGAAGGTCAGCGCTATGCACTTCGCCTTGCGGCAGTCCACCGGGCCGAAGGAGCCCTTGGCGTCGGAGGCGGCATCCGCCCGCGCCGAGCCCGGAGCGGTGGTCTGCATCGAGCAGCCGCCGAGCGTGAGAGTGACTGCCGTCACAAGCGTTGCGGCCAACCCCGCGCCGATCGACTTCATCTTCCTGGACAGAACGGATCACTCCCCACGGCTGAGCAGCGCACAAGGCGTGCGCTGCTCAGCGACTATACACACGACGTATACATGGAGTGTATAGAGGGATCGGAGGGTGCGGATGCGGCGGACGCCGGGGGTGCGGACGTGGCGGAGCCCCGGTGACGGGTGCGTCACCGGGGCTCCGCGGGGTGGCGGTTCAGCCGTTGGCGAGAGCCTGTACGCGGTCGAGGGCGCCGTTGAAATGGTCGTGGTCGCCGACGTACGGACCGGACGAGGTGTACTGCCAGATCGTGTAGTAGTCCCAGCCGGCCGGGAGCTCTCCGACCGTGGTGTTGTACCGGGCCACCCAGAGCGGGTTGGTGGTACCGAAGCCCGCGTTGTTGCCCGTGCAGCTCTGCCACCAGCTGGTCGCGGTGTAGATGACGGCGTCACGTCCGGTGCGGGCCTTGTACGTGTTCACGAAGTCGCGGATCCAGGACACCATGGCCGCCGCGGTCTTCCCGTAGCACTGGTCGCCGTACGGGTTCCACTCGATGTCCAGCACGCCGGGCAGCGTCCTGCCGTCCTTCGACCAGCCGCCCCCGTGGTCCACGAAGTAGTTGGCCTGGACGGCGCCGCTCGTGGTGTCCGGGGTGGCGAAGTGGTACGAGCCCCGGATCATGCCGACGTTGTACGAGCCGTTGTACTGCTGGGCGAAGGAGGGGTTGGTGTAGTACGTGCCCTCGGTGGCCTTGGTGTAGGCCCATTGGACGCCGCTGCTCCAGAGGGTCGCCCAGTCCACGTTGCCCTGGTGGCTGCTGACGTCCACGCCTTCGGTCTGTGCGGCGCGCGTGTCACGAGGCAGGCCGCCCTGGCCGTCATGGGCGACGACACCCATGCCCATCGTGGCCGATCCGCGGGCGGGCGTCGTGGCGGTGGGGGAACCGGCCGCGTCGGCTGCGCCGGGAAGGGTGAGCAGAAGCGCGAAAGCTGCGAGGAGGGTTCCCGCCGCCGTGATGCGCGAGCGGCGGGTCGTTCCGGATCCGGATCTGTGCACGGGCATGTGCGTGCCTCCGAGGCCTTGGTGGGGGGATCTGCAGACCCAGGGGGGCGGCTCGGCGCACCCCTGCGACATGGCATGGTGTGGACATGTCAGTGCTGACGCTACGCACGTAGACCCGTACGGCGAAAGGGGGCCTGGGCGCCGCCGTTGGTCTACGCCTGCGAAATACTGGCCAAGCTGCGGCGATGACCGGCGGCGAAGGAAACTTTCAGCGGCAGGAAAGCTCATGAGGGGTGTTGACGTGCGCGGGAGCGAGAGCGGCAGTGAACCCGGCGCGACCGGAGGGAATGGTGTGGACCACGAATTCCTGGCGTTGGAGCGGGAGTTGGCCGTATTTCTGCGCCGTGCCCGGTCCAGTTCCGGCGAGATGGCGCGCGAGGTCCACCCGGAGCTGGAAGCCGCCGCGTACGGGCTCTTCGTGCGGCTGGAGTCGGCGGGACGGCAGCGGGCCACCGATCTCGCCGCGTACTTCGGTGTCGGGAAGGCGACCATGAGCCGTCAACTGCGCGCCCTGGAGAATCTCGGACTGGTGGCGCGCGAGCCCGACCCGGCCGACGGCCGGGCCTCCCTCGTCCACCTCACGGACGAGGGGCTGGCCCGCTTCCGCAGCGTCCGCGACGCGCGCCGCGACCAGTACGTGCGCAAGCTCGCCGACTGGGACCGGGCCGAGGTGGCGGAACTTGCCCGGCTGCTGCATCACTTGAACGCCCGCGCCGAGGGCTGACGCCCCCGTACTCCCGGCCGGGCCGTGTCACCCGAAACCCGGCCGATGCCCGGTATCCCGGCTAAAGCGCCGCGTAGACCGCCGTGGCGTCGTCGTGCGTCTTGCTGCGCCGCAGGTGCGTCCGCCCGGTGTCCGCGTCCTCCAGCGCCCTGACCCGGTCGATCAGCGCCTGCGCCCCCTCCTTCTGGAGCACCCCGAGGCAGCCCGCCCAGTCGCCCTCGTGGAACATCTCCGTCCAGCGGCTCGCCCCGTCCGTCAGGGCGGCCACCGCCCGCACCTCGGCGCGCGGCGTCCGTCCGGTCACGGCGCGCTGCGCCACCTCGGGGTCGGCGGCGGCGGTGAAGAAGCCGCCCTCCTTGTTCCGCACCTGTGCGTCGGCGATCGCTTCGGTGGCCAGCGAGCCCGGCGGCAGCCGGTCGAGGCGGTCGTCGAGCAGCGCGCGCACGGTGCCGTCCGGCGACTCCAGGAGCAGCACCGAGTCGGAGAGCACCAGGTGTTCGATCTCGTCCTGGTCCCAGCGCACCAGGACGACGGTTGCCTGAGGCGTACGTACGTGAGAAAGGTCACACAGGGAGCGGTGTGCTTCGGCGGTGCGCCGGATGGACTCGGCGAGGATCTCCGTGAGTGTCAGATCCCGTCGCGAAACCGACAGTTCGACCAGGCAGCCGCCCAGCCGTGCGGTGAACCACGGGACGGAGTGCGCACATCCGTCGTCCCCCTGCGGCGGAGTGACCCCGTCGAGCAGGACCAGGGTCCCGCCCTGGCCGGAGGCGGGAAGCGCGGTGGCCGCCCAGTCCTCGTTGGGGCGGGCGGGGCTGCCGGCGGCGGTCGCGAGGTCGATGCGCATGCGGTCAGTCTGCACGACACCTTCACGGTCCCTGCACGGGCCCGGCGTTGAGCCGTACCAGCAGGTCAGAGGGGCGGATCGGGCGGAAGGAAAGGATCCGCGCCGGGTGCGGGCGGGCATCCTGCCAAAGGCTGCCCGGAAGTTCCAGCCGACGGCCCGGGTGTGGCCCGCGGGGCCCAGGGGGAGACTTGTTCGCCAACTCCGGAGTGATGTTCACTCGTTCGGGTGGCGGAGCGGTTGATGCGCACCTTCCTCCCAAAAGCACTGGAATGGTCGGAAGCCGTACCAGGGGTCGGGGCGCCTCTCCAAGTGACCGTGCGTCACCTCTGCTTCAAGGGTGGACGAGTCAAGATTGCGAGCACCGGTGCAGAAGAAGCGGCCTCGGAGCAAGGGCGGCAAGCGGATCGGTACGGAGGAGACACCTCCGGCGCCGGTCGGGGGTGAGCCCGCCGGGCGCACCGTACGCGTACGCAGCAGGCTGGTCGCCGGCGTCGCGGTCGTCGGCATCACCGTCATCGCCGCGGGCGCGCCCGCGGTACTCGACGCCTCCTCCGAACTGACCGAGTCCCAACGACTGGTCACACTCGCCGAGCTGAACCAGCAGGCGGTGGCGCTCGCGCACTCCCTCGCCGACGAGCGGGACGAGGTCACCTCCTACATCGCGGGCGGCCGTGACGGGAAGTCCGGCACCGGGAGCGACGGCCCCGGCAGCCGCAGCGTCCGCGTCGACCAGCAGATCGACGAGATCCGCGTCTCGGCCCCCGCCGCCCTGCGCCGCGACCTCTCCACGATCCCCTCGCTGCGCCGCACCGCTCTGAGCGGCAAGGGCTCGGCGCTCGCGGCGCACCAGGCGTACTCCGAGGTCATCGCCAAGCTCCAGGACCTCGCCGACGAGCTCGCCGACAAGACGCCGCCGCGCGCCGCCGAGGACACCCGGGCACCCCTCGCCCTCGGCCGGGCGGCCGAGCAGGCCTCCGCCACCCGCGGACTGCTGATCGCCGCCCTCGGCGTGCCCCGCCCGCAGACCACAGCCCCGCAGATCGACCCGCTCACCGGTCTGCCCGTCCGGACCCAGGACGAGGGCCCCACCGAGGAGGACCGCAACCGTGACGAGCTGAGCGCCGCCGCCCAGCAGGCCCGGGTCCGTGAACTCTCCTCGCTCGCCGACTTCGACCAGGCGGCCGGCACCACCGCTCGCGACAAGCTCTCCTCCACCGTCACCGGGCCGGAGGTCAACAGCGCCGAGAAGTACCTCGCCGCGCTCACCGACCGGCCCGAGCTCTCGGACACCGACCAGCAGGCCGACCGGAAGAAGGTCGGGGCGGCGCTCTCCGCCCGGATCGACCGGATGCGCAGCGTCGAGTCCGCCCTCGGCACCGCCCAGGTCCAGCGGCTGGAGCAGCTGCGCGACGACGACGTCACCGCGCTCGAACTGCGTATCGCGCTCCTCGGCGGCTGCCTCCTGATCGCCGTCGGTGTGTCCACCGCCGTGGCCCGCACGCTCACCCAGCCGCTCGCCGTCCTGCGGATCGGCGCCGCCCGCCTCGCCGCTGACCCCGGCACCGCCGAACCGGTCCGCTACACCGGCCGTAACGACGAGTTCGCCCAGGTCGTACGGTCCCTCAACACCCTGCACGGCAAGCTCCACGGACTGCTCCACGAGTTCAACGGCCGGTTCGAGAGCCTGGAGACCGAGCGCGGCGAGCTGATCGCCGGCCGAGAGGCCCTGACCCTCCAGCGCGCCGAACTCCAGGTCCAGGCGGCCGATCTGACCCACCAGCTGGAGCAGCTGAAGAACACGGTCCACCACACCTTCGTCAACCTCTCGCTGCGCACCCTCGGCCTGGTCGAGCGCCAGCTCGGCGTGATCGAGAGCCTGGAGGAGCGCGAGCAGGACCCTGAGCGGCTCTCCACCCTCTTCAAGCTCGACCACATGGCCACGGTCATGCGCCGTCACAGCGAGAACATGCTGGTGCTCGCGGGCGCCGAACACGGCCACGGGCACTCGGGGCCGATCCCGCTGGTCGACGTGTTGCGCGCCGCCGTCAGCGAGATCGAGCGGTACGAGCGGGTCACCATCCAGTCGCTGCCGCCGCACGCGCAGATCGCCGGTTTCGCCGCCGACGACCTCAGTCACCTGGTGGCCGAACTCCTGGAGAACGCGACTTCCTTCTCACCGCCCGACTCCCATGTCCAGCTCTCCGGCTGGCTGCTGGAGTCCGGCGAGGTGATGCTCTCCGTGCAGGACGAGGGCATCGGCATGTCGTCCGTGCGGATGACCGAACTCAACGCCCGGCTGGCCGACCCGTCCTCGTTCGAGTCGGGCGAGCGGAACGCGGACGGTGCGGGCCTCGGCCTCCAGGTGACGTCGCTGCTGGCGGCGCGCCACGGGGTGCGGGTCCAGCTGCGGGAGCAGAAGGGCAGCGGGGTGACGGCGGTCGTCGTGCTGCCGCAGTCGCTGCTGCCGAAGGCGCCGCCCACCGCCACCCCACCGCCCGTACGGGTGCCGGGGGACGCGCCCGCGCTGAACCTGCCGGGATCGGTCGCCGAGGCCAACTCCAACGCCCTGCCGGGCCGGACGCTCGCGCTGCCCGGTGACCCGCTGATCGCCGCTGCCGAGCAGACGATCCGTGAGGCGGCGCCGCGGGAGCCGGAACCGGTCCCGGCGCCCGCCCCCGCTCAGGCCGCCTTCGAGAGCGAGGCCGAGACCACGATGCAGGTCCGGCTCCCGGACGCCCCGCAGTTCCGGGCGGCCCCCGAGGTCCAGGTCCCGGACGCCCAGGTGCCCGAGGTCAGGGCCCCCGAGGCCCAGGTGGTCCCGCCGGCCCACGGATCCCCGGCGGCGCCCGACCCGTACGCCATCGGCCCCGACCGGCACGAGCGCACCACGGACGGGGCCCCGGAGCCCTTCGCCGGATCCGCGGCGGAGAGCGCCCTCCCCGGCCCGCGCCGTCCCGAGCAGCCCGGGCGCATCACCGACAAGGGCCTGCCCAAGCGGACCCCCAAGGTCGTCAAGCCCGCCACCGCCCCGGCCGCCGAGCGCAAGGGCAGCCTGGACAAGGACGCGCTGCGGCGCCGCCTCGGCGGCTTCCACCAGGGCGCCAAGGACGGTCGGCGCGATGTCGAGGCAGAGATCGCCGACAGTGCCGTCGGTACGGGCACCACCCCCGGCGCGCACAGCGCGCCGGCCGAGCCCACCGAGCCGGCAGGCCGTTCCGGCGGCCGCACCGATGAGACGGGGGACACAGTCGAGGAGGCACGCAGTTGACTGCGCCCAGCACATTCGGGCTGAGCACCGAGGCCCGGAACCTTCACTGGTTGCTGAGCAATCTCGTGGAGGAGGTGCCAGGGGTCCACTCGGTCACCGTCGTGTCGTCCGACGGACTGATGCTGCTCTCCTCCGACCCGGGCCGTCAGGCAGCCGGGGTGACGGCACGGCAGGACGGGCCGAGGGGCTCCAGTGCCGACCTCGCGACCATCGTCTCCGGCATCGGAAGCCTCACCATCGGCGCCGCGAAACTGATGGACGGCGGCGGCGTGAAGCAGACCATGGTCGCCATGGACGAAGGCAGTGTCTTCGTCATGTCGATCAGTGACGGCTCGCTGCTCGGCGTGCATGCCACCCCCGACTGCGACATGAGTGTCATCGCCTACCACATGGCCCTCTTCGTCGGCCGTGCCGGACACGTACTCACCCCCGAACTCCGCAGTGAACTGCGCAAATCGATGGAGAGCGCCCAGTGATGCCCGCTGCTGAACCCGCCCGCAGGCTCCCCGTCCGCGGCTCCGACCGACGGCCCGCACGAGTCCGCCCCTACTCGCTCACCGGCGGCCGCACCCGATTCGGCCATGTACTCCTGGTCGAGACGTTCGTGGCGGCGCTCGAAGCCCCCGAGGAGCGCCGCGAGCTCACCAACGGCAATCTCGTCTCGCGCGTGATGCCCGAGCTCCAGGCCATTGTCGAAATCTGCCGCCGCATGCGTACGGTCGCGGAGATCTCGGCCCTGTTGAAGATGCCGCTCGGAGTGGTCCGAGTGCTGCTCAGCGACTTGGCCGACCAGGGAAAGATCCGTGTGTACGGGACCGGTCACGGCACCGGCCAGCCCGACCGCGCACTGCTTGAAAGGGTGCTGAATGGACTCCGTCGTCTCTGATCCGCTCCTGTCCGCCCCGCGTCAGCCGGGACCGGAGGACCAGGCCGAAGAGTCGCTGCAGGCCTGGCAGCTGGATCACACCAGAGCCCCCGTCGCCACGAAAATAGTGGTCGCGGGCGGGTTCGGCGTCGGCAAGACGACCTTCGTGGGATCGGTCTCCGAGATCACCCCGCTGAAGACCGAGGCGATGATGACCCAGGCCAGTGAGGAGACCGACGACCTCACCGCGACGCCCGACAAGGTCACCACCACCGTCGCGATGGACTTCGGCCGCCTCACGCTCGACGACGACCTCGTGCTGTACGTGTTCGGCACCCCCGGACAGCAGCGCTTCTGGTTCATGTGGGACGACCTGGTGCGCGGTGCGATCGGAGCGGTCGTGCTCGCCGACACCCGGCGGCTCGCCGACTGCTTCCCCGCGCTCGACTACTTCGAGAGCTGCGGACTGCCGTACATCGTGGCCGTCAACCACTTCGAAGGAACCCCCGGCTACGAGGCGGAGGACGTCAGGGAGGCCCTGACCGTACCCCCGCACGTACCAGTTGTGATCATGGACGCGCGTAACAGGATCACGGTCGTCGAGTCGTTGCTGGCCCTTGTGGGTCACGCACTTGACGCCACCCCCGCCTAGGCCCTGTCCTGGCGGTCTCCGCGGTCCCGGAACACCCGGAACGGCACCCCGCCGCACTGTCGGAGCCGTCCGGGTACGTCCCGTACGAGGACGGTCGTCCGCCCTGCGGTGCGCCGCGCCGGACGGGACCACCCGGACACACCCCCGCGCATGTACCACGTAGACGTAACGGAGAACCACGATGCGGAAGATCCTCATAGTCGGAGCCGGCCAGTCCGGTCTCCAGCTCGCCCTCGGACTGCAGTCCAACGGGTACGAAGTCACCCTGATGTCCAACCGCACCGCCGACGAGATCCGGTCCGGCCGGGTCATGTCGACGCAGTGCATGTTCGACACCGCGCTGCAGCACGAGCGTGACCTCCAGCTCAACTTCTGGGAGTCCCAGGCCCCGCGCATCGAGGGCCTCGGCGTCTCGGTGGCCGCCCCGGACTCCTCGCGGCCCATCGACTGGGTCGGCAAGCTGGACGGCTTCGCCCAGTCCGTCGACCAGCGCGTGAAGATGGCCGGCTGGATGGAGACGTTCGCCCAGCGCGGCGGGCAGCTCGTCATCCACGGCGCCGCCGTCTCCGACCTGGACTACTTCTCCCGCACCTACGACCTGGTGATGGTCTCCGCGGGCAAGGGCGAGCTGGTCTCCATGTTCGGCCGGGACGCGTCCCGTTCGCCGTTCGACGCCCCGCAGCGCGCCCTGGCCGTCGCGTACGTCCACGGCATGGGCCCGCGCCCCGAGCACCCCGAGTTCGATGCGGTCCGGTGCAACCTGGTCCCGGGCGTCGGTGAACTCTTCGTGATGCCGACCCTGACCACGTCCGGCCGTGCCGACATCCTGTTCTGGGAGGGCATCCCGGGCGGCCCGCTGGACGTCTTCCAGGGCATCAAGGACCCCTCCGAGCACCTCGCGAAGACGCTGGAGCTCATGGAGCAGTTCACGCCGTGGGAGTACGCGCGTGCCACCAAGGTCGAACTGACCGACGCCAACGGCACCCTGGCGGGCCGTTACGCCCCGACCGTCCGCAAGCCGATCGGCCGGCTGCCCGGCGGCGGCCTGGTCCTCGGGGTTGCGGACGTCGTCGTCGCCAACGACCCGATCACCGGCCAGGGCTCCAACTCGGCCTCCAAGTGCGCCCACGCGTACCTGCAGTCGATCATCGAGCACGGTGACCGCGAGTTCGACGCGGACTGGATGCAGTCCACGTTCGACCGTTACTGGGACACCGCGCAGCACGTCGTGAAGTGGACGAACGCGATGCTCGGCGTTCCGCCGGAGCACGTGCTCAACCTGATCGGTGCCGCCGGCCAGCTCCCGCCGGTCGCCGACCGCTTCGCCAACGGGTTCAACAACCCGGCGGACTTCGAGAACTTCTTCTTCGACCCCGAGAAGACGAACGCGTACCTCGCGCAGGTCTCGGCGAACGCGGCGGCCTGACCCTCCACGACGCCCGGACGGACACGACAGCCGGGCCGGTTCCGTCAGGAGAGCGACGGGGCGCGGCCCGGCTGACGTGTGTACGGGGGCGTCGGGTGCGGCTAGCCGCCCGGCGCGGACACGGAGCTGTACCCGGTGTCCGCGCCGTCCGACGCGCCCTTGGGCAGCTCCGGGGGGTCGTACGTACGCAGCGGCGCGTTCGCCGGATCCGGCCGTACGGCGCCCAGCAGCGGATTGGACGCCACCGGCGAGATCTTCACCTGGGAGCCCGGGCGGGGCGCCTGCACCACCAGGCCGTTGCCGATGTACAGGGCCACATGGGTGGCCTTCGGGAAGTAGATCACCAGATCGCCCGGGCGCAGTGAGCTCACGGACACCCTCGGCAGCTGCCGCCACTGTTCCTGCGAGGTACGCGGAATGGTGCGGCCCGCGCTGGCCCACGCCTGCGAGGTGAGCCCGGAGCAGTCGAAGGAACCGGGCCCCTCGGCGCCCCACACATACGGCTTGCCGAGCTGCCGGATCGCGTACCGGACCGCCTCGTCGCCCTCCTGCGACGGGCGACGGGACCCGGCCAGGGCACCCGAGGCGACCAGTACTTCCTGGGCCTTCTCCGCGCGCTGCCGCTCCAGCCGGGCCAGCTCGGCGATCCGCTGGGCGGTGAGGGTGGCCAGCAGCGTCTCCACCTTCTTCAGCCGCGCGCGCACCTTGTCGCGGTCCTTCTTCTTCCGCGCGGTCAGCGCCCGCTGCTTCCCGAGCACCTTGCGGGACGCGGTGGCCAGCTCGTGGGCGCGCTTCTCGGCGCCGGTGAGCCGCTTCAGGGTCGTGGCCCGTCCGGCCGCCACCCGCCGGATCACGTACCCCTGGTCCAGGGCGTGCTCCGGATCGCTGGACAGCAGCAGCTGTACGTACGAGGAGAAGTCGGACCGGCCCTGGTACTGCTCGCGGGCCAGCCGCCCCGCGTCGTCGCGGCTGCGTGCCAGCGCGGCCCTGGCCCCGCCGAGTGCCGCGGCGAGCTTCTTGGCCTCGGTGTTCCGCTTCTTCAGCTCCGAAGCCGTCCCGTTGTACGCCTCGCTGGCCTCCTCGGCCTGCTGGTACAGCTTCTTGAGTTCGGTCAACAGCTCGGAGACGGTCTTCGTGGCACGTGGCCCGCGGGCGGTGCCCGAAGCGCCGGGAGCGGCCGGAGCCGCGGGGGCGGCGACGGCGGGTGAGGCGACAACGACCGCGGCGAGCGTCGCTGCGCATACGGAGCGCAGAACCGTGGACGGCACGGGATCACCTCCAGTGGCGGGGCGATCGTGCGACTGCCCCATGAGTGAGCGCGACGCGTCCATACGGTCACTCGGGGGCGGGCGATGCAAGAACCCCGCGGCGTTTCGGCGGCCGGATTAGCCCGGAAGGCGGGGCCGGGCCCGGGTCATTCCACGGGGAACGCGTAGAAGATCCGGTCGCGCTGGACCACGGCGCTCCTCCCGGACGCCAGGACCCGGTACGGGGCGGTGACCGTGGCCCCCTTCGGGTCCTGCACCCCGATGTCCACGAACTTCCACAGCCGTCGTCCGTCCGCCGCGGCGAACGCGGTGACCTGCGCGGCTCCGGCCGCCAGCAGGGTCGAACCGGTGGCACTCACCGTGACGGCGGGAGCCGATCCGCCGGGCACCGCCTCCGTCGACCGCCGCCAGCGCAGCTTCCCCGATGCGCGCTCGACCGCGCCCACCTCCTGGTTCCGGTTGCTGGTGTGCAGCAGCGCACCGGCCGGGACCGGTGTTCCGTACGCGGCCCCCGGGGCGCCGTTCAGTGTCCACTTCGGCTTGCCCGCGGGCAGGTCGAACGACTGGAGGGTGTCGCCCGCCGCCGCGTACAGGACTCCCTGGCCGTCACCGACGGCCGCCCCGTCCGGGCCGACGGCGCCGAACGACTTGGTCCACGAGGCCTTCCCGCTGCCGAGGTCGAAGCCGCGGAAGACCGCCCTGCCCTTCGCGGCCTTGACGTCGCCCGGGGTGAGCGTCGCGCTCTTCTGGCGCACGACCAGGGTGTCCGGCTGGACGGCAATCAACTGGTAGGCGGGCGCTGTCGATTCACGTCCGGTGGGTACGGAGGTCCGCCACAGCTCCTTGCGTCGCACGATGTCGTAGGCGAACAGGTGCGAGAGGACGGCCTCGGTGTCCTTCCCGCGCTTCTTGCCCTTCTTCGGCTTCTTCGCCTTCACGGTGACCTTGTGCGAGCCGGTGAACCAGACGGTGGCCCCGGACCGGCCGATGACGTCGGACACCGTCAGCCGCGGCGCGTCCGCGAACTGGTCCTCGTACGCCACCCGGTGGGCGACCTGCCCGTCCTTCGGCGACAGCCAGAGGAACTCGGACGGCCCGGCGACGAAGCAGAACGCGTCGCCGGCCGCCATCGCCGCCTGCCCGCCGGCCGCGTCCCGGCACTCCCAGAGGCGGCGGCCGGTCCGCAGATCGACCCCGAACGCCCCGGTCGCACTGGTCAGGACGAGCAGCCGGCCGTTCCAGAGGGCGGTGGTGAGCGGCGCGGGCTCGGCGGCGGGGTGCGTGTACACCCAGCGTGGCCGCGGCGGCAGCCCGGCCACGGTGGGCCGGCTGGGGGCCGGGGGGGACTTGCTGTCGTCCGAGGCGTCGGAGCCGACGGAGCCGAGGGCGAGCACACCGCCGCCGCCGACGACCAGTCCGGCCACCCCGGCGGCGGCGCCGAACAGCAGGGTGCGGCGGTCGAGAACGGGGGAGGGGGGCGCCGGGGGCGGCGGCGGGGCGGGGGCCGCTGCCGCGGGGGCAGGGAGCGGGCGCGGCACGAGCGGCGCCACCGGCGGCAGGACGGCGGGCAGACGGTCGGGGGGACCGGTCCGCTCGCGCGGGATGGACAGCTGGGTGGTCGGGCGGTCGGGCTCCGGGGAGCGGGGGCTGCCGACGCTCCCGATCCGGGTGGTCCGGGTGTCCTCGCCGGTGTCGCCGGTGTCGCCGGTGTCGTGGCCGTGGCCCGGGGTGGGGATGCCGGGGGCGGGGATGGCCGGCTTCGCGTCGGAAGGACCGGCGAGGGCCGAGCGGGGGACCGCGTCGGCGGGGCCGTCCGGTGGGGGAGCGGCCGGCCCGCCGGACACCGACTCCCTTACCCGGGAGGCCTGTTCCGTGAGCGCCTTGGTCAGCGGCTCGGGCAGCCAGCCGCCCTTCGCGAGCGCCGCCGCCCCTTCCAGAGCCAGCTCCGCCGCCACCGTCCCCGAGCTCGGCCGCCCGGCCGGGTCCTTGGCCAGACAGCGGGCGATGAGATCGCGCAGCCCTTCCGGAACGGCGCCCAGTTCGGGGTCCGCACGGGCGATCCGTTCGGCCGCCTCCGCCGCCGGACCGTCGGCGAGCGGGGTCGTGCCGGTCGCCGCGTACGCCAGCAGCAGGCCCAGTACGAAGAGGTCGGAGGCCGGCCCCGCGGTCTCGCCCTCGACCTGTTCCGGGGTCAGATAGCCGAGCCGCACGGACAGCTGTCCGCCCGGTCCGGCCTCCGCGGCGGCCGCCGCGCCCAGCGGGCCGAAGGCGGCCAGCCGCGGTCCGTCCGCGGCCAGCAGCACCGTACGCGGTGCCAGCCCCTCCAGTACGGCGCCGGTGGCGTGCACCCGGGAGAGGGTCTCGGCGATGCCCGCGCCCAGTATCCGGACGGCACGTTCGGGGAGCGGCCCCGTGGCGTCGATCGCCTCGGCGAGCGTCAGCGCCGGCACGTACGCCGCGGCCGTCCACAGCTCCCCGTCGTCCGTGCGGGTGGCGAGCTGCGGCTGGACCCAGCCTCCCGCCAGCCGGTCCGCGGTGCGTACCTCCGCCCCGAAGCGGCGGCGGAAGACCGGCAGCGCGGCGAGTCCGGGCCGGGCGGCGGTGATCACGACTGCGCCGTCCGGGGCGCCGTCAAGTGCTGCGTCGTGCGCGAGGTACTGCACGGCGCTGGCCGTCTCACGGAACCGCGCCACCACGGTGTACGGACCGAAGCGGCGTGGATCGTCCTGACGCAGCGCCTCCATGGCGCACCCCCTTGTGACCGTTCTCGTGACCATGGATCCGACGATCCTAGAGGGTCCGGCAATCGGGGCGCGGTGTCGCAGCGCCGGGCGCGCGCATCTTCCGGAACTCCTGATCCGGCCGACCCGCCGGGCCGGCCGCTGCGCCGTCAGCTCGGTTTCGACCAGGGCCACTTGGGAGTGTGCCGCTCTCGGCCCTCGGGGGCGTACTCGTACGCCCAGCCGCGCTGCACACCCAGCCGCTTGGAGTATCCGGCCGGGACCCGCCGGTAGGCGTGCACGGTCGCCGGTCCGCCGTCCGCGGCCGGTACCGGGACCTCGTACCACTTGGGCGGGTGGCCGGTCGCGCCGACCAGGACGGGCAGTACCCGCCCGTCCAGCGGGCCGCCCCTGAAGGTGGTGTTCTCGCTTCTCACACCCCCAGTCTGACCCAGGGCGTGTCCGGGGGCTCAGTCCGGCGGCAGCAGGTGGACCGCCCCGGCGACCACCGGGATCAGCCGCGCCGCGAGGGCTCCGGCCGGACCGGCCGCGGTCTCCAGCGGCAGCAGCTCCGCCACCACGGCCGCCGTCTCCTCGTCCGTCGCCGCGGTGGCCGCGAGCAGGGCTGTCAGCTGGTCGACCAGCCAGCCGCGCAACTCGTCCACGGAAGGCTGCTTCTCCTCGTCCAGCCAGATCAGGGAAGCCGCCTCGACGGCCGCGATCCAGGTCCGCACCATCATCCGCAGCCGGGGGCCGGGCGGACAGGCCTCGCTCCGCCCCAGATGCAGCAGGATCTGATCGGCCGCCGCCCGTCTCACCTCGTCGACGATCGCAGTCGTCCGGGACGTCTCGGCGACGCTGCCGCCGCGCAGCAGCGCGCTGAACCCGGTGTCGTGCTGGTCGACGAAGGCGAGATAGCGGCCGACCACCCGCGTCACCCGTTCCGTGGGCGGGCCCTCGGGCGGCTCGGCGAAGCAGAGCTTGAGCTCGTCGGCGGCGGACCGCAGAGCCGCTTCGTACAACTGCTGCCGCCCGCCGGGGAAGTAGCGGTAGACCAGCGGGCGGGAGACGCCGGCGATCGCCGCGACCTCGTCGAGCGAGACCTCGTCGGGCGCCCGGTGCGCGAAGAGGGTGAGGGCCGCGGCGAGGAGCTGCCTGCGGCGCTCCTCGACGCTGAGCCTTCGGTACGCGCGGGTCGGCGGGGCTGCGGCGGCAGGGGTCATGTCACGAAGCGTAAGCCGTCCGCCGCGCAGCGGGAGCGGGCTCAGGCCAGCAGGCCCGAGCTCTTCCACAGCCTGCGTCCCACCCCGTTCAGCACACCGATGTCGTCGAGGAAGTCCGTCAGCCGTTTCGCGCCCGACTGCATGACCTCCGTCCGGTGACCGCTCGCCCTGACCTGGGCGACGGCCTCGCGGCGGTCCAGGCCGACGTTCTCGTACACCTGGGGGTTGACGAAGCAGACGGAGAAGACACGCGCCGCCTCCCCGCAGCTCACCCGGGTCAGCTCGCGCTCCCAGCGCGGCGAGGTGACCATCTGGCGACGCAGTTCCTCACGGGCGTAGCGGACGTGCCGTGCCTCCTCGACCACGTGGATCCGGGTCACTCCGCGCACCAGGGTCTGGACGCGCTCGTCCGGGAAGGTCAGCCGCTGCATCCAGTCCAGGATCTCCTCGCCGAGCAGGGTCGCGGCGAACGAACCGGGCGTGGTGGAAACGGTCTTCAGCACGCGTGCCAGGTTGTGATAGACGCGCGGTACGGGATAGTTGGGCGCCTGCCCCCACTGGATCATGCGGCCGAACATCATCGAGTGCCGGCATTCGTCGGCTATCTCGGTGAGTGCGTAGCGGACGTGGTTGCTGGTCACCGGCTTGTCGTAGATGTGCCGGACCAGCAGCTGCATCAGGATGATCTCGAACCAGATGCCGAGCGAGGCGAGCGACGCCGCCTCGTGCCGGGCCAGGTCCATCTGCTGCTCCTGCGACATCTTCCGCCACAGCGGGGTGTCGTAGAGGGAGACGAGCTCGGGCGGCCAGAACCACTTGCCGTCCTCGATCGCGGAGTCCCAGTCGAGCTCGGTGTCCGGATCGAAGGAGTGCTTGGCCGAGGACTCCAGAAGGCGCTCGGCGATCTGCTCACGGTCCCGGAGCGGGCCGAGTGCGTCGCGGAGCACCTGCACGTCGCGTTCGGTCACTGTCGTCATGACTGGGCGCCCTTCACACATGAGTTACCGGCGGTCACTCCTTATGAGACTCCTTGTCAGCAAGGCCGTCAATCCCTCACGCGTGACTTGTTGACCCGGCGTCTACCAACGTGTGAACCTGCCAACTGACGCAACCGCAGCGGAATTTGTCCGAGCATGCGAGGCGAAGGAGCCGTCCGTGTCGACACACGACCTCTACACCACCGCCCCCGACACGCCCCTGTGGCAGGTGCCCGCCTCCGGCGCGGCCCGCTTCAGCTGGGACTACGACGACGGCCGCGAACGCCTTCTCGCCCTCTACCAGAAGGGCAAGGACAAGCAGTGGGACGGCAACAAGCGCATCGACTGGGGACTGGAGGTCGACCCCGCCGACCCGCTGGGCACCCCGGACGAGGCGCTCACGCTGTACGGCACCCCGCACTGGGCCAGGATGACCGAGAAGAACCGGGGGGAGCTGCGCAAGCACTACACCTCCTGGCAGTTCAGCCAATTCCTCCACGGCGAGCAGGGCGCCATGGTCTGCGCCGCCCGGATCGTGGAGTCCGTCCCCGACCTGGACGCGAAGTTCTACTCCGCCACCCAGACCATGGACGAGGCCCGGCACGCGGAGATATACGGCCGGTTCCTGCACGAGAAGGTGCAGATGCTCTACCCGATCAACGACAACCTGCAGGGGCTGCTGGGTGACACCCTGCGCGACTCCCGCTGGGACATGCCCTACCTGGGCATGCAGGTCCTGATCGAGGGACTGGCGCTGGCCGCGTTCGGCATGATCCGCGACACCACGACCAAGCCGCTGCCCAAGCAGATCCTCGCCTACGTCATGCAGGACGAGGCCCGCCACGTCGCCTTCGGGCGGATGGCACTGCGCGACTACTACAAGCAGCTGAGCGACGCCGAACTGCGCGAACGCGAGGAGTTCGTCATCGAGGGCTGCTACCTCATGCGGGACCGGCTCAGCGGTGTCGAGGTGCTGGAGAACTTCGGCATCGGCAAGCAGGAGGCCAAGGAGCTCTCCGAGCACTCGGAGTACCTGCAGCTCTTCCGCAAGCTGCTGTTCAGCCGGATCGTGCCGTGCGTCAAGGACATCGGACTGTGGGGCGAGCGGCTCCAGAAGGCCTATGTCGACATGGGCGTCTTCGAGCTCGGCGACTCCAGCCTGGACCTCCTGATGGCCCAGGACGAGGAGATCGCCGAGCAGCTGGACCGGGACCGGTTCGCGGCGGAGGAGCAGGCCCGTGTCGCGGAGGTCGAGGACGCGATATCCGACGGTGCGGCGGTGGACGGCGCGGCCTGACCGCCGCGGGCGGCGACCGTGCCGGGCCGCCGCCGACCGATGGCTCAGTCGACGGCCGGGGCGGGCGCCGGGAAACCGGTGCGCAGGGTGAACGCCCGCTCCGTGGAGCCGTGTTCGCGCAGGTGGAGCAGGCGCTCCTCGGCGTCACGCACTGTCGGGCGCTGCCCGGCGGGCACCCACCACAACACGGTCATCGCCTCCTCGACGCGCTCGAACCACTCGCGGCGCCGGGCGAGGAGCTCGCGGTGCCGGCCCTGGTACATGAAGGCCGTCAGCGCGTCCGTGTCACGCCACACCGACATGTTCACGATCAGCCAGGAGTCCCCGAGAATGGGTACGTCGGTGGCGTTCCCGCTCTCGCTCTGCAGTCGCCAGACGAAACCGGCAGCCCGGTCCGCGACCGCGTTGACCGGATCCAGCGCGTCGACGAACTCCTTCAACTCCGGTGAATCGAGCGGGAATCTGAGCCGTGCGATGTTCACCTGTGCGAGCTCGTGGCCGGGCCGCGGCGTGATGGATGCCATGGCCGAACAGTAATCAGGGCGTCCCGTGCCGCACGGGCCCTTCCGGTCCGCGAGACGCGCCGGATCCGGAACTGCCGGCTCCGGGTGCTCGCTCCCGCAGCGCCGCCTCCATCACCGCCCGGGCGATCGGCGCGGCGCTGCCGCCACCGCTGATGTCCCCGCGGCGCGCCTCGGCGTCCTCGACGACCACGGCGACCGCGACGGCCGGCCGCCCGGAGCCCGGCACCTGCGCCCAGCAGATGAACCAGGCGTACGGCGTGCCGGAGTTGTCGATCCCGTGCTGGGCGGTGCCGGTCTTGCCGCCGACCGTCACCCCGTCGATCGCGGCGTTGGAGCCGGTGCCCCGCTCCACGACGTCGACCATCATCTGCTGCAGTCGCATCGCCGTTTGCGGGCTCATCGCCCGGTGGTACAGGCGGGTGCTGTTCTGATGGACGGTGGCGCCGCCCCTGGTGGTCGTGCGGTCGACCAGATACGGGTATTCGAGGTCACCGCCGTTCGCCACGGCCGATGCCACCATGGCCATCTGCAGCGGGGTCGCCGTCGTGTTGAACTGGCCGATGGACGAAAGGGCCAGCTGGTCCTTGCTCATGTCGGTGTCAAAATTGCTCTTGGCCACCCCGGACGGAATTCTCAGGCCGGTGTCGTCGAAGCCGAACTTCTCCGCCGCCGTCACCATCCCGTCCAGCCCCACCTGTACCCCCAGATGGGCCATCACGGTGTTGCAGGAGACCCGGATCGCCTCGGCGAGCGACGCCTGCTCGCAGCCGGTCGCCTCGTTGGGGAGTGTGGTGCTGGTTCCGGGGAGCACGTACGGCGACGGGGTGTCGGTCCCGGCGTCGGGATCCTCGACCACGCCCGTGTCGAGCGCCGCCGCCGCCGTGACGATCTTGAAGGTCGAGCCGGGCGGGTAGGTCTGCCGGATGGCCCGGTTGAGCATCGGCTGGCTCTTCGCCGTGGTGAGCTGCCGCCAGGCGTCGGTGACCGACGAGCCGGTGCCGGAGAGTCGTTCGGGGTCGTACGAGGGGGTCGAGACCAGCGCCAGGATCTTGCCGGTGGACGGTTCGACGGCGGCGACCGCACCACGGCGCCCGCCGAGCCCGTCGTACGCGGCCCGCTGCATCGAGTCCTTGATGGTCGTGACGACATTGCCGCCGGGCTGCTGGCTGCGGGTGATCTCGTTCCACAGCGGCAGCGGGGCGAGCAGTGGATCGGTGCCGGAGAGGATGTCGTCCTCGGCGTTCTCGATCAGCGTCGTGCCGTATGTCTGTGAGGCGTAGCCGGTGACCGGAGCGTACAGCGGGCCATCGGTGTACGTGCGTTCGTACGTGAGCTGCCCGCCGGTGTTCCTGGAGCCGGTGACGGACTCCCTGCCGACCAGGATGTTCCCGCGCGGCTGTCCGTAACGGGTGATGGTGCTGCGGCGGTTGGCGGGGTTGTCGTTCAGCTCGTCCGCCATGAAGACCTGGATGCGGGCGGCGTTCAGCAGCAGTGCGATGAGCAGCAGCAGGCAGAACGCGGCGGCCCGCCGGATGTAAGGGATCACCGCGCACCCTCCGCGGTGTTCGGCGTGTACACGGTCACGGCCGGTCCTCCACGATCGGTGCGACGACCCCGGTCTCCACCTGGTCGGGGTGGGGTCTGCGGGCGAGGTCGCTGACCCGGATGAGCAACGCCACGATGATCCAGTTGGTGACGACGGACGACCCGCCCTGGGCGAGGAACGGCATCGCCATGCCCGTCAGCGGGATCAGCCCCATCACGCCGCCCGCGATCACGAACACCTGCAGGGCCAGGATCGAGGCGAGACCGATCGACAGCAGCCGCCCGAAGGGGTCGCGCAGGGCGAGACCGGCCCGGTAGCCCCGGGCGACCAGCAGCGCGTACAGCAGGAAGACCGCGGTCAGCCCGGACAGCCCGAGCTCCTCGCCCGCCGTGGCCAGGATGAAGTCCGACTTGGCGGCGAAGCCGATGAGGATCGAGTGTCCGAGGCCGAGTCCGGTGCCGAGCATGCCGCCGGCGGCGAACGCGAACAGTGACTGGGCGAGCTGGCTCGGCCCCTGGCCGGCGTCGATGGTGGCGAACGGATCGAGCCAGTCCTGCACCCGGCTGTGCACATGCGGTTCGAAGGAGCCGACGACGAACGCGCCGACCGCGGCGAGCAGCAGCCCCACCGCGATCCAGCCGGTCCGGCCGGTGGCCACGTACAGCATGATCACGAAGAGTCCGAAGAAGAGCAGTGAGGTGCCGAGATCGCGCTCCAGGACCAGCACACCGACGCTGATCAGCCAGATCGCCACGATCGGCCCGAGGACGCGGCCGGTGGGGAGCTGGAGCCTCCAGACCTTGCGGCCGGTGTAGGCCAGGGCGTTGCGGTTCGCAGCGAGGTAGGCGGCGAAGAACACGGCGAGCAGGATCTTGGCGAACTCGCCCGGCTGGAAGGAGAATCCGCCGACCCGGATCCAGATCTTGGCGCCGTTCACCGCGGGGAAGAAGATCGGCACGATCATCAGGACGAGGGCGGCGGCGACCGAGAGATACGCGTACCGCTGGAGCAACCGGTGGTCACGGAGGAAGACGACGACCAGGGCGAAGAACGCGACCCCGAGCGTCGACCAGATCAGTTGGGTGGGTGCGGCCTGGTCCTTCGGGGTCTCCAGGTCGAGCCGGTAGATCAGGACCAGGCCGAGACCGTTGAGCAGGACGGCGATCGGGAGCAGCAGCGGATCGGCGTACGGGGCGCGGAAGCGGACGGCCAGATGAGCGAGGAGGGCGAGCAGCCCGAGGCCCGCGCCGTAACCGGCGACGTCGGGCGGGACCGCGTCGTTGCGGGCGAGGCCGACGGCCGCGTAGCCGTAGACGGAGATGAGGACCGCCCCGACGAGGAGGGCGAGCTCGACTCCGCGCCGCCTGGGCAGGCGTAGCTCCGGCGGGGGCGCGTCCGTCCTCGTTGCGGTCATGCCACGCAACGTAGCAAGAGGCGGGCGTTATTTCCCTTACGTCACTTCTTTTCCGCTATGTCACTTCGGGGTGGTCGCCGCCGGGCGGTTCGTCCTCGCGGAGCTGTACGTACTCGGGGAGCGTCAGGCGCGCAACCGCCCCGCCGTCCTCCGCGTTGCCGAGGACGAGCTCGGCGCCGATGGCCGCCGACTGCCCGGCGGCGATGGTCAGTCCGAGCCCGTGGCCCTTGCCGCCGGCCTCGGTGCGGAACCGCTGCGGGCCGCCGGCCAGCAGGTACTCCGGGAAGCCGGGCCCGTGATCGCGCACGGTCACCACCGGCCCGTCGACCGTCAGGACCACGGGCGGGCGGCCGTGCCGGTGCGCGTTGGCGATCAGATTGCCCAGGACCCGCTCCAGCCGCCGCCGGTCGGTCTCGACCCGTACGCTGCCCGCCCCGCCGCCGTCCTGCGAGCCCACGACGCGGATCGCGGTCCGCGTCCCCGACGCACGCACCACCCGCACGGCCAGCGGCACCAGTTCGTGCACCGCGAGGTCGACCCGCTCCGTACGGGCGTCGAGCCGGGAGATCTCCAGCAGATCCTCGGTCAGCGCCCGCATCGCCCGGACCCGGTCCCGCACCAGCTCGGCCGGGCGTCCCGGCGGCAGCAGTTCAGCGGCGGCCGAGAGGCCGGTCAGCGGCGTGCGCAGCTCGTGCGCCACATCGGCGGTGAAACGCTGCTCGGCCAGCAGCTTGCGCTGGAGGGTGGACGCCATCGTGTCCAGCGCCACGGCGACGGTCGCCACCTCGTCCGGCGGTCGCGAAGGGTCGGCGCTACGGGGGTCGTCGACCCGGGCGTCGAGATCGCCCGCACTGATCCGGCGGGCCACCCGGGCGGTCTGGTGGAGCCGCCGGGTGACCCGGGTGACGGCGAACGCGCCGACCAGCAGCGTGGCGCCGATCGCCAGCAGGGACGAGCCGACGATCGCCCGGTCGAGGCCGTTGATCGTGCGGGCGCTCTGGCTGTAGTCGACCGAGGTGGCCAGCGCGCGGCCCTCGGCCGGGGCCGCGGCCCACATCGCCGGACGCCCGTCCCGGGCGGCGAGGAGCGTGCCCCGCCGCCCGCCGACGGCCAGGGCGCGCAGCGACGCGGGCAGCCCGGGCGGATCGATACCGGAACCGGGCGGGAGCGCTTCGCCCGCCTCGTACGCCACGGTCGCTGCGGCGAGCCGGGAGAGCGCCTTGCCGCGGGCCTCGCCGACGGTCTGCCGGGTCACCGCGGTGTGCACCAGTGCGCCCAGCAGTGCGGCGAGCGCACAGCACATCACGGTGATGAACACCGCCGACTTCCAGGTGAGCGTCGCCGTCCACGAGGGCGGCCGCAGCCGCCGCCGTTCCGTCATCGCCGCCCCGCGGAGGCGGCGGCCGACGACGGCACCGTGCTCGGCCGCGCCGTGGCGTCCGCGCTGGGCCGGGCGCTCAGCTCCGGGTGCGGGATCATCCGTAGGATCTCGTCCTGCGCCGGCAGCATCGCGCGCTGCCGGCCGTCCCAGGACCAGGCCGTCCGGTACTCGTATCCCGCGATGGCCGACGGCACCCGCATGATCACGTCCGGCCCGGCCAGTTCCACGCTGATCACCGCGTCCGAGACGGCCATGATCCGGGTCAGCGCGCCGCCGTCCGCCATGTAGACCCGCACGGAGAGCCGCCCGTCGCTCCGCCGGATGCCGAGCACCATGTCATCCCTGCCGTCACCCGTCAGATCACGGAAGTACGGCCGCAGCACGGGGCATCCGGCGGGCGCGGTACGGCACGCGGTGATCTTCCGTACCGTGCCGGCGGGCAGTTCGTCCGTGCCGCTGGACCGGCTGGTGGTGGCCTTCAGGCCGGCCTGCACCACGGCGACCGGATCGACCTCGCGCACATCGTCGTGCGGGACCTCGATCCCGGGGATGCGCGCCGTCGCGCCCTCGCCGTAGTCGTACGGAGCGGCGGAGGCGGGCGGCAGCTGCGGCCACAGGCGGGCGGGTCCGACGGCGGACGGGGCTCTCCCCGCGCTCCGAAGTCCGCCGCCGGTGCCGCAGCCGGCCAGCAGCGCGGCGCCGACGCCGGCCGCCAGGGCCACCGTCGCGCGGCGTGTCACCCGGCGATGCGGGCCCACGGCTCCCTCCCTTCCCGGACGTCCGGCCCACGGGTCCGCCGACCCGTGACCCGTAGACCCTATTCGGAAGGAAGCGCGCTATGTCTCTTTTGCCGCGTGAACGTGTGACTGCTCAGCGCTGGTACGGGTTCTGACCGTCCTGGGCGAAGCCCGGCTGCTGCTGCGCCTGCCCGAACGGGTTTCCGTCCTGCGACGCCACGTGCTGCGCGAGCAGCTGGTCGGCCTGCTCCTTCGGGATCTTCTGCTCGCCGCCGCAGAACGTGCACTGGGTCGCGTACTTCGTGGAGAAGGGGAACAGCGGCACGAAGAACAGCGTGAACTTCGTGACCCGCTTCCGCAGTGTGTGCGCGGCCGGGTTGCCGCACCAGCCGCAGACCAGTGTCAGAACGGCCAGTTGGTACAGATAGCCTCGCGTACCAAAAATGATCATGTCGTGGGCCCCTTCCCCGTTGTTCCCGTGAGCGCCTGCCGGCAGAGCGCCAGCAGCTTTTCGTCCTCGTGTGTGTCGTGGCTGCCGTACCCGCCGTCCATCGCGTTGTGACGGCGGACGGAGGCGAGTTCGGCGCGCAGTGCGCGTGCCGCATCCGACCCTGCACCAGCAACACCCATCTGCGCCAGGCATTCCGCCACCCGGACCCTGACATGACGGTTCTTCTCCCACGCCGCCAGCATGACCGGTACGGACTCCTCGGTCCGCCCGGACACCTCCCACAGCGCGATCGCCGCCTCCACCCGCAGCCACAGCTCGTCGTGGTGCAGCAGCGCCCGCAGCGCGGGCGCCACCGCCGCCGCCCGCGCCCCCAGCCTGCCCAGCGCGCAGACCGCCGGCCGCTGTTCGTGCACGTGCTCCGACCGCATCCCCTCGATCAGCACCGGCAGCACGGCCTCGGCATCCCCCTCGACCGCCCACAGCGCCCGCGCCGCCTCCGTCGCCGCCGGGGTGCCGGGGCGGCTCCTCATCAGCGACCGGAGCTCCGGGACGGCGCACCGCGCCGCGGGTCCGAACGAGCCGAGCGCCCGGAGCGCCGACGTCCGCAGCCACTCCCCGCGGTACTCCGGCGCCCCTCGCAGCACCCGAAGCACCTCCGGCGCCGCCTCGCCCGCCCGCAGCGCCGTCACTCCGCCGAGCAGCGGGTTCGCCCGGTCGTACACCCCCTCGTCGAGATCGAGCCGGCCGAGGCCGCGGCGCAGCACACCGGCGAGCGGCGCCGCTGCCGCCCCCAGATGGCCGATGGCGAAACCCACGTCGTGCGGCACCTCGGCCCGTTCCAGCGCGGCGGCCAGCGCGGGAAGGGCCCTGGCGTCACCCAGCCTGGCCAGCGCCTTCACCGCACTGCCGAGCCCCGCCGGCCCGCTCGCCCACTCCTTCACCCAGGACCCGGGATCCGCCGCCACCCGCGCCGCCAGCGCGTCCGCAGCCGGTGCGGCCAGTCCGAACAGCTCCTCCAGCACATGCGAGGCCGCCTCGGCCAGCCGCGGTTCCGGGTCGGCGAGCTGGACACCCACGAGGTGGACCAGCTCCTCGTACGAGCCCCGCCAGGCCCGTATCAGTCCGCTGCTCATCCGCACGGCGTCGATGCGCTGCCGACGGTCCGGGCTGCGCAGCTGATCGGTCAGCAGTGCCGTGCGATCGGTCACCCGGTCGTCGAGCCCGACGTGCAGCGTCCGCAGCAGGTCCGCCGTCCAGGGAGCCGTGCGCCCGGCGGAATCCGGCGCGGACAGCGCCCGCACCTGCCCCACCAGGGTCACCGGCGCGCCCCGCTCCTCGGCGGGCTCGCCCGGACCACCGGGGTCCTCCACCGGATCCGCGGCCTCCACCGGATCCGGTCCGCCGGCCACCACGTCCGGTGCCGGGCGCAGCTCGCCGAGCAGCCCCGCCACCACCCGTACGACATCGCCCGGCAGCGCGTCCGGGGCGCACCGGGCCAGCTGGGCGAGGGCGGCCAGCCGCAGTCCCGGGGAGCGGGGGTCCGCGGCGAGGCGGCTCAGCCACTGGGCCGCCCGGCCGGCCAGCGGACGGTGCCGCAGCGCGACCCGCCCCGCCGCCTCCACCAGAGCGAGCCGCACCTCCTCGTCCGGCTCCACCGGCAGCCGCTCCCGCAGCAGGGCGAGGACCCGCACCGGGTGGCGGTGCAGCGTGGCCAGCGCCATCGGCACGGCGAGCCGGACCCCCGGGTCCTCGTCGGCGACCAGTTCGAAGAACACCCCGGCGCCGGCGGTGACGGCGGCGGCCGCCATCGCGTAGTTCGCGGCGCCCTCGACGTCCTCCTCGTCGATCTCCTCCTCGTCCAGGTCGAAGCCGCCGATGCTGGTGAGCAGCTCGACCAGGCCGCCGCGGTCCTGCACCTCCGGATCCACCACCAGTTCGAGGAGGAACGGGATGCAGGCGAGCGTGCAGTCGTACACATCGCCCTGGTGGTGGACCGCTCCGTACATGCCGTCCAGCGCGCTCTCGCGCTCCGCCGGGTCGGCGGACGCCAGCCCCCGCAGCAGTCCCGGCACATCATCGGCAGGCCCGTAGGCATGCTCCATCGAGGCCCAGTCGACCTCGTCGATCCCCGCGAACACGTCATCGCCTCCCCACGCATCCACGCGTTGTGTTCTGGGCCGAGTGTGCACCACCGCTCCGACAATCCGCCCGCCCACATGCCGCCTTTTGCTCGCAGGCATGACAACGGCCGAATGCATGCGCATGTGCGGCGGATCAGGGCAGCGGCCGCGCCCGGTCCGGGTCGGTCAGCGGTCCGAGCAGATCTCCGTACCGCTCCAGCCTCCCCGCCATGTCACCGGCCAGGAAGTGCAGCCCGGCAGGGGTCCGGCACTCCTCGACCTCCGTCCAGGTGACGGGCGCGGACACGGCCGGCTCGCTCCTGGCGCGCAGCGTGTACGGCGCGGCCGTCGTCTTCGCCGCCGCGTTCTGGCTGAAGTCGACGAACACCTTTCCCGGCCGCAGCGCCCGCGTCATCCGGTGCACCACCAGCCCCGGAAGATCGTGCTCCGCCTCCACCGCCAGCCGTTTCGCGTACGCCGACACCCGATCGGAGGGGGTCGGCTCCAGCGGAACGAGGACATGCAGACCCTTCGACCCCGAGGTCTTCCCGCAGGCGGCCAGCCCGTCCGCCGCCAGCCGCTCACGCAGCCAGGACGCCACGGCGCAGCACTCCACGACGGTCGCCGGGGCCCCGGGATCGAGATCGAACACCATCCGGTCGGCGACCCCCGGCGCAGCGGCCTGCCACTGCGGCGTGTGGAACTCCACCACCAGGTTCGCCGCCCACATCAGCGTGGCCAGATCCTGCACGAGGACCTGTCCGGCCGGCTGCGCCGGGTGCCGCGGCACCTCGGCGATCTCGACCCAGGACGGGGTGCCGGGCGGTGGGTTCTTGGTGAAGAACAGCTGCCCGTCCGGCCCGTCCGGATAGCGCAGGAAGGACACCGGCCGGTTGCGCAGATGGGTGAGCAACGGCCCGGCAGCCGTGGCCGCGTAGTAGTGCAGGACCTCCCCCTTGGTGGTTCCCGTGGCCGGATACAGCACCTTGTCGAGATTGCTGAGCGCCAGGCGCCGCCCCTCCACCTCTGTGATCGGCGTCATACGATAAGAATCACATGAATCCTGGATCAACCGGGATATGACGCCATCTACGGGCAGGGGTGAACGGTGAGGTCCATATGGAACGGTGCGATCTCCTTCGGGCTGGTCAGCATCCCGATCAAGCTGGTCAACGCCACCGAGAACCACTCGATCTCCTTCCGTCAGATCCACCTCGCCGACGGCGGCCGGATCCGCTACCGGAAGGTCTGTGAACTCGACGAGCAGGAGGTGACGGCCGCCGAGATCGGCAAGGGGTACGAGGAGGCGGACGGCTCGATCATCCCCATCACCGACGAGGACCTCGGCTCGCTCCCGCTCCCGACCGCGAAGACGATCGAGATCGTCGCCTTCGTGCCCGCCGACGAGATCGATCCGCTCCAGATGGACACGGCCTACTACCTCTCCGCCAACGGGGTCCCCGCGGCCAAGCCGTACACCCTGCTGCGCGAGGCCCTGAAACGGAGCCGGAAGGTCGCCGTCGCCAAGTACGCGCTGCGGGGCCGCGAGAGGCTCGGCATGCTGCGCGTGGTCGACGACGTGATCGCGATGCACGGCCTGCTGTGGCCCGACGAGATCCGCGCCACGGACGGCGTGGCCCCGGAGGCCGACGTCACGGTGCGCGACGCCGAACTCGACCTTGCCGACGCGCTGATGGCCACGCTGGGCGAGGTCGACATGGACACGCTCCACGACGACTACCGGGAGGCGGTCGAGGCGCTCATCGCGTCCAAGGCCTCCGGCGAGGTACTGGAGCCGGCGACGGCCCAGGACGCCGGCGGCGGCAAGGTGATCGACCTGCTTGCGGCGCTGGAGAACAGTGTCAGGGCGGCGAAGAAGGCCCGCGGTGAGGAGGAGGCGGAGACGGCCGCGAAGGAGAAGGCGGATGCCCCGGTCGCCAAGGTGACCTCACTCGCCGGGCGCAAGAAGAGCGGCGGGACAGGAGCGAAGAAGAAGGCCGCCCCGGTCGCCGCGGGAAAGGGGACGGGCCGGAAGGCCGCCGCGAAGAAGACCACACCGGGCAGGGCACCCGCCAGGAAGACCGCCGCGCGGTCGACCCCGAAGCCGGCCGCCAAGAAGACGGCGTCGAAGGGGGCGTCGAAGGCGGCGAAGTCGTCGGCGGGCGCGAAGCCGGCTGCCAAGAAGGCGGCCCCTCGGAAGCGCGCCTCGGCCTGACCGCGGCGGCCGGCCGAGCCGGGGTCCGCACCGCGGGCGGGCGGAGGCCACCACCCGATGGCGGGGGCCGGGAGGACCGTCCTCGCGCGGTGTGCGACCTCCCCGTCGTCAACGGGCGCTGTCCCCCCTTGTGGCGCACGATTGAGGGAAGAGGCCCGAGGGACATCTCGGCGTCCGCCTTACGGGAGTGGCGCCTACTCCCCGTAGAGACCGACCGCATGCGTCCGGGCGGAGCCGAGGCCGGAAACGGCGGGACGACGGTGATCGGACGCGGAATGACTCAACGGGCATACATCACTAGAAAGCGTTAGAAATGTCGCCATGGCTGACCATTCCGACCGATCCCGGAACAGATCGGTTCGGTCCCTGAGCGGCAGGGGTCCGCGAAGCGTAGCCGGGCAGGTATTTCTCCTGCAGGCGGTGGTCATCGTCCTGCTGGTGGCGGGCGCGGTCCTGGCGCTGGTCCTCCAGTCGCTGCACGACGGCGAGCGGGAGGCGGAGCGCCGCTCGGTGGCGGCGGCGGAGGCGTTCGCGCACTCCCCGGGGATCGTGGCGGCGCTCAAATCACCCGATCCGACAAAGGTGCTGCAGCCGCTCACCGAAGAGGCGCGCAGGCTGGCCGGCGTCGACTTCATCGTGGTGATGGACACCAACGGCATTCGCTACACCCACCCCCTTCCGAGCCGCATCGGAGAGAAGTTCGTCGGCAACATCCAACCCTCGCTGGCGGGTCATGTCCATGTGGAGAGCGTCCACGGACCCCTGGGCCAGGAAGTCCAGGCGGTGGTCCCCGTCAACGAGCACAGCGGCCCGGTGGTGGGCCTGGTGGCAGCCGGGCTCAAGGTCAAGAGCGTCTCCAACGGGGTGGAGAGGCAGCTGACGGTCATCTTCGTCAGTGGCGCCGCCGCACTCGTCCTGGCCACGGGCGGGGCCGCACTGGTGGCCAGGCGGCTGCGGAGGCAGACCCACGGGCTCGATCCCGCCCAGATGACCCGTATGTACGAACACCACGACGCGGTGCTGCACGCCGTCCGCGAGGGGGTGCTCATCGTCGGGCACGACGGGCGGCTGCTGCTGGCCAACGACGAGGCGGAACGGCTCCTCGACCTGCCGCCCGACGCCCTGGGCCGCCCCGTCGGAGAACTGGTGGGCCTCGACGCGGCCACGGCCGAACTGCTCACCTCCGGCCGTGAGGCCACGGACGAGGTGTACCTGGCGGGGGACCGGATGCTGGTGGTCAACCAGCGGCGCACGGACAACGACGGAAGCCACCTGGGAACGGTGGCGACCATGCGCGACTCCACCCAGCTCCTGGCGCTCTCCGGGAAGATGGAAACGGTCAACGAACGTCTCAGGCTGCTGTACGACGCCGGGATGGGCATCGGCACCACCCTGGACGTGACACGCACGGCCGAGGAGCTGGCCGAGATGGCCGTCCCCCGTTTCGCGGACTTCGTCACGGTCGACCTCGCGACCCCCGTCCTGCTCGGTGAGGAGCCGACCGGCACCGCTGCCGACATGCGCCGCACCGCTGTCAGCGGCATCCGGGACGACCACCCCCTCTACCCGCGCGGCAGGCTCATCTCGTTCCTTCCCTCCACGCCCCAGGCCCGCGGATTCGTCACCGGCCGGTCGGTGGTGGTGCCCGACCTGTCCGCCGCGCCCGGCTGGCACGCCCAGGACCCCGAACGGACGGGCAACGTCGTCGCGTACGGGATCCACTCGCTCCTCACGACGCCGCTGCAGGCGCGGGGCGTGGTGCTGGGCCTCGCCAACTTCTGGCGCCTGCGGGAGGCCGGGGCGTTCGACGAGGACGACAGGTCGCTCGCCGAGGAGCTGGTCGCCCGTGCCGCGGTCAGCATCGACAACGCACGCCGCTACACCCGCGAGCACGCCCTGGCCGTGATGTTGCAGCGCAGCCTGCTGCCGCGCGCCCTGCCCGAACAGAACGCGCTGGACGTCGCCCACCGCTATCTGCCCGCACAGTCCGGAGTCAGCGGCGACTGGTTCGACGTCATCCCGCTGTCGGGAAACCGCGTCGCGCTGGTCGTCGGTGATGTCGTCGGCCACGGTCTGCACGCCGCGGCCACCATGGGGCGACTGCGCACCGCGGTGCACAACTTCTCCACGCTCGACCTTCCGCCCGACGAGCTCCTCGGCCACCTCGACGACCTGGTCGACCGCATCGACAACGAGGAAGGCACCGCGGAGGGCGGTGTGGGGGTCGTGGGGGCCACCTGCCTGTACGCGATCTACGACCCCGTCTCCCGGCACTGCACCATGGCCCGCGCCGGGCACCATCTGCCCGCGCTGGTCCACCCCGACGGCAGCGTGGACTTCCCCGAGCTCCCTGCCGGACCGCCGCTGGGGCTCGGCGGCATGCCGTTCAAGACCGCCGAACTGGATCTGGCCGTCGGATCCCAGCTGGTCCTCTACACCGACGGGCTGATCGAGGACCGCACCAGGGACATCGACGTGGGGATGGAGTTGCTGCGCCGGGCCCTGGCCCATCCGGGCCGGTCGCCGGAGGAACACTGCCGGGCGGTGCTCGACGCGCTGCTCCCCGCCGAGGCCACGGACGACGTGGCGCTGCTCGTCGCCCGCACCCGCGCGCTCACCGCCGACCAGATCGCCGAATGGGACGTGCCGCTCGACCCCGTCGCCGTGGCCGGGATCCGGGCCGCTGTCGTGGCGAAGCTCGACGACTGGGACCTGTCGGAGCTGGGGTTCACCACCGAGCTGATTCTCAGCGAGCTGATCACCAACGCCATCCGGTACGCGTCCCCGCCGGTCCGGGTGCGTCTGCTGCGGGACCGCAGCCTGATCTGCGAAGTGTCCGACGGCAGCAGCACCTCACCCCATCTGAGTTACGCGGCCGCGACGGACGAGGGAGGCCGGGGGCTGTTCCTCGTCTCCCAGATCTCCGAGCACTGGGGCACCAGGTACACCCCGGAGGGCAAGGTCATCTGGGCGCAGCAGCCACTGCCCGGACCGGCCCCGGGCGCCGAGGGCGCGGACCCGCGCCTGCCGTCCTGAACGACACGCCCCCGGTCGTGGCCGGGCTGCGCCGCCGGGTGCCGTGCGGGTACCGCCCCGGACGAACGGCCGGCACGGCACCCGCACCGAGGTCAGCGCACGTCGACGAAGTCGCCCGCGGCGGTCGCGGAGCCGGTGGTGGAGGTCCCGGCGAAGGTCCAGCGCCAGTAGCCGTCGGCGGACGCCGTGACCGTGGTCTTCAGGGCGCCCGTAGATCCGGACTTCACCGTCTTGACGGTGGTGTAGACCGAGCTGTCCTTCTTGCGGAACTGGAGCTCGGCCGACTGGCTGCCGAAGCCGGTGTACTTGTGCTTCACCCAGTCCGCGCGGGTCAGACTGCCGGTCACGGTGAGCGTCTTCCCCTTCGTCACCGGCTCCGGTGACGCGTTCACGGTGACCTTGCCCCACCGCCTGACCTGGACGCTGCCGGAAGCCGTCGTGTACTCCTCGGCCTTGAGCCCGCCGTCGGACTTGAACAGGCGGGCCGCCACACCGATCTTCCAGGTGGTGGCGTCGCTGTTCGAGTCGAGGTCGTACCGCGGGTCGATGGTGAGCTCGCCCACGCAGTCGGCCGCCCTGGCACCGTCCTCGAAGCAGGTGTAGCCCCCCATGTAGAGGCCGCCGCCGTCCGCCCCCTTGGCGGCGGTGGTGCCGTGGTACAGGAAGGGGCTCGCGTCGTACGCGAACGGATCGGCGGTGCTGTACCCGGAGGGCAGGGTGATCCGGAAGCTGACGGACGGGGTCTTCTCGTCCGAGGTGCCCACCACGACGGGCCGGCCCTTGTTGACGACCACCTTCGACACGGTGATACCGGTGTCCGCGGCCTCCGCGGGGGAGACGGTGAGCGCCGAGAGGGCCAGGGCCCCCACCAGCGCGGCCACGGTGCCGGTTCTTCTGCCTGCGTTCATGCATCCCTCTTCGCGTACGTGGAATACGGAACCGCCCGACGGCGCGTGGCGCGGTCAGGCGGGGGCGGAAGAGTATCAGCGCATGATCGCCGCGCCCGGGCGGGGTGGCCGCCCGTGGACGCGAGACTGCCCCGGGGCCGCGGCCCCGGGGCAGTCGTCACATCGGGCCCGTGGGTCAGCGCCCGCGGTACGAGTCCACGTAACCGGCCGCCGGAGTCCCGACACCCGTCACGTCGTCGTACCCCTTCACCGCCGTGAGCGAGGCGTCCTTGCCCAGGCTCCGCACCGACGTCAGTACGCCGTCCGCCGAGTCGAAGCCGTTGGCGAAGTCGATCCGGGCGACCGCGAGATCACGGCCCACACCCAGCGGGTGGTCGGTGACGTCGTGGTACGTCTTCGAGCCGTACCGTGCGTAGATCGCCGGGTTGGCGAAGCCGAGCGGCCGGCCGTGCTGCGCCTGCTGCGCGAGCGCCTGGACGCCCGCGATGACCGGCGCCGCCAGTGACGTACCACCGATGCGGTACTCGTCGTAGCCCAGCGAACCGTCGGGCAGCGTCTGGGTCTGGCCGACCAGGAAGCCGGTGTTCGGGTCCGCGACCGCCGCGATGTCCGGGGCGGTACGCATCCGGGTCCTGCCGTTCGCCTGTGCGAGCGAGTCCGGGACGACACCGTGCTGGTAGAACGGCTGCTTCACCGTGGAGCTGGTGCCGCCGCCGGCGCCGGAGGTGTACGCGCCGGGGAAGCCGGTCCAGCTCTTCCCGTCGTCGGCGAGGTTCGCCTTCAGCGTGCCCCAGCCGGTCTCCCACTGGTACGCGTCGTGCTTGCCGACGGCCAGCGAGGTGCCGCCGACCGATGTCACCCAGGCGGAGTTGGACGGGACGTCGATCTGCTTCGTGCCGGTGGACGCGACGTTGTCACCCGCGTCGCCGGACGAGTAGTAGAAGCCGATGCCCTCGACCGCGCCCATCTTGAAGACCTGGTCGTACGCGGCTGCGACGTCCGGGGTCTCATTGGCCTCGACGTCGCCCCAGGAGTTGGAGACGATGTCGGCGAGCCGGTGGTCGACGACCTTGTTGAGCGAGTCCAGCAGGTCGGCGTCGAAGCAGGAGGCGCCACCCACGTACACGATGTCGGCGGCGGGTGCCACCGCGTGCACGGCCTCGACGTCGAGGGTCTCCTCGCCGTACCAGCCGGAGGCCCCGCACTCCTCGGTCTGCGTGTAGTCGTCCGGCAGCACCTGGCGGAGCTGCCCGCGCCCGTACGGGGCGTCGCCGTTGCGCTTGGCGTACTCGGAGGCGTCCTTCGCGATGGTCGGCGAGGCGTACGCGTCGGTGATGGCGACGGTCACGCCCTTGCCGGTCCAGCTGCCCGCACCGTACGCGGCGCGCAGCTGCTTGCCGGTGTAGCCCTTGACCGCGTACGGCACCTTGGCCCCGTAGGCGCTCGGCAGCGCCGAGGCGGTCTTGGAACCGTAGTACGAGGAGAAGGGGCCGGAGTTGCGGAACACCGCGTCCGGCGGCGGCAGCGTCTCGTCGTGGCTCGACTTGCGCGGCGCGTTGTCCAGGCCGGAGACGGCGAGGACGGCCTCGCTCAGCCCGGCCGGGACGGAGGCGGTGGAGGACGGTGCGCGGTAGGTCCGGCTGCCCTTGCGGTAGTTGCGCAGCTGGGTGCTGAACGTCTTCTCGGCCGCGGCGACATCGCCGGTGGCGGAGACGTAGTGCTGGTTGGCACCGGTGACGGTCAGCCCGTTCGACTTCAGCCACTGGCTGACCTGGTCGATCTGCTGTTGGGTCGCCCCGAACCGGGCCTGCGCCTCCCCGGCGCTCAGATACTTCCCGTACGAGGAGGACTCCGGGTCCGAGACGGCTGCGGCGTACGCGGCCAGCCCCTTGGCGTCCCGGCCGGCGAGATGGACGCGGACACTCACCTTGCTGCTGTCGGCGGTGGCGCCCTGGTCCGCCTTGGCGGTGGCCCAGACCGGCTTGGTGCCCTGCAGCGCGTCGCGGCCCCCGGGCGCGGAGTCCGCGCTGGCCGACGGTATGCCGAGGGCGAGTGCACCGGCGAGCAGCGGCAGTGTCGCTGCCATGCTCAGCCCGGCGCGACGCCTGGCGCGACTGGTTCTCATGTAACCCCCTGCGATGTGGTTCTTCGCGTGTGGAGCATGTGCCGGATGATGTGCACATGTAAGCCGCCACTCTGGCGAGGAACCCTTTACGTAAGGGGCATGCATTCACCAAGAAACTGTCAAGAGGTGGCGAGAGATGGGCAGTTAGGGGCGAGATAGGTTGGAATGCGTGCACCGGAACCGGTCGGCGGAGCCACGGAATCCGGTCATCGAGCGGGGCCCGCGGACGCGGACCGACCGGACCGGGCGTCGACGGCGGACCCGCCGAGGAGCCGATGAGCGCGTGTCGGACCACCTCGGTCCGTAGACTGCGCGGTGCCGCGACTGGCGCGTATCCCGGCAGGGGTGCTCCGTGGAACCGACCACGAGGAAGCGGCACACTCCGGGCCTGCCCGGAGGCGTCACCGCCGGAGAGCCGTCCGCCTGGGCATCCGGGTCCACGCCGCAGCAATGCGCCAGACCCGGGAGGATCCCATGACGCCGTCCGAGAACCGCCGGCCCGCACTCACCGTCACCGATCCGGAGATCGCGGCCCTCGTATCCGCCGAGGAGCAGCTCCAGGCCGACACCCTGCGCCTGATCCCCAGTGAGAACTACGTCTCCGCGGCCGTGCTGGAGGCCTCCGGCACGGTGCTCCAGAACAAGTACTCCGAGGGCTACCCCGGCAAGCGGTACTACGAGGGCCAGCAGATCATCGACCAGGTGGAGACGGTGGCCGTCGAACGGGCCATGTCCCTGTTCGGCATGGAACACGCCAATGTGCAGCCGTACTCCGGTTCACCCGCCAACCTCGCCGTCTACCTGGCGTTCCTGCGGCCCGGCGAGACCGTGCTCGGCATGTCGCTGCCGATGGGCGGTCACCTCACACACGGCTGGGGGGTGTCCGCGACCGGGACCTGGTTCCGCGGCGTGCGGTACGGCGTCCGGCGCGACACCGGCCGGATCGACCTGGACGAGGTGCGCGACCTGGCCCTTGCCGAGCGTCCGAAGGTGATCTTCTGCGGCGGCACCGCGGTGCCCCGGACGATCGACTTCGCCGGCTTCGCCGACATCGCCCGCGAGGTCGGCGCGGTACTGGTCGCCGACATCGCCCACATCGCCGGCCTGGTCGCGGGCGGCGCCCACCCCTCACCCGCCCCGTACGCCGACGTGGTCTCGACCACCACCCACAAGACCCTGCGCGGCCCGCGCGGCGCGATGCTGCTGAGCCGTGCGGAGCACGCCCGCGCCATCGACCGCGCGGTCTTCCCCGGTCTCCAGGGCGGCCCGCACAACCACACGACGGCAGCGATCGCGGTGGCCCTCAAGGAGGCCGCGACCGCCGATTTCGGGGTCTACGCCCATCAGGTCGTCACCAACGCCCGCGTCCTGGGCGAGGAGTTGGCGTCCCGCGGTTTCGACCTGGTCTCCGGCGGCACGGACAACCACCTCCTGCTGATCGACCTCACCGGCAAGGACGTGCCCGGCAAGATCGCGGCGAAGGCCCTGGACCGGGCCGGGATCGTCGTCAATTACAACGCCGTCCCGTACGACCCCCGTAAGCCCTTCGACCCGTCCGGCATCCGCATCGGCACCCCGGCCCTGACCTCGCGCGGCATCCCCGCATCCGCGATGGGCACGGTCGCGGAGTGGATCGACCGGGTGGTGGAGGCGGCGCGCACCGGCGACGAGGAGACGGTCACCAAGGTGCGCGCCGACGTGCAGGACCTGATGAGCGGCTACCCGGCGCCGGGGCTGCCGGTGGGCTGAGCGCCGTCGGGCCCCGCTGCGGGCAGCCGGGCGATGAGCAGCGCCACGTCATCGTGGTCGCCGGGCCGGCGCAGCGCCCGCAGGAGCAGGTCGCAGGTCTCCTCCAGGTCGCGGTGCGGACCCGCGAGCAGGGACAGCAGGAGATCCAGCCGATCGTCGATGGCCTGGTCGCGGGTTTCGACCAGGCCATCGGTGTACAGGACCAGCTGATCACCACGGTCCAGGGCGAGGCGGGTGGTACCGAACGGCACCCCGCCCACGCCGAGCGGCGCGCCGGTGGGCAGGTCGAGCAGCTCCGGGGTGCGGTCCGGCCGCATGAGCACCGGCGGCAGATGCCCGGCCAGCGAGATGTCGCACATGCCGGTGTGGGGATCGAACACGGCGTAGGCGCAGGTGGCGAAGGTGTGTTCGATGCCGGCGGTGCCCCGGTCGAGATAGTGCAGGACGTCGGCCGGATCGAGGTCGAGCTGGGTCAGTGTGCGGGTGGCGGTGCGCAGCTGGCCCATGGCGGCGGCGGCGTCGATGCCGCTGCCCATGACGTCACCGATGACCAGGGCGGTCTTGTCGTCGGCCAGCGGGATGACGTCGAACCAGTCGCCGCCGATCTCACTGGTGGCGTCGGCGGGCTGGTAGCGGTGGGCGATCTCAAGGCCCAGCCGGTCGGCCGGCCGCTGGGGCAGCAGGCTGCGCTGGAGCGTCAGGGCGGCGTGCCGCTGGCTCTGGAACAGGCGCGCGTTGTCGACGCACACCGCCGCGCGGGCAGCCAGCTCCCCGACCAGGACCACGTCGTCGTCGTCGAAGGGCCTCGGATTGTCGGCGCGCATCAGGCCCACGGCGCCGATCACCTCGCCACGGGCGATCAGCGGGACCGCGAGGTAGGAGTGGACCCCGGCCGCGGCCAGCAGCCCCGCGCAGTTGTCGTCCCGGGCGACGCGGCGCAGGTCCTGGCCGGTCACGTCGGCCTTGAGGACCGCCCGGCGGAAGTTGACGCACTGGGTGATCAGACGGTCGGCGTCGTACTGGGCGAGGCTGCCGGTGGGATCGACGGCCTGGGTCGCCTTGGTGGGGTAGGCCGACACCACCGCCAGCGCCCGGAACCGTGCCGGGCCGGTGTCGGCCGTGGTGCTCCGCTGGTCGTGCAGAACGCTGTCGAGGACATCGACCGTGACCACGTCGGCCATCGCCGGTACACAGATCTCGGCCAGTTCTCGGGCGGTCTGTTCCAGGTCGAGGGTGGTACCGATCCGTACGGAGGCGTCCGCCACCAGGGCCAGCCGGCGCCGCGCCCGGGCGGCGTCGGCGGCCGCCCGGTGCTGCTCGGTGACGTCCACCACCGAGGTTGCCAGCCCGAGCACCCGCCCGGCGGGATCCTCCAGCCGGTAGAACGACACCGACCAGGCATGGTCCTGCTTGTCGCCCGGGATCCGGCCGACGACGAAGCGGTCCAGCAGCGGCACACCGGTGGCCAGCACCTGGCGCATGTCCGACTCGATGGACTCCTCGTGCCGGAAGGGGGGCGCCTCGCTGACGGCACGCCCGACCTGCTCGGCGGCGGGCGGACCGCCTATGCCCGCCAGCACCGGGTTGGCCAGCACGTACCGCAGCTCGGTGTTCATGACCCCCAGGCCGATCGGGGACTGGGAGACCAGCCGCATGGACAGCGCCAGATCCCGCTCCACGCGCCGCAGCGTCCCCTGGTCCGTGGCGATGCCCAGCGCGTAGCGGCCGCCCCTTTCGTCCTGCAGCCGCATGTTGCGGAATTCCACCAGCCGGGTGCTGCCGTCCCGGTGCCGGATCGGGAAGGTACCCGCCCAGCGCTCCCCGCTCTCCATCACATGGGCGAACAGCTCGATCACCGTCTCCAGGTGCTCTTCGTCGACGAGCAGACGGGCCGCGAACCGGCCCAGCGCCTCTTCGGGGGAGTAACCGAACAGCTCCTCGGCCTGCGGGCTCCAGAACAGGATCCGGCCGGTGTCGTCGAGCACCACCGCGGCCAGGCTCAGCACGTCCAGCAGTCCGCTCGGCGCGGGGGCCTCACCCGTCCGGCCCGGCCCGGCCCGGAACGCGTCGGTCGTACTCATCCCCGGCACCCCTTCCGCTTGCCCGCACGACAGCGGCTTCGTGGCCGCGTCGGCCCCGCGCACCGCTCCTCTCGTCCCACCGCAGCCCCTCCATCGTCCCTCCGAAGTGGGGACCCAGCACTCCACCGCTGCCGTGTCCGGTGCCCACGGGCCGTCCCCGGTCGCCGTCCGGTTTCCTGAATCGGTGCGGAACGACCCCTGCAAGGGTGTCAAATAGCCATAATTGGCCACTGTGCAGAAATAGGCAGTACGGACTCATTATTGCAATTGTCATGAATTGAAGTGACCGTTGTTGTGTCGTTAACTTCCTGATAACCTCCCGATCACCGGAGGTTCATGATCATCCAGAGATTTCATCTCTTCGCGGATCGAACCCCGGTGTAACTGGCATCCAGCGCTGTGTGCCGATGACGGACATACCGGCGCCGGCCCATTGCATGGCGTCTGTGCCATGGGGGCTCAGTAATGGCGATCTTGCGTACCGAACGCTTTTCCGACCTGCTCGCGCGTTGCGCCGAAGAGGCCGATTCCCTCACGCTCGTCGCGGCAGCCGCCCGGCATGTCGCCACACTCGGGGGGCGCTTTCCCGAGGGGCTGGGGATGGACGCGCTCACGGCCGAGGAGCGATTCCTTCTGGAGTCGGCCGAGGCGGCGGGGGCGACGGTGCACTGCACGGTGGCCCAGCGGGGGATCGGTGACCACATGCTGATCACCTCGACCGGCCGGCTGCGTCTCGTCGTCGCCGGCGAACAGACCCCCGACGGTGCGGTCTTCGTCGGCAACGTGGACTGGCACGGCAACAGGCCCGCCGACCTCGACGACGAGTTCACCCATCGGCGGTACACCAGCCTGGCGAGTCGTGAAGCGGTCAAGAAATGGCTCGTGGCCGAGGGGGCCGACCGCGCCCTCGACCTGATTCGCAAGCTGCGCCACACCTTCCGCCACGTCGGCCCCATGGTCGTCCATGTAGGTGACCGCCACTACACGAACCTCGGCAAGGCGAGCAATCTTGTCGGGAAGTCGGTCGGAGTCGATTCCGAAAAATGCCTTCTCAATGTCCTGGAAGGCACACCGCTCCTGGAATGGTCGGACGAGGACTGCACGTTCCTGACCCTGATGAGCATTCTCATTGCTTCCGGCACGCCTTCCCGTACCGAGGAGTTCAGCGGAACGCAATTGTCGACGGCGCGGTTGGAATCCTTCATTCGCGGCAGAATTCAGGCATATTCCCAGGAGGTCCCGGAGAGCGTCGAAGGGCTGCCCGAGATCGAGCGGCTCTGGTCCCTGGCCGCGATCTCGTGCGGTGCCCGGGAGTCGGCCATGGCGAGCGGTGTGCCGGTCTACCGCGTCATCCAGGGGATGACGATCAACAAGGAGGAGCGGCTTCTCGACACACCGGTGGGCGCAGCCGATCTCCCGGACTCCTTCTCCCGGCTGCTCCGGCCCTACCTGACAGGCGCGCAACTGGACGGCGTGGGGGACCCCACCGCTCTCGCCGCTGCCTGGGCTCCGCACATCGCGGGCCTGCACGAGCCCGCGGACAGCGGATTCTCCACCCGTTTCGAGGAACTGCTGCACGAGCTCGTCGCCGCCGCCACGTCCGCCACGCGCTCCCACGTCGGGATGTCCCGCGGGCCGAAGGACGTGGGCCTCCTCGGGCGCCTGCTGGCACAGGGCGATCCGGCACCCGGTAAGTGGAAGACCAGCGACTACTACTGCTGCGTCGTACCGTCGGCGGAATTCGTCGACCGTTTCTCGGCCGACCCGGAGAGTCTGGTCCAGGTCGTCCGGGCGATCGCCGCCAGGATGAGGTGGAACGGATGGCACTTCATGCCACCCGTCGCGGGGCCGGGCGAACTGTTCGAGGACCGTGACTGGTTCTTCCCGCCGTCCATGCCGGACATCACCGAGTGGACCTCCCACCATCATCAGGGCCATGTGGCGAACGGCGTACGGCACGCGATACGGGTGCCGCTGCCGCTGGTCCTCGCCGGGGCGACCCGTGCCGGGATCCACGATTTCCGGCTGATGCGCTCGGACGGTGACCCGTACGACCTCACCGACCTGCGGGCCGCGATCGCCGTCGCCCGGGTCCTGCAGAGCCTGTACCAGGCACACGCCCGCGAGCTCGAGACGTCCTCGGCCGGCCTCGTCGTCTCCGACTTCGGCAATCGCTGGTACCAGGCCCGCTACCAGGTGACGCCGGAGACCGGCCCCGCCGGGGCGGCCGCCCCGTCCGTGTAGTCGTCCGCCTGTCCGGGACAGAGAACAGCTGAGAGTTGGTACCGAGGAAATGCCCTCCCTTGAAGCAGAAGCAGGCCGACGGGTCCTGGTGGTCGGCTGGAAGGCCAAGGCGATCCGGGCGCTGGCGCGCCATGGAGCCGTGGTGACGAGTGTGGTCACGCCCGGCGAGGCGGCCAAGTGCCGTAGCCTCGGCCTGGGCAGGACCCTGGTCGCGGCCGATCCCACCCGGGTGGAGGACGTCGCCGCCGTACTGGCGCGACACGACGAATCCGCCGCAGACTTCGATGTGGTGTGCAGTCCGCAGGAGCTGACGGTGCTCACGGCGGCACTCCTGGGCGCGCCCGCCGGAAACTCGGCCATTCCGCACCGGACGGCTCTGGCGCTGCGCGACAAGGCGGTGCAGAAGGCGGCCGTCCGCGCCGCGCGGCTCCCGGTCGCGTCCAGCAGCGTCTGCGCCCACACCGGCGACCTGGCTGACGTGGCCGCCGACGGCCCGGTCGTCGTGAAGCCGCTCAGCGGCGCGGGCAGCGCGGACACCTACCGGGTCGACACCCCCGCGGAGGCGAGCAGGCTGGCGAAGCAGCTGACGGAGCAGGGGCCGGCGGTGCCCTGGCTCGTCGAGGAGTTCATCGACGGCACCGAGATGCAGGTCGACGGGGTGGTCCGCGACGGGACGCTGCTCTTCATGTCCGTGGCGCGCTACCTGCACAACCTCATCCACATCCACGACGGCGCCCTGGTCGGGGCGGCGGCACTGGCTCCCGGAGCCCACCCGGAGCTGTACGGCCGGATAGGCGGCCTGGCCGCCCGCGCGCTCGAGGCGCTCGGGTTCGAGGACGGGGTCTTCCACATGGAGGTCTTCGTCGACCGGGACCGCGTCGTCTTCAGCGAATGCGGCGGGCGGGTCGGCGGCGGACTCACCGACGAGATGCTCCGGCACCGGTTCGGTACGGACATCTACGACGAGTGGGCCCGCGCCGTCCTCGGCCTCCCCACCGCGGTCGCAGAGAAGGAGCCCGACACGGGTGACAGCGTGGGCTACATCCATCTGACGGTCCCGTCGGGCCGGGTCACCGCCGCGCCCACCCACGAGGAGCTGGCGGCCCGCCCCGGTGTCCTGCACGCCGAACTGGACGTCAACGTCGGTGACGTCGTGGGCGACCTGACGGTCAGTTCCCACCTGAGGGCGGCGCGCGTGCTGATCCGGGGTGCCGACGACACGAGCGTGACCGCGGACCTGCACTCCCTCGCGCAATGGTTCGGGCAGGCGACGACGGTCGGCCCCGTCCCGTGAGCGCCGCTCTCCCGAACGTATCCCGCCTGCCCGACAACGGAGCCACAGCGATGACAGCAACCCAGCCGTTCCGCGGCGACCAGCACCACGAAGACCCGGTTGTGGTGCTCGGGTGGAAGCCCACCGAGGTCCTGACGGCCCTCGTGGAACACGGTGCGCGCGTCATCTGCGTCTGCGAGCCCGCGGACCTGGCCGCTGCCGAGAAGGCCGGAACGGCCGACCGGATCGTGACGGCGGCTTCGGTGACCGATGCCGCAGAGGTGGTCGGGGCACTGGCGCGAGAGGGGGTGTCCCTGGCACCGGGCGCGGTCGTCTGCACGGCGGACGAGTTCCCCGTCGTGACCGCCTCCGCGGTGGGCGAGGCGCTCGGCTGCCGGTCCTGGCCGATGCCCCGGGCCCTGGCGCTGCGCGACAAGTTCGTCCAGAAGCAGCTCGTCCGCAGGGCCGGGATCCGCGTGGCACAGGCGTACTTCGTGGAACGGATGGCCGATCTGGCCCAGGTCCCCTTCCCCCTGCCGTACGTGGTCAAGCCCTTCGACGAGGCCGGTTCCCGCCGCACCACGGTCGTACGGACGGCCGAGGAGGCCGCGCGGCTCCAGGGCGGGGCCGAGGACCCGGGGCCGTGGCTGGTCGAGTCGTTCGTCCCGGGAGGTGAGCTCCATGTCGACGGAGTCGTCCGTGACGGGGAGCTGCAGATGATCAGCGTCTCCCGCTACCTCAACAACGTGGTGGACTTCCGGACCGGAGGGCTCGTCGGCTCGACCGTGCTCGACCGCGACACGCACGCCGCACTCCACACGGCGGTGGCGGACATCGCCGACCGGTCCCTCCGGGCCCTCGGCCACCACGACGGCGTCTTCCATCTGGAAGTGTTCGAGCAGGAGGAGGGACTCGTCTTCGGCGAGTGCGCCGGCCGCGTCGGCGGTGCACGGGTCGACACGGTCGTGCGGCTGAAGTACGGCGTGGACCTGTACGACGAGTGGGCGCGGGCCGTCCTCGCGATCCCCACGGCGGTGGCCGCGGCCACGCGGGACGAGCGCACCTTCGGGTGGCTGCACCTTCCTGCCGTGGCCGGACGGGTGACCAGCATGCCTTCGGTGGAGGAGATCCGGGAGCGGCCCGGCGTGGAGATCGTCGAGATGAAGGTGGGAACCGGCGATGTGATGGCCGACACCGGCCGGGACATCAACGCGCGCGCAGGCCGCGTCGTGGTCTCCGGGGACAGCGCCGCCGAGGTCGACCGACGGCTGCGCGCACTCGCGGTCTGGTTCCGGGACTCCGTCGAGGTCGAGCCTGCCTGATCGGCAGGACTGCCCCCGGTGCCACGCCTCCTCCCGGACCTCCGCGAACATCCCGCCCGAAGAACGGCCGCCATGAACACCACTGTCCGCAAGCTTTCGGAACGGCTGCTGCCGCACAGCGCCGCCGGCCGGACGCTGGCTGCGGGATCCTTCCTCGACGCGTTCGGCTCCGGCCTGTTCCTGGCTGTGGCGACGCTCTATTTCGTCGGCACCGTCGGTATCACCCCCGCCCAGGTGGCCCTCGCGCTGGCCGTTGCGGGCTGCCTCGGACTGCTGAGCAGTGCGCCCGGCGGGAGGCTGGCCGACCGCGTCGGGGTCCGCCCCGTCTATCTGTCCCTGCTGGTCCTGCGCGGCGTTTCCTACGGGCTCTACACGGTGGTCGACGGATTCACCGGGTACCTCGTGGTCACCTGTCTGGCGACGGTCTTCGACCGGGGCTGCTCCCCGCTCACCCAGGCGGCGGTACGCCAGGTCGTCGGGGTGAAGGACCGCAACAGGACCATGGCGGCGATCCGGGCGCTGCGCAACATCGGATACACGGCGGGCACGCTCGTCGCGGCCTCCGTGGTGGCCGTCCACAGCAGGGAACTGATCCAGCTGCTGTTCCTCGCCAACGGCCTGACCTTCCTGATCACGGCCTGGTGCTCCAACCGGGCCCTGACGATGGCGCGGGCGCCCGGCCGGGACGTCCACGGGCGGACGGATACGCGGGAGACGCGGAGCGAGAAGGAGGGCGGGCCGGGAACACCGGATTCCCCCTTGCCGCGCGTACCGTCCCCGTTCCGCAGCATGCCCTTCATGGCGCTGACGGCGGGGAACGCGCTGATGTGCCTTCACGACACGGTCCTGGTCGTGCTCCTGCCCGTCTGGGTCGTCCACCACCCTGAGATCCCGCTGGGGGCGGTGCCCGCCCTGCTCGCCGCCAATACGGCGCTCACCGTGCTCGCCCAGGTCTGGATCTCCTCCCTGGACCTCGGGCGGACCCTGGCCCTGGGCCTGCTCTGGACCGCGGCCGCGGCGCTCTGCGCGGCCTGCCTGCTCTTCGCCCTCGCCGGCGGGCCGGCGGCGCCCGCCGGCATCTTTCTGGTCGGCGCCGCCGTGGTGCTGCTGACCGTGGGGGAGAACCTGCACGCCGCCGCGTCCTGGTACCTCTCCGACGCGATGGCTCCGCCCCAGGCCTACGCACGCTACCTGGGCGCCTTCACCACGAGCGTCACCGCGCACGGTCTGCTCGGCCCCGCACTGGTCCTCGGCGTCCTGTTCCCCCTGGGTGCCGCCGGCTGGGGCCTGCTGGGAGCACTCTTCACCGCGGGCGCGGGAGGCATGAGCCTGGGCGCTGCCCGCGCGACGCGGAAGCCGGTGCCCGCCCTGACCCGGCCCGCCGTCCCCGCTTCCGACTGAACCCGATCCAACCCCTGACAAGGAGAGAAACTCCGCCATGGCATCACAGCCCACCGTGATCTACGTCGGTACCCGGCGAGGGCCCCATGAGGCGAACCGCGCCCTGATGGCAGCCCGTAACGCCGGATACCGGGTCGCGCTCCTCGGCTCCCGTGCGCCGGGGATCCAGCAGGACCTCATCCATGATTTCGAGAAGATCAGTCTCTCGAACCGGGAGGAGGCACTGGAGGCCGGCCTGCGTCTCGCTCAGCGCACCGGGGCCGGCGGGGCGCTGGCCTGGACCGACGGCGGGGTGGAGCTGGCCGCCGCGCTCTCCGAGAAGTGCGGTTGGCGCGGGGTCCCTGTCGAGGCCGCCCACAAGGCGCGCAACAAGCACTCCATGCGCATGGCGCTGGCATCACGCCCCGACCTCATCCCCCGGTTCCGTCTCGTGACGACGCTGGAGCAGTTGACGCAGGCGCGTCAGGAGATCGGTGCGCCGGCGGTCCTCAAGCCTGCCGGGGGCAGCGGTAGCCGCTCCATCCTCCAGGTCGAGCCGGAAACCGATCTCGCCGAGCTGTTCGCGCAGGCCACCGCGCTCACCCTGCCCAGCGTCGCCTCCATCTTCGCGGACTACCCGGGCGAGTTCGTCTACGAGGAGAGGCTGGGCGGTACCGAGCACAGCGTCGAGGGATTCGTCCATGACGGCACGACGTACATCGCGGGAATCACCGACAAGCAGGTTTCCTTCCCGTACTACGTCGAGTACCAGGAGATCCACCCCAGTGCGCTGCCCGGCCCCGCGGTCGAAGCCGTCCACGCGCTGACCCACGAGGTCACCCGGGCCGTCGGCCTCGACTGGTGCGGCTTCCACCTCGAATGCCGGGTGCTCGAGGACGGCACGGCGAAACTGCTGGAGATCGCCGCCCGCCCCGGTGGCGGTTACATCACCTCGCACCTGGTGCCCGGCAGCACCGGCGTTCCCTTCCACGAGAACCTCGTCCGGCTCACCTCCGGCGACAAGCCGGACCTGGAGCACCGTTCCCGGGCCCACTTCGGCAGCCGGAGCATCATCAGCCCCGTCGAGGGCGTCTTCCAGGGCTTCGAAGGCCTCAACGACGTCCTGCAGATCGGCGGGCTCGAGCACTTCGCGTTCGCTCACCGGATCGGCGACAGGATCGTCCTTCCGCCGGGGGACGCGGGGAGCTGCGAACTGGGCAGCGCGCTGGTGCGCGCACCGGAGTTCGACGACGTCCAGCAGGCTCTGGACCTGGCCGCGGAGCTCGCCCGCCCCCGCGTCGAATAGCCGGGGAGCGCGCCCCGGCGGCACCGGCTCGCGCCCCGTCGCAGCCCCGCGGGCGCGCCGCACCCGGTCCCGCTCGCCGGCAGACGCAGCGGCCCCGTCGCGAGGTGAGTGATGCGGCGGGGCCCCGGGCGCAGTCGTTCGTGCGAAGTCGGACGACGGTGATCAGCAACACCACCGCACACACCGCACCGAGGCCGCCGCACAACCCGACGAGCGCCCCCATCCAGCGGAAGAACGCGGTGGGCACGGTACCGATCTGGGCGAGTTGGCCCTGCGCCGGCGCTCGCAGCGCGGCCTGCCGCTCCTGACGCCGGGTTATCGCTGTCGCGGAACCGCGAACGTCCAGTGCGACCCAACTGCCGCCGACCGCAGCGACCAGACAGAAGATCAACAGAACCCGGTCGCCACGGTCCGCTCCCGCATCGAGGAGTTCGGCACGGCCGAGGGCAGCCGGCTCTTCGCCGCCGAGCGCGGGGGGAGAACGGCGAGTGATCCGCGACCTGACCTGAAGAGCCACCCGCCACTCACTCGCGATCAGTGACACACAACGACAGAGGGTCGGACCCAGTGAGACTGGGTGCGCCCCGAAGTACTCCGGACACAGCCGGGTGAGCGGCGTGATAAATGGGTACGGTCTGTATTGACCCCCGGCGG
>NZ_JBHVWN010000035.1:0-83657 GCF_042882275.1 Streptomyces sp. NPDC058231 | reverse complement strand
CATATCTGGTGCCTGATTAGGCTTTCCGGGGGACTTCCTGACGCCCGGTCACCCTCTCGGCAGCATCCCGCCCGCACCGGCACGAAGACGCCGCAGCCCGAACTCCGTGAACAACCGTCACAGGGGAGGGTGGTCGCAGCCCTGATCGGCTGTCAGAGCGGCGCGGCCCGTCTCTCCTGAATGTCCGTCACCGGAACTCGCTCCCGTCGACCGTTCTCGCGGTCTGTCTGCGACACCGGTCGCGGACGGGGAGGACCGACGGCGTCCGGAGCGTCATACCGGGAGCTGTCACGGATGTGCCTAGCTGGCCGGCCTGCGGCCTCCTTGCTGGTTCCGTGCGGAGCGGAGGTGCATGAGGTCGCTGAGCCACGACGGCCACCGGAGACGGTGAGCGGAGGCTTGGCGGCCGTAGGGCCGCAGGCGGGCAGACTTCGGCGGCCGTCGTCTGCGACACGCCGCCGACGGGGTGAGCGTGTGTCAGTGAATCGCCCGAAAGGGCTAATCGTTCATAAAAAGTGCTTACCATCCCGGCTTTTGATGGTGCGTCACATGGTGGATCGGAGCCTCCCGGGAGTCTCGCGTACACCCGGTCGGCCCTGTGGCGTCCCACCTCGACCATGCCCGATATGACAGCCAATGGGGCCGTCAGTACGTTCGTCGCAGGTCGGCTTTCCGGCCGGCGTCTCTGAGACAGAGAGAAGTGACATGAACACGCGCACCGTCGTCATGACCGCCGCTGTAGCAGGCGCCGCGGCCATCGCCGCCTCCGGCATCACCTACGCCGCGACCGCAGGATCTTCCGACTCCGCCCCGTCCGTCCAGAAGACCGTGTCGGCCGCCCGGCAGGCCGCTCCGGCAGTTCCCAAGACCGCCCCTGCCGCACGGCAGGGTGCCCCCGCCGCTGCTCCCCCCGCCGACGACAGCGGAAGGGGGAACCAGGGTGGAGGCCGTGACGGTGGTGAAGGCCGTGACGGTGGTGACGGCGGTGAAGGCCGTGACGGTGGTTATGGAGGTGAAGGCCGTGATGGTGGTTACGGCGGTGAAGGGCGCGACGGTGGTTACGGCGGCGGGGGTGGTTACGGCGGCGATGACCGCGGCTACGACCGTAAGGGAGAAGGCAGGATCTACTTCAACGATCGGGAGTACTCCGCCTACTCCGAGGGGTGCATCACTGCCGCCAGCGGACTGGGCTCCAGCAGCTTCAACATCCGTAACGACAGCCGGAAGACCGTCGAGGTCTTCCGAGGGTCCACCTGCGACAACGGTTCTCCGGTCGCCACCGTCGGACCTTACGGCGCCACCCACGGCGTCGTGACCCCCGAAGTCCGCGGCGGCCTGTTCACCAACGACGGTGTCGTCGGCAGCTTCCGGGTCATTCAGGACCACTACAACGAGTGGTGACGCCACCACTCGTCCAGCCCGGTAGCCCCGGCCCGTCGGAATCGGGCCGGGGCTGCCGTGTGGAGGCCTACTCGGCAGCTGCCCGGTTCCGGGCGGCGTGCCGGCGGGCGGCAGCCGTCCCGAGGTCCGCCCCGACCGCTCAGGGTGAGTCGACGGACGTTCCCTGATCCGCGCCGGCCTGCCGAGGAATTCCCCGGTCGTGCTGTTCGCCGCCTGGGAGGCGGCGCTGGGCGGGCAGCGCGACCGCGAGTACCGCGAGAGCGACCAGGACGACGGCTATCCCCTGGAACGCGTCCCCGTAGCTGTCCACGAGCGCGGCAGCCGTGCCGGCGTCGGTCGTGGTGAGGGTGAGCAGCACAGCGAGGCCGAAGGCACCGCCGAACTGCCGGGCCGTGTTCACCAACCCGGACGCCGCACCGGCATCGGCAGCCCCGACCCCCGACGTCACCGTCGTCGTCAGAGGGGTGCTGACCAGGCCCCCGCCGAAGGAAATCACCACGGCGGGGCCGAAGATGCCCTGGAGATACGTGCTGTCCGGGGTGATGGTGCTCTGCCACAGGAAGCCCGTCGCGGCGACGAGCGCACCGGCGGCTATCAGCACCCGCGGCTGCACGTACCGCATCAGTCGTGGTGTGAGGAACAGCCCGACCAGCAGCATCACCACGGTGTGCGGCATGAACCCGAGACCCGTCTGCGCCGCACCGTAGCCCAGCACTCGTTGCATCGTCAGAGTCAGGAAGTACCACATCGGGATGTGGAAACCCGCTCCCGCCAGCAGCATCGCCAAGTTGCCCCAGCCGACCCCGGGAAGTGTGAACAGACGCGGCGGGATCAGTGGCTCCGAAGCGATCCGCTTCTCCACGACCGCCAACGCGACGAGAGCGACACTCCCGCCGGCGAGTGGCGCGGCCGTGGCGGCATCGGACCAGTCGTGGGTGTGGGCCTGGGCGACGCCGAGGGTGAGCAGGGCCACCCCGGAGGTGGCAAGCACTGCGCCCGGCAGATCGAGCCGGCCCTGCCGTGACGGACCGTCGCGCCGGGGGAGCAGGCGAGCGGCGAGGAGGAGCACCGGGACTCCGATCGGCACGTTGATCAGCAGAACCGACCGCCACGACAGGTATTCGGTCAGCACACCGCCGAACACGTTGCCGGAGGCCCCGCCGACCAGGCTCACCGCGGTCCAGAGCGCGAGCGCCCGGGTCCGCCGGTGGCCTTCGGGGAACGTGGTGGTGACCATGGTCAGGGCCAACGGGGCGAGCACTGCCGCGCCGAGTCCCTCCGTGGCCCGCGCCGCGATCAGCAGGGCAGGTGTGGCCGCAAGTCCACCGACCACACTGGCGACGACGAACACCGACATGCTGCCGACGAAGACGCGCCGTTGCCCGTACAGGTCGCCCAGTCGTCCACCCAGCAGCAGCAGTCCGGCGAAGGCCAGGGCGTAGCTGCTGACCACCCACTGCAGGTCCGCCGGGGCGAACCCGAGATCCGTCTGCACCGACGGCAGCGCGACAGTGATGACCGATACGTCGAACAGAACGATGAACTGCGCCGCACACGCCAATGCGAGTGTTGTCGTCGCCGTTGCCCCGCCACGCATGCCGCCCCCAGAAACGTTGTGCCGCGATGTGTCGGGCCGCTGCCCGACACCCTTTCCGCTCCCTGCCGTTCGTCACCCAGGGACTGAACCGCAATCCACGGCGGGGCGGAGCACGACGACAGCTCCGGCACCCCGCAGCGGTGCCGGAGCATCTGAATGCACCTGGTACCGGGACGCCCTTCCGCCTCGCGGCGCATCCGGCGCCGCGCGTCGATCCACCACGGATTTCGCGACAGCCCTCAGCGGGAGAAGTCCACCCCCTGTGCCAGCGCCACGTGTCCCGAGTAGTTCACCGTGTTGGTCGCGCGCCGCATGTAGGCCCGCCAGGCATCGGACCCGGACTCGCGCCCGCCACCGGTCTCCTTCTCACCACCGAACGCACCGCCGATCTCCGCCCCCGACGTCCCGATGTTGACGTTGACGATGCCGCAGTCCGCGCCGTCGGCGGCCATGAACCGTTCGGCCTCGCGCTGGTCCGCGGTGAAGATTCCGGACGACAGTCCCTGCGGCACGTCGTTGTGCAGCCGGACGGCCTCGTCGAAGTCGCGGTAGGTGAGCACGTAGAGGACAGGAGCGAAGGTCTCCTCGCGGACGACGGCGGTCTGCGCGGGCATCCGTACGAGGGCGGGCCGTACGTAGTAGCCGTCCGGCGCCGCATCGGCGAGATGCCGATCGCCGCCGGTGCACACGGTGCCTCCGTCCTCGACCGCGCGGTCGAGGGCCTGGCGCATCCTGGTGTGCGACGCCTCGTTGACCAGTGGTCCCACCAGAGTCGTTTCCTGGAACGGGTCGCCGACCGGGAGCCGTCCGTATGCGGAGGTGAGCCGGTCGACGACGGCGTCGACGGCATCCTCGTGCACGATCAGCCGGCGGAGCGTGGTGCAGCGCTGGCCTGCCGTGCCCGCCGCGGCGAACACCGCGGCGTTCACGGTGAGATCGAGGTCTGCCGACGGCGTCACCACGGCGGCGTTGTTCCCGCCGAGCTCCAGAATGCTGCGCCCGAACCGGGCGGCGACCCGGGGGCCCACGGCGCGCCCCATCCGGGTCGAGCCGGTCGCGCTGATCAGCGGGACCAGCGGGGAGTCCACGAGCCGCATGCCGATGTCCGCTCCACCGAGCACGACCTGGTTGAGCCCGGCCGGTGCGCCCGTTTCGGCAGCGGCGCGGGCGAGGAGTGCGGAACAGGCCAGCGCGGTCAGGGACGAGAGCTCGGACGGCTTCCACACCACCGTGTCGCCGCAGACCAGGGCCACCGCGGTGTTCCACGCCCACACCGCGACGGGGAAGTTGAAGGCGGTGATCACACCCACCACGCCCAGCGGATGCCAGGTCTCCATCAGCCGGTGGCCGGGGCGTTCGGAGGGCATCGTGCGGCCGTACAGCTGCCGTGACAGGCCCACCGCGAAGTCGCAGATGTCGATCATCTCCTGCACCTCGCCGAGTGCCTCGGAGCGGATCTTGCCCGCCTCGACGGTGACCAGGTCGGCCAGGTGCTCGCGGTGCTCGGTGAGCAGTTCGCCGAGCCGCTTGACCAGGGCGCCCCGCACCGGTGCCGGGGTGGTCCGCCAGTCGCGGAATGCTGTCCCGGCGACCTCCACGGCCCGGTCGGCACCGGCCGGGGTGTCGGCGCGCAGGCCGAACAGCGTCCGGCCGGTGATCGGCGTACGGGCATCCACGTCGTCGCCCTTGACGGCGGCGAGGTCGACCCCGCACCGAGCCAGGGCGGCCTCGGCCCGGCCGCGGATGTCATCGGTGCTGCTGACTGCTGTGACCATTGGCCATTCCTCATCGATGGTGTCGGGCGCCGGTCTCTCCCGCGCCCTGCGGCCGGATCTGTCTGCGGAACGCGGTTCACCGGCGTCGCCGCGGTCCGGGGTGTCAGCTCTCCAGAAGCTCGCGCAGCGCCTCCGCCAGGCAGTCGATCTCGGCTTCGGTGGTGTAGAAGTGCGCCGAGACCCGGAGCAGCGGCCGGTCCGGACGCTCAGCCACCGACGTCTCGATACGGAAGCGTTCCCAGAGTCCGCGGCGCAGCGCGGCCGCGTCCGTCCCGGCAGACAGGCGGAACGCCACCAAACCGCCGGACAGCTCCGGCGAATCCGGGGTGGCCGGTTCGAGGCCGATGCGGTCCGTGAGATGACGGCGTGCGTAGCCCGCGACGTCGCGCATGCGTGAACGGATCCTGTCGTGTCCGATCGACGCCTGGAAGTCGATGACCTCCGGCATCGTCAGCCATGGACAGATGTCACGCGTCCCCTCACATTCGAGCCGGCGCAGCCGCGGGGTACTACCGAACTGGTCGGGCTCGTCCGGTGGGCACTCCGACGGGGGCCGGTGAGCCCAACTCACCTGCATGGGCCGCAGACCGTCCTCCTGACCCGCGCCGATGTGCAGAAAGCCGACACCCGTGGGTGAAAGCAGCCATTTATGACCGCTGCCCGCGTAGAAGTCGCACGGGATGTCGGCCAGATCCAGGTCGAGGAAGGCCGGTGCGTGAGCGCCGTCGATCACGGTCGTGATGCCACGCCGACGGGCCTCCTCGCAGAGCTGCCGGGCCGGCATGACCAGCCCCGTCGACGACACGACGTGGCTGAAGAACAGCACCCGGGTGCGCGGGTTCATCGCGGCCACGGCGGCATCGACGATTTCGCCGGGATCGGTGGGCAGGGCCGGCAGACGGAACGTCCGCAGTTCCAGGCCCTGCTGACGCGCCATCCGCTCCCAGCACCACCGCATCGGGGTGTACTCGTGGTCGGTCAGCAGGATCTCGCCCGGTGCCTTCGCCCGCAGCGAGGAGGCCACCAGGTTGACTGCCACGGTCACGTTGGTGGTGAAGGCCAGACGGCGCGGGTCTCCGCCGAGGAAGCCGGCCAGCCGCTCGCGCGCCTTCCACAGCAGAGGGGGCACGCCGCGAAGCAGGAAGTCCATCGGCGAACGCGCGAGGTGGCTCCGCAGATCGGTGACCCGCTCGAAGGCGCAGCGGGACAGCGGCCCGCCGGAGCCGGTGTTGAGGTTGACGACACCGGGGTCGAGCAGCATTCCGTCACGGGCGCCGGCCCACTCGGAATCGGACATGTCGTAATCTCCCGCCCCTGGCGCTGATGGTCCAGTCTCACGTGATCCCGTGCACGTCACTTCGCCGTGTGCGTAGTAGGTATTTGAGGATGTCCGTCCGTCTCCGGACTTCCGCTTGCTCGATGCTTTGCGTACGGATCCGGCGCACATGGTCGACGAGCGTTCACCGATATGCGTCGGCTCCCGTGCATGGGTGACCGCTGTCGGAAAATACGTACGTACGGAATTACTTGGCGGTGGGCTGGATGGGGGATGGCCACGTCAGTCTAGGCAGTCTCCTCCGGCCTGTCCATGGTGATGCGTCGGACGCCTTGTCGAGCGCCGGACCGAAGTCGCGTGCTTTTCCAGCGGGCAAGGGCTTGCTCGTACTGCGATCTGACGGCGTGCACAGGTGGCTGCAATACTTCTGAAATAGTCAGAATGTCCTGTTGACCAGCGAATACGGATGACATGTTCGGACGGATCCAGGGCGGGAGCATGGGCCTTCGGTCGAAGAGGCCGACGCGCCGGCGGGCCTGCTCCTGCCGGCAAGTCCGGTACCTGGGTGCAGTCATAGCTGCACTTCATGGCTGTGCGGGCAGGCCGCGACCGCAGCCTCGGTCCCGGTGGTGATGATCGTCCTGATTGTGCCTTTGGAATCGATTTCCCTGTTATCCGGGAGAAGGCCGGGGGCTCGCGGCGGCAGTACGGATGGATGGGCCGTATCCCTGCCGAAGAGAGCCTGAAGAGCAGGAGAAGAGAGGCTCAAGAGTTCCGTGGTAATAGACTGGCCCGGCCATGTGGGGCGTCGCTCAGGGCGTCTCCCGATCGCTCCCGGAGGCAGTTGTAAAAGGGAGAGTCTGATACCTCTCGCACCGTGACTTGTGCGCGTGAGGGATATTCAAGTATTTCGTCCGGCGACATTGGGAGAGCGCATGTCTTGGGGAATTTCGACAGTGGACGAAAAGGAAGAGAACCAAGCCTTCGGCATTTCTGGAATGGAAACCCTGGAGGCTCGTGACGTACATGGCGCACTTGGTCCGCACGTGCTTGTCGATGGATACGATTTCGTGCTCGACCTGTCGGCCAGTTCAGGTACCTGGCTCGTCGACGCAATCACGGGAAATCGCTATCTGGATCTCTTCTCCTTCTTCGCGTCCGCACCTCTCGGCATCAACCCGGCCTGCATCGTCGACGACCAGGAATTCCTACGGGAACTGACTGCGGCAGCCGTCAACAAGCCGTCGAACCCGGATCTGTACACGGTTCCGTACGCCGAGTTCGTCAGGACGTTCGCCAGGGTGCTCGGAGACCCGCAGCTGCCGCACCTCTTCTTCGTGGACGGCGGGGCGCTGGCCGTCGAGAACGCGCTCAAGGCCGCCTTCGACTGGAAGGCACAGAAACTCGGCCTCGACGAGGACGCCGTCGACGGTCTCCAGGTGCTGCACCTGGAGCGGTCGTTCCACGGCCGCAGCGGCTACACCATGTCGCTGACGAACACCGAGCCGGCGAAGACCGCCCGCTTCCCCAAGTTCAGCTGGCCGCGGATCCCCTCCCCGGCCCTGCGGCATCCGCTCACCGAACACGCGCAGGCGAACCGCGCGGCCGAGCAATGTGCCCTCGAGGCAGCGGAGGCTGCCTTCCGCGCTGCGAACGGCATGATCGCCTGCTTCCTCGCCGAGCCGATCCAGGGCGAGGGTGGTGACAACCACCTCAGCGCCGAATTCCTCCAGGCGATGCAACGGCTCTGCCGTCGGTACGACGCGCTCTTCGTGCTCGACGAGGTCCAGAGCGGTTGCGGGATCACCGGAACCGCCTGGGCCTACCAGCAACTGGGCATCGAGCCCGACCTGGTGGCGTTCGGCAAGAAGACCCAGGTCTGCGGCGTCATGGGCGGCGGCCGGATCGACGAGGTCGAGGACAACGTCTTCGCCGTCTCGTCCCGGATCAGCTCGACCTGGGGCGGCAACCTCGCCGACATGGTCCGCGCCACCCGGATACTGGAGACGATCGAGCGCACCCAGCTCTTCGACACGGTCGACCAGCGCGGCAAGTACCTCCGGGACGGTCTCGAAGCCCTCGCCGGCGAGCACCCCGCCATGGTGACCAATGCCCGCGGACGTGGCCTGATGTGCGCGATCGATCTGCCGGAAGCCGAGGTCCGCAACGAGGTCATGCGACGGATGCGCCAGGACCACCGGGTGATCGCTCTGCCGTGCGGCGAACGCAGCCTCCGGTTCCGCCCCCCGTTGACGATCAGCGAGAGCGAGATCGACCTGGCACTCGAAGCGCTGGCACGCAGTCTCGTCCCGCCCATGGAGTGAGCCGCCTCGTCCGGTCCCGCCGGCGGCGAACAGAAGGACATCTGGCGCGTCCTGCGGCGGCGCCCGCGCTCCGGGCGACTGTCGCGCGCCATGCGAAACGACAAGTTCTCTCATCTCGCGGTCGCGCGGTGGCCACTGCCATCACCGCGCGCCGCACACATCCTGCGCGACGGAGAGCCTACGTATGATGTCTGCACGATACCCGGTGACAGTCGCGGACTGGTCCGCCCGCATTGAAGGCGTATCGAGCGAGCGCTGCGACCTGGAGATGCTGCTCAAGGACGAATGGCGCAACAAGATCGCGGTGCGGGACGACGACCCCGGCGTCCGGGCGACGAAGCACCGGGAACTGTCCGTCGGCGGTCAGGACTACACGCACCTGAAGGATGCGCTGCGCGACAACGACCGTGTGTCGGTCGGCGCGTTCGCGCTCGCGGTGCTGCACAGCGTGATGAGGGCGTACGGCCACGGGAACCGGACGGTTGCCGCGTTCGTCGACGCCACCGCGACGCGCGACATGCGGCACGCCCGTGTCCTGCCGGTCATCGTCGACCACGTGGAGCAGTCCGCGCTCACCTGCCGTGCGGCCGTGGAGCAGCTGCAGGCCGCGCTGCGTCGCGAGGACGCGTACGCGAGCCCGGCCGAGCTGCTGCAACGTGGCCTGTTCGACGCGCTGCTCGTGCTCGCCGGCCACGACGTGCCCCTGGCTGATCTGCCGTCGTCCCCGCTCGTGGTCACCGTGCGGGACATCGAGACGGAGGGCCGTCTGCGGTGGACGATCTCCTACGCGGGAGACCTGTTCGAGGACGCGACGATAGCGGGTGTGCTCGACGTCGTGCACGAGGTGCTCGGGCAGTTCCTCGGTCGTCCCGGCCGGCGCGTCGCTGACATCGAGCTGGTGTCGCGGGAGCAGCGGGAGCAGTTGGGCCGGTGGAACGCCACCGATGGCGACTTCCCCGAGGGCAAGCGGCTCAACGACCTGTTCGAGGACGCGGCGCGAAGGACACCGAACCGTGAGGCCGTCGTCCACGGCGACATCAGTCTGACCTACCGCGAGCTCGACGAGCGGTCCAACCAGGTCGCACACTGGCTGATCCGGTCCGGGACGGATACCGGGAAAGCTGCCGGGACAGCCGCCGGGACCGGCGTGAGGCCGGAGCAGCTCATCGGGCTGTACCTCGACAAGAGCGACCTGGGCGTCGTCGCCACCCTAGGCATCTGGAAGTCCGGTGCGGCCTACGTGCCGATCGACCCCGCCTATCCGGCCGAACGCATCCGGTTCGTCGTCGGCGACACCGGGCTCTCCCGCATCGTGACGAACCGGCACCACGCGGCCCGGATCCGGGAGATGCTCGGCACGGACCACGCGGACGTGCACATCATCGAGATCGAGACCGTACTCGCGCGGCAGGACACCGCCGGCGCCGCGGCACGGGAGCACCCGAGGCTGCCGCTCGGCAGCCAGGACCTCGCCTATCTGACGTACACCTCCGGCACCACCGGTGTGCCCAAGGGAGTCCCCAAGTACCACGACAGCGTCGTGAACAGCATCACCGACCTGTCCGAGCGGTACGGCATGCGGCGGCCCGGCGAGGAACGCGTCGCCCTCTTCGCCTCGTACGTGTTCGAACCCCACCTGAGGCAGACCCTGATCGCGCTGATCAACTCCCAGACGCTGGTGATCGTCCCCGAAGCGGTCCGCCTGGACCCGGACCGGTTCCCCGAGTTCCTCGAACGGCACGGCGTGACGTACCTCAACGCCACGGGGTCGGTGCTTCAACATTTCGACCTGCGTCGATGCCCGAGCCTCAAGAGACTGCTGCTGGTCGGCGAGGAACTGACCGCGGCCGGCCTGCGCCAGCTTCGCGAGCGGTTCACCGGCCGCATCGTCAACGAGTACGCCTTCACCGAAGCGGCGTTCGTCACGGCGGTGAAGGAGTTCGCACCGGGCGTGAGCGAGCGCCGGGACCGCAGCATCGGCCGGCCGGTGCGGAACGTGAAGTGGTACGTCCTGAGCCAGAACCTGAAGCAGCTGCCCATCGGCGCCATCGGCGAGCTGTACATCGGGGGCTGCGGCGTCGCTCCCGGATATCACAACCGGGACGACCTGACCGCCGAACGGTTCACGCCGAACCCGTTCCGGTCGGAGCAGGACGTGGCACGCGGACAGAACGCACGCATCTACCGGACCGGTGACCTGGCGCGCATGCTGCCGTCGGGCGAGGTGGAGTTCATGGGCCGCAGCGACTTCCAGCTGAAGCTGAACGGCGTACGGGTGGAGCCGGGCGAGATCGAGGCACTGGCGAGCGAGTTCCCGGGCGTACGCAAGTGCGTCGTCGTGGCCCGCGAGGGAGCCGGGGGCGGCTCCGACCGCCACCTCGTCGGCTACTTCATGACCGAGCCCGCCGCGGAGGTGACCGAGGACGAGCTGCTGACCTTCCTCGAACAGCGGCTCATCCGGATCATGGTTCCCGCCCGCATGGTCCACCTCAGCAGCATCCCGGTCAACATCAACGGCAAGGTCGACTGGCGCGCCCTGCCCGACGTGGACGTCGCCCGCCCGGGCGGAACGCCCGCGGCCACCGTCGGCCGTGCAACGGGCGCGGCCGGCGGCGTTCTCGACGAGCTGCGCGAGATCTGGAGTTCGGTCCTCGGAGTGCCGACCGCACGGATCGGTGACGGCGACGACTTCTTCCGCCTCGGCGGCCAGAGCATTTCCTGCATCCTGCTCATCGCCCGGGTCCGGCAGCGGCTGGGCGTCTTCGTCGGTGTCGAGGACGTCTTCACCCTGCGGACCCTGGGCGAGCTGGCGCAGCACCTGGAGCGGCAGCGGGACCAGGGGCCGCAACCAGAGCAGTGGGCGGCCGACGAGCAGCTCCCGGCGGAGGGCGAATCGCTCAGCCTCCGCGCGAACGGCCTGCAACAGGGCCTGCTCTACCACGCCCTCAAGAGCCGCAGCGGCGACGACGCCTACGTCATGCAGTCGGTGCACCGCTACCGATGTCGCATCGACCCCGGCCTGATGAGGGAGGCGTGGCAGGAGGCGCAGCGGAAGTATCCCGCGCTCAGGCTGCGCTTCGAGTGGGCGGAGGAACCGCTCCAGATCATCGAGCACGACGACAAGCCCTTCGACTGGCGGTTCGTCGACCTCAGCGACACGGCGGACCCCGGTGAGCAGGACACCCGCATCAAGGAACTCCAGGAACGGGACCGGACCGAGCCGTACGAGCCCGCAGCGGGCCGGCTTTTCCGCGTCTACCTGGTCAAGCAGCACGAGGACCTCTTCTCGCTGATCTTCAGCTGCCACCACCTCATCCTGGACGGCTGGAGCCTGCCCGTACTCCACGACGACGTGCACCGCACCTACCTCCGGATGGTTCGGGGCGAGAAGATCGAGCAGGCCGTCGACCACGCGTACCTGGCGACCCAGCGGCACTGGGAGGCCCATCGGGACGACCACGTCGACTACTGGACACAGCAGGTCGAACGCATCGACGAGCGCGGCGACTTCGGCGGCCTGCTCAAGGAGGAGATCCGCTACCAGGTCGCGCTGAGCGACTACGACCACATACGCGAGCACCGGACGAAGAAGCTGAGCCTCGGCGCAGAGCTCACCGCCGCGCTCCGGGCGAGGTGCGCCGCCGACTCCGTCACCCTGCACTCGGTGCTGCAGTTCGTGTGGCACAAGGTGCTGTACGCCGTCGGCGGGGGAAACACCACGGTCGTCGGCACGATCGTGTCCGGCCGCAACGTGCACGTCGACGCCGTCGAGAACTCGGTGGGTCTGTTCATCAACACCCTGCCGCTGATCGTCGACCACGAGGAGCAGGCGGCCAAGAGCGTGGGCGCCGCCATCGGCGACATCCAGTCCGCGGTGAACACGATGAACAGCAGGAGCACCGTGGAGCTCGGCCGGCTGCAGACCGGCGGGATGAAGCGCAGGCTGTTCGACACCCTGCTGGTGCTGGAGAACTACCCGCGGCTCCTGGACGAGGACGAGGAGCGGGAGCACGACGAACTCCTCCGTTTCGAGAAGGGCTACGACGCGGACAAGGTCGACTACCCACTGGCCGTCGTCGCACGCGAGGAGGGCGACGAGCTGACCGTCACCCTGTGGTACGCGGGCGAGCTCTTCGACGACGCCACTGTCGACGTCCTGCTCGACACCACCGACACGCTGTTCCGCCAGGTGGCCGACGACGCCGCGCGGCCCGTCGACGACCTCGAGTTCGTGTCCCCCTCAGTGATCAAGGGCTTCGACGCGTGGAACCGTACGGAAACCGGGTTCCCGGACCGCCTGACGTTGCACGGGGTGTTCGAGGAGAAGGCCGCGGCGTGGCCGGACGAGGTTGCGGTGGTGTTCGGTGAGCGGCGGCTGACGTACCGGGAGTTGGACGAGCGGGCGAACCGGATGGCGCATCATCTGCGGTCCGTGGTGGAGCTGCGGCCGAACGATCTGGTTGCTCTGGTGGTGGACAAGAGCGAGTTGATGATCGTTTCGATTCTGGCGGTGTGGAAGGCCGGGGCGGGTTATGTGCCGGTCGATCCGGGTTATCCCGACGACCGGATCGGGTTCATGCTGGAGGACACGCGGGCCCGGTTGGTGGTGACCAACGAGTGCCATGCGGAGCGGTTGCGTTCGCTGTCCGCGGCGGCGGAGCTTCCGGTGCTGGAGGTCGAGTGCCTGCCGTTGGACGAGGAGTCCCCGGACAGCCCGGTGACGTCGGTGACCAGTACCGATCTGGCGTACGCCATCTACACCTCCGGCACCACCGGCAAGCCCAAGGCCGTACTCGTCGAGCACCGGGGAGTCGTCAACCTGCAGACCTCCCTGGCGACGCTCTTCACCCTCGACAAGTCCGCCGGCGACGAGGCCCTGCTGTCGTTCTCCAACTACATCTTCGACCACTTCGTCGAGCAGATGACCGACGCACTGCTCAACGGGCAGAAACTGGTGGTGCTCGACGACAGAATGCGCACGGACACCGAGCGCCTCTACCAGTACATCAACGACGAGAAGGTCACCTACCTCTCCGGGACACCGTCGGTCCTGTCGCTGTACGACTACTCGACGACGACGTCCCTCACCCGCATCGACGCGATCGGTGAGGACTTCACCGAACCGGTCTTCAACAAGATCCGCGGCACGTTCTCCGGCACCGTCATCAACGGGTACGGCCCGACGGAGATCTCCATCACGAGCCACAAACGGCTGTACTCGGTCGGCGAGCGGCGGGCGACCAAGAGCATCGGACATCCGGTGGCCAACACCGCGTGCTACGTGCTCAACCCGTCGATGAAGCGGGTGCCCGTCGGTGGCATGGGCGAGCTCTACATCGGCGGTGTCGGCGTCACGCGCGGCTACCTCAACCGTGACGACCTGACGGCCGACCGCTTCGTCGACAACCCGTTCCAGACCCCGCAGGAGCGTGAGCTGGGACAGAACGCGCGTATCTACAAGACCGGTGACCTTGCCCGGTGGCTGCCCAACGGGGAGCTGGAGTGCCTCGGCCGCACCGACCTCCAGGTCAAGATCCGTGGCCAGCGCGTCGAGCTCGGCGAGGTCGAGGCGGCCCTGTCGTCGTACCCCGGAGTGACCCGGTCCCTGGTGATCGCCCGCGAGCACCGCGCGACGGCCGGGGCCGTGTCCCAGAAGTATCTCGCCGGCTTCTACGTCTGCGACCACGAGCTCGACGAGCAGGACGTCAAGCGGTGGATGCGGAAGAAACTGCCCGACGCCATCGTGCCCGCCCGCCTCCTGCGGATCACGGACATCCCCGTGACACCCAGTGGAAAGCTGGACACACGAAGGCTCCCGGAGACGGACTTCGGACCGGGCGACAGCACCGATTACGTCGCCCCGTCGAACGACGTCGAGGTCAAACTGTGCGGCATCTGGTCCACGGTGCTCGGTGTCGCCCCGGACCGGATCGGCGTGCACGACGACTTCTTCGCCCTCGGCGGCGACAGCATCCGGGCGATGGCGCTCGCCCAGGCCATCACCACCGGCTTCGGGCGCGGCCTCGGCGTGGCGACCGTACTCCAGCACACGGCCCTCGGCGCCCAGGCACGGCACATCCAGGAAGCGGCGGCGCTCGCGGGCGACGATCACCATGAGCCCGCGACCGGGCGTGCCGGTACGGGGACCGAAGACCCCGTGGTGTCACTCGCGCAGGAACGCCTGCTGTTCATCGACGAGTTCGAGGGCGGCACCGCCGCATACAACATCCCGTTCGTGCTCCGCATACCGACGGACGACGCGGTGACCCAGGACACGGTCGTCCGCGCGATGCACACGCTCCTGCGGCGCCACCCCGCCCTGCGCACGCTGCTCAGGACGGACGACGACGGTGTCCGACGCCAGCACGTACTGCAGGAGGCGGACGCGGCGACCGCCTTCGACGTCGCCCCGCACACGGTGTCCAGCACCGCCGAGCTCGACCGGAGGCTCGTGGAACGCGCCGGGTACGTATTCCGACTCCACGAGGAACTGCCGGTCCGGGCGGATCTGTTCGAGCTCACCACGGACCCCGGCTGCGTGTACCTCAGCCTCGTCCTCCACCACAGCTGCTTCGACGGCTGGTCGTGGAACACCGTCCGCGAGGAACTCGCGGCCCTGCTGGGCGGTGCGACCGAGGCGGAACTCGGAACCGTCCACGCCACCTACGCGGATTTCGCCGTGTGGCAGCGGCAGTATCTGACCGGGCCGAGGGTCTCGGCACTGACCGAGTACTGGACGAACACGCTGGGCGGATACGAGACGGTCCGGCTGCCGCTGGACCACCCGCGTCCGCCCCGGTTCGACTACCGGGGGCGGGAGATCGAATTCGACCTCGACGAGCGGACCACGGAGGCGCTCCGCGCCCTCGCCCAGTCGTCCAGGGTCAGTCTGTACAGCGTCCTGCTCGGTGCATGGTCCCTCGTACTGAACATGTACACCGGCCAGCACGACTTCGTCGTGGGGACTCCCTCGGCCAACCGCGGACGGCCGGAGTTCGACCGCACCGTCGGGTTCTTCGCCAACCTGCTCGCCCTGCGCGTCCGGGTCGACGCGGACGCCACGCTGGCGGATCACGTACGCGCCGTCGGCGCCGAAGTCGTGGCGGCGCAGGTGCACGGCGAGCTGCCCTTCGAGCAACTCGTCAAGGAGCTCGATCCCGAGAAGGACCCGAGCCGCCACCCCGTCCTCCAGGTCAACTTCACCCTGCAGAACGTCACTGACCGTGTCCACGGCGCCCCCACGGCCGGCGAGCGGCCGGCGCCGGCCGGCTACATGCCGGACGGCGGAGGCTGGACGGCAACCAAGTTCGACCTGTCGGTCACCCTGACCGAGACCCCGGGCGGACTGTCGGGCAACCTGACCTACGCCGCGTCGCTGTTCGAGGACGCGAGCGCCGCTGGTTTCATCTCCACCTTCACCCACGTGCTCGCGGAGTTCGCCCGGCTCTCCGCCCTGGGGGACCGGGCCGGGGTGGCGGACGTCACCTGCGTCGACGAAGCGGACCAGGTGGAACTGCTGGACGCCGACACCGCTGTGCCCCGATCTCCCGCAGCTCCCCGCCTGACGTTGCACGGGGTGTTCGAGGAGAAGGCCGCGGCGTGGCCGGACGAGGTTGCGGTGGTGTTCGGTGAGCGGCGGCTGACGTACCGGGAGTTGGACGAGCGGGCGAACCGGATGGCGCATCATCTGCGGTCCGTGGTGGAGCTGCGGCCGAACGATCTGGTTGCTCTGGTGGTGGACAAGAGCGAGTTGATGATCGTTTCGATTCTGGCGGTGTGGAAGGCCGGGGCGGGTTATGTGCCGGTCGATCCGGGTTATCCCGACGACCGGATCGGGTTCATGCTGGAGGACACGCGGGCCCGGTTGGTGGTGACCAACGAGTGCCATGCGGAGCGGTTGCGTTCGCTGTCCGCGGCGGCGGAGCTTCCGGTGCTGGAGGTCGAGTGCCTGCCGTTGGACGAGGAGTCCCCGGACAGCCCGGTGACGTCGGTGACCAGTACCGATCTGGCGTACGCCATCTACACCTCCGGCACCACCGGCAAGCCCAAGGCCGTACTCGTCGGGCACGGCGCGGTGGACAGCTTCCGGGAGCAGCTCAGCGGGCGGTACTTCGGGACACCCGACGTGTCCCGCCACGGCGTACTGTTCCTCGCGAACTACGTCTTCGACTTCTCCGTCGAGCAGATGGCACTGTCGATCCTGGCCGGCCACACACTCATCGTCCCGCCGCCCTCACCCGCCCACGACGACGGCTTCTACACGTACGCGAACGAGGCCGGGCTGACGTACCTGAGCGGCACGCCGACGCAGATCCAGCAGTTCGACCTGACCCGTCTGGAGCAGCTGCGCTGTGTCCTCGTCGCCGGCGAGGCGTTCCACGAGAGCCACTTCGAGAAGATCCGGCGCGAGTACTCCGGACCGGTCATCAACGCCTACGGAACCACCGAGACCGCCGTCTACAACACCGGGCGGCGGTTCGAGCCCGGCGACCCCTACCGGAACACCTTCGGCCGACCGCTCGGGAACACCCGGCTGTACGTGCTCAACGATTCGATGAGGGTGCTGCCGCCGGGAGCCGCGGGCGAGCTGTACATCGCCGGCGAGTGCGTCACCGACGGGTACCTGAACAGGCCGGAGCTCACACGTGAGCGTTTCCTGCCGAACCCGTTCCGGACCGAGGCAGAGCGTCGCGACGGCAGCTGCCCGGTGATCTACCGCACCGGCGACCTCGTCCGGCGTACCCGCAACGGCGAGATCCAGTACCTGGGACGCAACGACGCACAGGTCAAGATCAACGGTCTGCGGATCGAACCCGGCGAGGTGGAGGCGGTCCTGGCCACCTGTCCGGGCGTGGGGGAGTGCGCCGTCGTCGCGGCCGTCGACGAGCGCAGTCCGGGCGGCAAGCGGCTTGTCGCCTACTACGTGGCCGACGAGGGCGCGACCGTCGAAGAGGACGACATCATCGCCACCCTCCGGGCGAAACTCATGCCGAGCATGGTGCCCTCGCTCCTGGTCCGCCTCGACGGGCCGCTGCCGACGACCGTCAGCGGGAAGCTGGACACCAAGGCCCTGCCGCAGGCGGGCCTCTCCGTGAAACGGGCGGACTACGCTGCCCCGCGCAGTCGTACCGAAGCCCGGCTCTGCCAGCTGTGGAGCGCGCAACTGCCCGGTGGCACGGTCGGCATGGACGACGACTTCTTCCGGTCCGGCGGTGACAGCATCAGCGCGCTGCATCTGGCGAGCCGGGTGCAGCGGGAGGTGCGGCGCAAGGTCAGTGTCAAGGACATCTTCGACCACCCCACCGTCCGGAAACTGGTCGACAACGTCCTGGCCCGCCCGGCCGGCGAGCACGACTCCGGGGACGGCTCGCGTGAGGAACCCGAGCAGGGCCGGCTGAGCGGTACCTGCCCGCTCCTCCCGGTACAGGAGTGGTTCTTCGCCAAGCCGCTGGCGGATCGCAACTGCTGGAACCAGAACTTCGCCGTCAGGACCCCGCCGCTCGATGCGGCGAAGCTGCGTACGGCCCTCGTCGAGCTGGTCGGCCACCACGACGCGTTCAGCCTGCGCTACCGCAGGTCCGACGACGGGGGAGCGGTCACCCAGACCTACGGCGACGTCCGTCCGGAGATCGAGCTGCACGAGCTCGATGTCAAGGGCATGCAGGACGACGAGATCGGACGGCAGCTCGACGCGTGGCAGAGCGGCTTCGACCTCGAAGACGGCCCGACGTCATGCGCGGCATACCTCCACGGGTTCGACGACGGCAGCGCCAGGATCTGGTTCGCCCTGCACCACCTGATCGTCGACTCCGTCAGCTGGCACATCCTGGCCCAGGACCTGGAGATCCTCTACCACGGCGGCCGACTGGAGGAGAAGACGGGCAGCTACCGGCAGTGGGCCGAGGCCCTGCGCCGCTACCTCCCCGACGAGGACGAGCGACAGCTGTGGGCGGAGGTCAAGCGGGGCATGGCATCGGCGGCGCAACTGCTGTCGGCGCAGCGGCGCGGTGCGCCGACGCACCACGAGGAGTTCGCACTGAGCGCCTCGGAAACCCGGATCCTGCTCACCGAGAGCCAGTGGGCGTACGACACCACGCCCAACGACCTGCTGCTGACGGCCACCGGCTTCGCGCTGAGGTCACTCACGGGGCTGGCCACCAACTACGTCACGGTCGAGGGCCACGGCCGCGAACTCTTCGACGGGGCCCCCGACGTCCGGGACACCGTCGGCTGGTTCACGACGATGCACCCCCTGGCCGTCCAAGCGGACGACCGGGACCTCGGCGGCAGCATCATCGGGACCAAGGAGGCCGCCCGGCGGGTACCGCACCACGGCATCGGCTACGGCGCGCTCTTCGGCAGGTACGGGAGCGAGCGCGCGCCCCTGCCGCGGGTCAGCTTCAACTACCTCGGGCGGCTGTCCGACGAGGGGGAGCAGACACCGGACCGGCCGACGGGCTGGCAGCTCGACTCGGCGATGTCGGGCAGCCATACCTCCGGCCGGAACCAGGGGGCCGACCAGTTCCACGTCGACGTGACGATGAGGTGCGCCGGCGGCCGCCTCATCGCCGTGGTCGACAGCCGGCTGGACCCGGCCACCACCCAGCGGTTCACCCGTGAACTGCGGTCGTGGCTGGAGCAGCTGGTGGCTCACACGGCGGCGGTGGCGCGAGCCGGGACGGGCCGCTCGCAGGCGGGCCGGCCGGCGGCGACCGAGGAGGTGTTCGACCCGTACATCCTCGTGAACGAGGAGAACACCGAGCACACCCTCTTCGTCTTCCCGCCCGGTGAGGGCGGGGCGGAGAGCTACCTGAGCAACATCGCGCAACGGCTGCCCGGGTACCGGCTCGTGCTGTTCAACAATGTGCACCTGCACGCCCCGATGGAGTCGTTCCCGGCCCTGGCCGGGTACTACCTGGAGCACATCCGTCACCTCCAGCCGTCCGGCCCGTACAACTTCCTCGGCTGGAGTTTCGGCGGGGTGCTCTCCCTGGAGGTGTCGTTGCAGCTGGCCCGGGCGGGCGAACAGGTCGACAACCTGTTCCTCGTCGACCCGTACCTCGCGGTACGTCAGGCCTCGGCCTCCATCGGGCTCCCCGATGTCGAGGACATCCTCGACCCCATCAACTACCGTTACGAACCGGACCGGGCGGATCTGGAGCGGCTGAGCGCCCAGGTCGGCGACCTGGTGATGTTCAAGGCGGACGAAGCGAACGAGATCGTCCGCGACGACCAGCAGCGCCGCCTGTTCGCCTTCTATCAGCGATCGCCCCACAACAGCCTGGACACCCTCCTGCCGGCCGAGTCGATCGAGACTCACCTGCTGCGTGGAGAGACCCACCATTCGTGGGTACGCAACGAACGCCTCGTCACCGCAATGTGCGAACGCATCTCGGCCGCACTGCCGGATGCCGGGTGAACAGGCCGGCGGCGGGGCCGCTTTCCCGCGGTCCCGCCGGTGTCCAGCGGACCGAGGCCGGGCGTCCACGGCGCACGGCCGCCCGCAGGGGCACGTCGCGCGTCGTGTCCGGTCACCAGTGCAAGCCCCAGGTGCAGAATCCACGGAGGGTGCCATGCCAGTCCTGATGCCGTCAGCAGAGGTTCCGACCATCGACATCTCGCCGCTCTTCGGCGACGACTCGAGCGAGAAACTGCGCGTCGCGCAGGAGATCAACAAAGCGTGCCGGGGATCCGGCTTCTTCTACGCGTCGAACCACGGCGTCGACGTCCAGCTGCTCCAGGACGTGGTCAACGAGTTCCACCGGAACATGGCCGACGACGAGAAGTACGACCTGGCGATCAACGCGTACAACAAGAACAACCCGCACGTCCGCAACGGCTACTACATGGCCGTCAAGGGCAAGAAGGCCGTCGAGTCGTTCTGCTATCTGAACCCCTTGTTCAGCGACGACCATCCGATGATCAAGTCCGCGACGCCGATGCACGAGGTGAACATCTGGCCGGACGAGACGAAGCACCAGAGGTTCCGGCCGTTCTGCGAGGAGTACTACGGGGAGATGCTGAAGGTCTCCACGGTGATCATGCGGGGCATGGCGCTGGCCCTGGGGAAGCCGGAGAACTTCTTCGACGCCTCGCTCGCGGAGGCCGACACGCTCTCCTCCGTGTCCATGATCCGCTACCCCTACCTGGAGGACTACCCGCCGGTCAAGACGGGAGCGGACGGCACGCAGCTGAGCTTCGAGGACCACCTGGACGTGTCGATGATCACCGTTCTGTACCAGACCCAGGTGCAGAACCTCCAGGTCGAGACGGTCGACGGCTGGCAGGACCTGCCGACGTCCGAGGAGAACTTCCTCGTCAACTGCGGCACCTACATGGGGCATGTCACCAACGACTACTTCCCCGCGCCCAACCACCGGGTCAAGTACATCAACGCCGAGCGGCTGTCCCTGCCGTTCTTCCTCAACGGCGGGCACGACAGCGTCATCGAGCCCTTCGCGCCCGAGGGCACGGACGGAAAGGAACTGAACCCGGCGATCTCGTACGGCGAATACCTGCAGCAGGGCCTGCGCGCACTGATCGTCAAGAACGGCCAGACCTGATCGACCCACCGGGGGAGCGGCCGTCCCGATCGAGGCCGCCTCCCCCGACGACGGAGGAGTACGCCGTACATCCCGGCGCTACCGGCCTCCGCCGACGGCCCGCCGATGCTTCCGGCGGGCCGTCACGGCTGTCCGGACAGGGGGGCGGTCGCACCTCGAGTCCGGCGACGGCAGGACCGAAGGCAACGGGCGGCGCCCGCGCAGGACACGGCGACTCTCCCGAATGCGCCGTTCCGTTTGACCGCTTCGGCGCCCGCTGGCAAGGATGGTTTCCGATCATGACCGCGCTCCCGGTCGGGGCGGTCTCTCCATCGCTGGCGCGCCCCGTGTGCAGGGGCGGCTCGGAGGTTCGGACCATGCAGCATACCCGCGCCCGGCGCGCCGTTCTCGGTACGCTCGCCGCGCTGGCCCTCGTCCCGCTGACGGCCTGCGGCCAGGGTGCCACCCAGGCCGCGCCGTCCCATTCCTCGCCGGCGGCGAGGGCAGGCGGGGCGCCGTCCCCGTCCCCCTCGACGACGGTACCGAGCGAGGACGCGAAGGCGGCCACCCACGCCTTCGAGGGACTGGAGCGCACTTTCGGCGCGCGGCTGGGCGTCTATGCCGTCGACACCGGCACCGGCCGGGAGGTGGCCTACAACGACGGCGAGCGGTTCGCCCACGCTTCCACCCTCAAGGCACTGGCCGCCGGTGCCGTGCTGCGTAAGTACTCCCTGAACGGCATGGGCCGGATGGTCACCTTTTCCAGGAACGACGTGATCGCCAACTCGCCGGTGACCGAGAAGCACACCGGGACCGGGATGACGCTGGGCCAGTTGTGCGACGCCGCGGTCCGCTCCGGCGACAACACGGCGGCCAATCTGCTCTTCGACCAATTGGGCGGCCCCCGGGGCCTGGACGCCGCGCTCGAGGCGGTCGGGGACGACGTCACCCGGGCGGAGCGCCGCGAGCCGCAGCTGAACCGATGGTCCCCGGGCACCACATCCGACACCAGCACACCGCGGGCGCTGGCCGGCGACCTGCGTGCGTTCGTCCTGGGCAAGGCCCTCGGTACCGGCGAACGCGCCCAGCTCGCCGACTGGCTCAAGGCGAGCGCCACCGGCACCGAACTCATCAGGGCCGGGTTGCCCAAGAGTTGGGTCGTCGGCCACCGGGCCGGCCTCGGTGGCACCTGGGGCATCCGCAACGACATCGCCGTGGTGTGGCCGCCCGGCACCGCGCCCATCGTCATGGCGATCCTGTCGAACGGCAGCAGTGAAGGCGCTCCCTACGACGACCGGCTGATCGCGAAGGCGGCCGCCGTCGTCGCGGACACACTGTCGTAACGGTCGGCACGTCCCCTCACCCCCGGCCGGCCGAGACCGGCGGCAGGTCGGGAAGTGGTTCGGCGCGCTCCGAGCCCGCGGTGGGTGCGAAGGCGGCTGTCCAGGCCGCATCCGGGTGGGGCCTGGACGGCCGCCTTCGCAGCGGTGTTGCCGCCGGGCACGGCCACCCGTTCGACGATCGAGTCGAGCCCGGCTCCGTGCGCCGGCAACCGGTCGACCGCGTGCAGGCTGGGGGCACCGGCCGGGTGCGGTGCCGGCACCCGGCACTCTCCGAGCCCCGGAAAGCCTGAGGGCGCGGCCGATGACGGGCTCAGCCGGCCGACTCCAGCCATGCGCTGTACCAGCTGTGGAAGTCCGGGCCAGGGCTCAGACCGCCCCAGTCGGAGTCGTCGAACCACACCTGCCCTGCGCTCTTCCCGGTGACGACGAGACGGGAGAATATTCCACATCCGTATTCCGCGATGACCAGCGTCCCGCTCACCGAATAGTCGGAGGTACCAGGCTTCCCAGGGCCGGGGCAGGCCCGGGTGTACGGAAACGGCGTGGTCAGGAAGCCAGGCCTGCGGCCGTCCTCCCGGAGGTCGTACACCGCGTCCTCGTCGTCCAGGTCCTCCGCGAGTCCGATGAGGCCATGGTGCGGTCCGGCGCCTCCGTCGGCGACATCCGTGAGGAAGCCACGGTAGGACTCGGGAAGTCCGACGCCGAATTCCTGCTCGAAGGAGTCGACCTCCTGTTCCGTCAACGGAGGCCGAAGCCCGCCACCACCGCACCACCCCTCTCTTCGTACTCGGCAGTCGACCGATGGCCCTTCGTCTTCGCGACCGTGGCGACCGTGCCGTCCGTGATCGCCCAGCATGACAGGGCGTTCCGAGGGGGTGCACCGGACCGGTCCTTATCGGTGCCATGAGTGGTCTGAGCTGTTGCGATACGGTCCGGCTCCTGCCGGGGGCCACCGTATCCGCCCGTACTGTGCGCCCCTGTCGCCGGACGAATTCGTCGGCGTCCCGGGCATGCGCGTCGAATGAGTGTGTGACTGCCCATCAACCATGTGAGCGCCATGGACCGAACGGCGCGCATGCGTCCAAGTGGCGGCGGGCGTCACACCTTAGATGCGCTCGAAATGACAGCTAATACGGCAATCGGTACGTTCATCACGAATCGGCTCACAGCCGATGTCTCTGAGACAGGGAGAAGTGATATGACCATGCGTACAGTCGCCGTGAGCGCCGCCGTAGTAGGCGCCGCGGCTCTGGCAGCAACGGGCATCAACTACGCCACAGCGGCCGATGCCCCTACGTCCGCACCCGTCGTCCAGCAGCCCTCCGCTGCTCCCCCCGCCGCGGCCCCCCAGGCGGACGGCGGCGACCGTGGTGGCAACGGAGGCGACCGTGGTGGCGAAGGTGGCGACCGTGGTGGCGAAGGTGGCGACCGTGGTGGCGAAGGTGGCGACCGTGGTGGCGACGGTGGCGGCTTCGGCGGCGACCGTGGTGGCGACGGTGGCGGCTTCGGCGGCGGCGGCGGTGGCGGCTTCGGCGGCGGCGGTGGCGGCGGCAAGGGCGGCGGCGGTGGCGGCGGCAAGGGCGGCGGCGGCTTCGGCGGCGAAGGTGGCGGCTACGGCGGCGACGGCGGCTACGACGGAGGAAGGATCTTCTTCAACGAGCGGTCGTACTCCGCCCACTCCGACGGCTGCATCACCGTGGTGAGCGGCCTGGGCTCCAGGACTCTCAACGTCCGCAACGACAGCCGTCGGACCGTTGAGGTCTTCCGCGGCGCGACCTGCGACAACGGTTCTCCGTTGGCCACGGTCGGTCCGTGGAGCACCAGCAACGGCGTCAGCCCTCGCTTCGTCCGCGGCGGTGTGTTCGTGAGGAACGGTGTAGTCGGCAGCTTCCGAGTTGTCGAGGACTACCGCGGCGACAAGTGGTAATTGCATCACCGCAACACAGGGAAACCTCGGCCCGCCGGAATCGGGCCGAGGTTTCCCGGCGTTCGGGAGTCCCGGCCCGCACGCGGGTCCGTGGGTCCGGGCCACGTGTACGAGAAACTCGGCCGGAGGCCGACCGGAGTGCAGCGCAGCGTGCCGGTGTCCTGACCCGCCATCGGAAGTCGGCGTATCAGCGTGAGCAGCAGGGGCGGTCCGCCCGACCGGGGAGATGGATGTATCGATGGCCATGCTCATCGCGGTGAATGTCGGGATGCCCCGTGACGTTCCCTGGAATGGCCGGGTGACGCATACCGGTGTGTGGAAGCAGCCGGTCACGGGCCCGCGGATGGTCAGGAAACTGAACATCGACGGGGACGGCCAGGGTGACCGAAACGGTCATGGCGGGCCGTACCGGGCAGTACTGGTGTACCAGATGGACTCCTATCGGTACTGGCAGAAATACCTGCACCGCAACGATTTCACCCATGGTCAGTTCGGTGAGAACTTCACCGTGGACGGACTGCCCGACGACGAGGTGTGCATCGGTGACCGGTACCGTGTGGGCGACGCTCTGTTCGAAGTCACCCAGCCCCGGGTGACCTGCTACCGCGTAGCCCTTCGGATGGACGAGCCGCGGATGCCGGCCCTGCTGGTCGCACACGGACGCCCCGGCTTCTACCTGAAGGTGCTGGCCGAAGGGGCGGTCCAGGCCGGAGACGAAATCGTCAAAGTCTCCACCGGGCCGGAAGCCATGACCGTCGCGGAGATCGACGCCGTCCTCTACAGACCCGGGCGCTCACGTGCCCAGGTGGAGCGGGCGCTCCGCATTCCCGCGCTCAGCCCCGGCTGGAAAACGTCCATGCAGTCACTCATGGACGAGTACGACTCGAAGGGCCGTGCGGGAGGCAGCACGGCGCTGACGGCCGCAGCGGGCAGCCCGCCGCCGGCCTGGCCGGGCTTCCGTCCTCTGGTGGTCACGCACATCGCTCCGGAGAGCATGAGCATCTTCTCCTTCACGTTCGCCGCGATCGACGGCAGTGCGCTTCCCCCGGCACTGCCCGGCCAGTTCGTCACAGTCCGGATGCACCCCGATCCGCAGGGCGCACCGGTCGTCCGCAGCTATTCCCTGTCCGGGCGCCCCGGGGACACGCACTACCGGATCAGCGTCAAACAGGAACCCCACGGCGCCGGCAGCGGATACCTGCATCGACATGTTGCGGTCGACGACGTCCTGGAAGTGGCTGCGCCACGAGGCACCTTCACGCTCGAGCAGGACGAGGCAGCCGTCGTGCTGATCTCCGCAGGCGTCGGGGCCACCCCGGTACTCTCCATGCTCCACGAGCTGGCCGACAACCGTGATCGTCGACCGGTGTGGTGGTTGCACGGCGCCCGGGACGGCACCGAACACCCCTTCGCCGAGGAGGCGCGCGCCCTGCTGTCCCGGCTGCCCGGCGGCCGACTGCATGTCGCCTACAGCCGCCCGCGCGAGGACGACCGTCCCGGTGACGACTACACCTCCACCGGACGGCTCACTCCCCAGCTACTCCTGACTCTTGGACTCCCGCCGGACGCCAACGCCTACATCTGCGGTCCGGTGGGGTTCATGGACGACATGACACAGGCACTTGTGGGCTGCGGCCTGGATCCTGCACAGATCCACACGGAGACGTTCGGATCCGTCACCGCGATCACGCCCGGAGTGGTTCCGACCGATGCACCGGCCCCTCACATGCCCGCCCATCCGGCCGGACCGGGCACCGGCGCGTCCGTGTCCTTCGCCCGCACCGGCCTTGTCGTTCCGTGGGACCCCGGCTACGGCACGCTGCTGGAACTCGCCGAGGCATGCGACATCCCGGTGCGGTGGTCGTGCCGAACCGGCGTGTGTCACACCTGTGAGACCGCTGTCGTCTCCGGCCGTGTCGACTACTCTCCCGACCCGATCGACCTTCCGGCCGAGGGCAACGCGCTCATCTGCTGCTCACAGCCGCCCGCGGACATCACCCTCGATCTGTGACTCCCGCCTGCCCGGACCTCGGTGAAAACCGGGCCGAGAACGCTCGTCGACTCTCAGCACCCGGGACGGTCCGCACGGCAATTCGTCAGTCCCGTGCGCGGAGGTGATCGTGGCACTTCTCGATGTCGCCTTGGCCGCCCGGCCGATGATCGGCATCATGAACGGACAGCAGGCAGTGGCCGCGGCCCGTCGGCGTGCGCAGCGAACAGGGCACGGGGACGGACGCACTTCTGCCCGCGGTGGCGTCAGCGCGGTGCCGGGCACATGCAAGGTCCCGCGCAGGATCGGCGCCGCCATCGAATGTGAGACAGAGAGAAGTGACGTACCGATGACTGCCGTGCACGGAACAGCGGTGAACATTCCCACCCCGGATGGCACTGCCGACGCATACCTGGCCCACCCCGACGACGGTGGCCCTCACGCGGCGGTTCTGCTCTACATGGATGCCTTCGGACTGCGCCCGCAACTGAAGAAGATGGCTGACCGCATCGCCGGGGCCGGGTACACCGTCCTGGTCCCCAACGTCTTCTACCGTCATGGCCGCGCCCCGGTGGTGGAGCTTCCCGACTTCATCGGCCCCGACCAGCGCCCCGGCATCTTCGAGCGCATCGTCCCCGTCTTGCAGTCACTCACTCCCGAGCTGGTGGTGCGTGACGCCGACGCCTATCTGCGCTGGCTGGCCGCCTGCCCGCAGGCCACCGACGGACCGATCGGTATCACCGGCTACTGCATGGGCGCGGGTCTGGCTCTGCGGACGGCCTGCGCCTATCCCGACCGCGTCGCCGCCGTCGCGGGTTTCCACGGTGGGAACCTGGCCTCGGATGCCGCGGACAGCCCGCACCTGCTCGCCGACCGCATCACCGCAGAGGTGTACTTCGGGCATGCCGATCAGGACCATTCCATGCCCCCCGAGCAGATCGAGCGCCTGGAGAAGGCACTCACGGCAGCGGGCGTCCGCCACCGGTGCGAGGTCTACCCCGGCGCGCACCACGGCTACACGCAGGCCGACACCAACGCCTACAACCCCGTTGCGGACGAACGCCACTGGACGGCGCTCGAGGACCTTCTCGCCCGTGCGCTCTGACCGGCACGGTGCCCGTCACCCGGAGCCGAGCGGGATTCCCCGCAGCCGCAGTTGACGCCGGCTGAGATGTGCCGAGGCGCGAGACCGGCCGGGGTCCGGACGGCGTAGCCGTGCCGCCCCCGGCCGGACCTCGGGCCCGGCCGGGGGCGGCACGACATCCCCTCCGCAAAGGGATCTTCTCGGCGGTGGCCGCAGGAGCCACCACCGCACCCGGGCCCGACGCGCCGTGCCACGCCGACGGCGACACGGCCGGGGGAGTGGGCAGCGGACGGCCCGACGACTTGGGCCCGGGCCGGTCCGGTGGCCGGGGACGAGCCGTCCTCTCCGATCGAACCAGGCGCGACCAAGGCGTGCCGGACCGTACGAGCACTCCGCCACTGAGTACGGTCGCTCACCTCAGGCATCGCTTCGCAGGAGTCACGCCTCCGCCCCATCCACCGCAGAATTGGACCCCGATGAGCGCTATCAGCGTCGGTCAGGCCGTAGTCCTCGGAATCGTCGAGGGAGTCACGGAATTCCTGCCCGTCTCCTCCACCGGTCACCTCAAGATCACCGAAGGGATCATGGGCATCCCGGTCGGCGATGCCTCGGTGGTCGGCTTCACCGCTGTCATTCAGGTCGGCGCCATCGCCGCCGTGCTCGTGTACTTCTTCAAGGACATCGTGCGGATCGTCTCCGCCTGGAGCCTGGGACTGCGCGACCGCGAGGAGCGCTACCACCACGACTACAAATTCGCCTGGTGGGTCATCTACGCGACCGTACCGATCGTCGTCGTGGGGCTCGCCGCCAAGCCGCTCGTCGAGGGCCCGCTGGGCTCCCTCTGGGTGGTGGCGGCCTCGCTGATCGTCGGCAGCGGTGTGATGTGGGCGGCCGACCGGACAGGCCGGCACAAGCGCGGGGAGGACGACACCTCGTTCAAGGACGCGATGCTGGTGGGAAGTTCGCAGATCCTGGCCCTGCTCTTCCCCGGCTTCTCGCGCTCAGGTGCCACGATGTCCACCGCTCTCTTCCTCGACCTGGACCGGGTCGCGGCCACCCGGCTCTCCTTCTTCCTCGGCATCCCCGCCCTCACCGGCGCGGGGTTGTACGAGCTGAAGGACGCCGTCGGCGCCGGAGTCGGTGCCGCGCCCCTCGTCGCAGGCACCGCCGTCTCGTTCGTGGTCGCGTACGCCTCGATCGCCTGGCTGTTGAAATTCGTCGCCCAACACTCCTTCAACGCCTTCGTGATCTACCGGATCATCGTCGGCACACTGCTCCTCGGCCTGCTGGCCACCGGAGTACTCAGCGCATAGAACGACGTGGGACGTCCGTGGCCCGCCCCGCCGGACGCCGTCCGCACGGCTGCGCGACGCGTGCACACCACGACCCGGCCCTCACCGGCGCGAGGCCGCCGGAGCCAGGGTGGCGCCGTGCTCCCGCCCACCGGGAGCACGGCGGGGGTCGGCCGCACCCGGGAACGGGCGCGCCGCCGCCCCCGGGGTCATCCGGCGGGCAGCAGGAAGCCCTTGGGGCTCAGTGCGCGGTCGACGATTCGCAGAGCCTGCCGACGACGATGCCGAACTCGTGAGCGCAGGCGTCACGACTGCCGGGAAACGGCCAACCTGATCACACGCCATGTCGCCTCGCCCCGGTTCCGCTCGGGGGAACTTCACAACAGAGGCGTCTGCTGCGGTCCGTGGAACCGCATTCCGTTTGGGGTGGTGGCCGAAGCGGTTTCCGGCCAGAGCCCGATGAGGTAGCTGCCTGGCGTGTACATGCAGCTTTTATAGTGATCGCCGCCCGGGGGAGTGGACCAGACCACTCCTTGGTCGCCGGGCGCGAAGCGCGACCGGCGGCAGGGCCCTTGGTGCACAGCGAGTTGGCCCATGTGCCGGAAGCTGAACTGGGGGGTTCTGTGTGTCCGAGAGGCGCGGTACCGAGGACACACCCGGACAGGTTGCTCGCGGCTGACCCTGTTCCCGGTGTCCCCCCGGCTGCCCGCGCCGAAGTCACCCCGCTGAGCTCGTACAACGGGCGAGCCGACAGGAATCCCTTCACCTCGGGACGAAGCTGAGCCGACCCGGACGCGGGTCCACGTGTGGTCCGCGATCCGGCGGACCAGGACTGCTGTCCAACCCGACGACGAACGCCGGCCGAGGCCGGCAAGCAGACAGCCGCCCGGCATCTCCGGCCGACCGTCGTGGTCGGCCCCTGTGTGCTCGCCGCGGAGCGATGACCCGTCCGGCACCGGGCTCGTCATCGGCCCCATGACATCTCCCGTTCCCCCGGGAGGCGCTCCGGCATGCCCGGAGAAGCGGTTCCGTGTGCCGACCGGGCACACCGGGACATCCGTCGAAGGACTCGAGGAAGACACTCACTTGAGACCCATGAAGCACAGATCAAGAAAGAGAACGTACGCGCCCTTGGCTGCGGCGGCCGTCTGCGCCGCACTCGCCGGCGGACTGCTCCAGGCCGCGCCGGCCGCCGCCGCCCCGGAGCCGACCCCCGGAAGCGACCGGGCCGCGCCGCAGTCTCCCGGCCGGGTCCCCACCCCGGACAAGAAGCTGGGGAAGGGCTGGAAGACATCCCAGGACCGAGCCGTCATCTCGGCGGCCGACAGCGACGGCCTGCACGTCCTGGTAGCGGACAGCGCGAAGGCGTACGAGTGGAAGACCGTCGCCACCTTGGCCGAACCAGGGATGTCGGCGGATTCGTGGATCGGCAACACCTGCGTCATGGACCGTTCCCATGTCGCTGTCGCCTATGCGCCGAGGAGCTTCACGAACAAGCCGGACCTGATGCAGGGCGGTGCCTTCACCGCCGTCGTCGACGTCAGGACCGGCGCGGTGACGAAGCTGCCGTTCACGGCCTCGCTCGCCTACTTCGACCCCACCTGCAACCCTGCCACCCGCACCGCCGCCTTCACCGCCTTCCGGGGCATGAACGACGTCAAGGGCATGAGCACACGGGTGGTGACCGTCGACGTCTCCGGACACAGGACGGCTGATGTGACGACGGGCGGGGAGGTGACGTCGGCCGTACCTGTGTCCGACGGCACCGTGGCCGCGCGTGGGAACCGCCTCGTCCACCTGGACGGCTCCGGCAAGGTGAAGACCCTGACGGAGGCCGGGGGTGTCCCGTTCGACATCCGCCCGGGTCAGGGTGGCAGCGTCGCGTTCATGGAGCGCGAGGGAGAGAAGACGGCGCACGCCAAGCTGTGGAAGGGCAAGGGCAGACCGGCCACGGTGGCCACCGGTCCGCTCGGGGACCTCGCTCTCGCCCAGGGCGCTTCCCGTATCTTCCTCACCGGGCACCCCGCGAAGAAGGCGAGTGTGGAGGGGACCGGGATCACGCAACTCGATGCCCCGGCCACCGCCGACATCTCCTCCCACGGCCGGCTCGCCGTCGACCCCGTACTCACCTCGGGCGTCAGAGCCGGTCTGGAGCGGATCTCGGGCGCCGGACGCGGGTTCACGAAGAAGAGCGCGGCGGAGCCGGAGGCGACTGCGGTCAAGGGCGCGGAGGAGGACCGGTTGACGGTCACCTCCACCGCCACCACTACCGGCGCCGCCATCACCCAGGGCGTTGCCGGAGGAGCGACGAGCGCCTCTGCCGCGCGGCCTTCCCCTGCCCTCGCCACCACGGGTGCGCACTCCCGTGCCGCGTCCGCCGTCGGGACCGTCTCCCACGACCCCACCGACCCGGACCGCCATTGCGCGATCTCCCGCAACGACGTGAACGCGCAGGCGCTGCAGCCCACACCGAACCAGGTGGAGTGGGCGGTCGACATGGCCGTGCGCGGTCAGCTTCGCTCCAACTGGATCAGGCAGGGCGGCTACCGCAATCAGACGGGTATCGGCACGATCGACCCACAGGGTCTGTTCCCGGCGCCGATCCTGACCGGTGGCGGCCAGGTTCCGGCCAACGTCCTGCTCGGCATCCTCGCCCAGGAATCCAACCTGTGGCAGGCCGAACAGGGCTCGATTCCAGGGCAGATGGGCAGCCCGCTCGCCGCCATGGACGGCTACTACGGCCGTGAGACGGTCGAGGGCGACCCGAACGCCTACTGGAAGATCCACTGGGACGAGTCCGACTGCGGGTACGGCGTCGGGCAGATCACCGATGGAATGCGCCGTGACGGCTACGAGAAGAAGGACGCATACGGGAACATCATCCCGAACCTGTCCCCGGACAGGCAGAAGGCGGTGGCCGTCGACTACGCCACGAACATCGCCGCCTCCGTCCAGATCCTCGCGGACAAGTGGAACGAGGTCCACGAGGCAGGGCAGACAGTCACGGTGAACAACGACGACCCCTCCCGTGTGGAGAACTGGTTCACCGCAGTCTGGAACTACAACCTCGGCTTCAACCCCGTATCCGACGCCCCCGCCAACGACGGGCACTGGGGCCTGGGCTGGTACAACAACCCGGTCAACCCGGTGTATGCGAAGGGGTGGGGCCACCCGTTCATGGACACCGACGTGGACGGGCCGGACGCGAACAAGGACGCGGCGCATCCGCAGGACTGGCCATATGAGGAGAAGGTGATGGGCTGGTCCGCCTGGTCCATCGACACCGGCTTCTCCTACGCCACATCGGGCCGTCAGGACTGGCCGGGGGACGACGGTTACGCCACAGCCGGTTTCTACCCCGCGTGGTGGACCACCACCGCGCAGCGCAGCGCGGTCTCGCCGCCGTTGAGCACCTTCTGCAACAGCCTCAACAACTGCGATTCGAGCAACCCGCCGGACTGCCCGGACGCGAAGTGCTACGAGCAGTACTGGTGGAACCAGCCGAACGCGACGTGGAAATCGGACTGCGACTCCAGTTGCGGGCACGAGCACATCAAGTACGCGACCCTGGTGTCCGAGCCGGGCCGCGGCTATCGCCTGCAGAGCGGCCAACCCGTCTGTTCCGGCGCCCCACCCGGCTCCCACGTCGTCGCCTCCGTCCCCAACACCACCGAATCCTGGGGCGATTGCGGACAGGTGACCTCTTCCGGCAGCTTCCAGTTCACCTTCTATCCGGACAGCGACGGCTACTACGAGGCGAAGGAGGACCTGCACCAGATCGGCGGCGGATACGGCGGTCATTTCTGGTACGCCCACACCCGCGACACGGGGCATCTCGGCGGTGACAGCGGGAGCATGACCGTCGACGGCACCTGGACCGACCCCGAAACCCTCGGATGGGCACGCGTCTCCGTCCATCTCCCCGACACGGGAGCGCAGACCCGGCAGGCGAAGTACACCGTCCTCAACACCGACAGCGACAGCGACACCCGTGCCGTCGAGCAACGCGCCGGCCGCTGGGTCAGCCTCGGCGTCTTCCACTTCACCGGCACGCCCAAGGTGAAGCTGTCCAACGCCACCGCGGACGGCACAGCCGATGAGGACATCGCCTGGGGAGCCGTCGCCTTCCAGCCGCTTCCCGGCAAGCCGAAGGACATGGTGGTCGCCATGGGCGACTCCTACTCCTCCGGTGAGGGTGCGTCGGAAGGAGATCGGGACTACTACCCCGAAACCAACTATCGCAACGTGAACAACGACAAGACCCGAGACGCCTGCCACCGCTCCCGGTACGCCTGGTCCAGGCAGGCGACGGTTCCCGGACGGTCTGCGTCCGTCGGCGACCTCGACGACGGATCCGATCCGAACATGGACTACCACCTCATCGCCTGCTCCGGCGCCCGTACGTACAACGTCCTGAGCGACGTGCAGGAAAACGGCGGTGAGCTGCCGCAGATCGAACAGGGTTACCTGGACCAGAACACGACGTTGGTCACGATCTCCATCGGCGGCAACGACGCCCGCTTCTCCGACATCGTCCAGAAGTGTCTCGTCTCGTTCGGCGACGGCAACTGCAAGGACAAGACATTCGACAGTCCGGACGCGTCAGTGGGCGGGCGGGACCAGAAATTCGTCGGCCAGTCACTGGAGACGGCCGTGTCGGGCATCATCAACGAGATCGTCCGCCCGGACATCACCGAGACACTGCTGCGGATCCATGCACTCGCCCCCAAGGCGAAAATCGCGCTGATGGGCTACCCGCCGCTGATCTCCAACAAGGGCTCCTGCCTCAACATCAACATCATCGGCCTGCCCACCATCGGTCTGTCCGAAGCCTCCGCGGCCTGGCTCAACGACACCGCCGGCATCCTCGCTGCCGCAATGCAGGGAGCGGCGGACGATGCGGAGCAAGAGGGCGCACAGGTGTGGTTCTCCAACCCGCAGAGTGACTTCGCGGGCCAAGCGGTATGCGGGGACCCGGAGCAGGTCCACGGCATCGTGAAGACCCTCACCGAATCCGACAACCCGGTCAAGGACTGGCCGATCATCAAGAACTACGGCCTGTCGGCCCAGTCGTTCCACCCGAAGATCGGGGGTGCGCGCCTGTACGCGAACTCCCTGGAACGCACCATGGCGGGTATGGGTCTGTAGGTACAGGCGTTCTTCGAGTCCGGGGGTGCGCCACCTCGGGTGCCCCCGGACTCGTCCGAGTACGCGTACGGATATCCGTTGCCAACTACATTGAAACAATGGCCACATGACTGCGAAGCGGACACTGATCACCGCACGTGCCGTGCGGGACGGAGCCAGGGGTGCCCTCGGTCTCCTTCTTCTCCTCGCCCTTTCCGCCTGTTCTTCCGACAGTCGCGCCACGAGCCCGAAAGAGGTGCGCAAGCTCGCGGGCAGCAGCCAGGCGCAACAGTCCCGGAAGGCTGCTGAGGAGCATCTCAGGAAGATCGTGCGCGCCTACGACGAGCGCACGCCTCTCTCCCTGGGCCTGGTCACGGTGAATGACCTGTGTGTCGGGGGAACGGCGAAAGAGTTGTTCTTCCAGACCGGCGACGACCAGTACAAGATCCGCTGTGCCATGCGCGTCACCGCCTACTACGGCGCCGCCCCGCACCGCATCGGCGACGTGCTGGACGATGTCTTCACCGCCGGAGACCACGACGCCTCCGGAGCCACCGCGAACACGATCCCCTTCGACCACAACGACTACCGCAAGCGGCTCGTCGCCTACTACCGAGGTCACGGCCCCAACCCGACAGGCCCGGACGCGCCGGAACCGGGCCAGGTCTTCGACCCGTCGCAGACCCTGTCGTGGGACACCGTGCGCAGCAGCCGGAAGAGACTGATCGAGGAGCCGGAGCCGTGTGCCGAGAGTGATCCGCCCGTCAAGCGGTGCTTGAGCGAGCCGGCATCGACGACGGTCGCGGACCTTCGCAAGCGGTACGGGATGGTCTTCAGACTGCAGATGTCGGTGGCCGATTACTACCGCGTGGCAAAGGACGGGCGAACCACACAGACGTGGCGATAGACCCGCGGCCGCGGATGGCGCCGGCCGGCATGCTGCCCTGCCCGGTGCGCGCAGGGGACGGCGGCCGGCCACCCGGCACCCGGCATGGCAGTTCCGATCCTGCCCCTGGGGAGTCACTCCCGCCCGGGCGTCAGCCGATGGTCTCGCCGTGACGCGGCGCCGGGGCACCGGGCGGCACGAAGCAGGCGGTGACGGTCTTGCCCGACCGCTGCGGACGGGTGTTCCAGCTGTCTGCGAGCGCGTCGACGATGGCCAGTCCGCGTCCGCCCGTCGTCGTGACGTCCTCGGACCGCTGGGCGGGCGGCATCGGGTCGGAGTCGTGGACGCTGACATGCAGGCAGCGGCTGTCCCACGTCAGCACCAACTGCGCTTCGCTGTGTGCGTGTATGTGCGCGTTGGTGACCAGCTCCGAGACGCTGAGCAGTACCGCGTCCACGGTCTCCGGCGCGTCCTTCGTCCAGCCCAGGGACTCCAGGTGCTCGCGTGTCCAGCGGCGGCCGGCCCGTACCCCGCGCGATATGGGAAACGACTGTGCCCATCCCACCGCGCGCATCGATGTCTCTCTCGTCATCGGAACTCCCTCGCTCGGCTCCCACTACTCGCCTACCCCCACCCGTACGGGTTACGGCCCTACTCGCATTGCGGGGCTCTTTTTTCGCACCGCCCCGGGATCAGGGCCAACGAGGCATGGCGGCGACGCGCACGTACCGGGGCGCCTTGGCCGGGCACAGGCAGCGGCTCGGGTCCGGCCGCACGGAAGGCAGCTTCCCGTCAACATGCCCGCCACGATGTCCACCGTTCGCAGACACAGGTGTAATCCTCGGAACTGGGGAGACGCGAAGTACCAGCACCTTTGGAACCGTCATGCGAGGAGTTTCTGTGACCACCTACGTCATCACCGTGCCGGGCACCTTCGTCCACGGCATCACCGACGCGGCGCGCTCCGAGGTGGAGCGGAGGCTGCGCCCGCAGGATCCGCAGAACACAGATCTCGGCGAGACGGAAGACCTGAACCTCCTGACGATCCAGGACGACGGCAACGCGTTCTCCGTCAGGCTGCAGGTCGAGGCCTCCGACCGGGCCTCCGCCGAGAGCGACGCCGCCCGCCTGGTGTCCGCCGCACTCCGGAGCAGCGGCCTGTCCATGGACGACGCACCGTTGGGGCCGGCGGCCGTCACGGGGATCGACCGGGAATTCTGACCCGTCCGCCTGCGCTCCATGCGCGCGCCACGACATCACTGCACCCCGACCGGGCGGGCCGCCGGTGACGACCGATCGGTGAGGGTGATGTCGACGAGCGTGGTGCCGAACACGGGAGGGCGCGCTCCGGTGATGTTCAGGCCCACGGTTCGGGCGGCCATCCTTCCTCGTTCCCGAGCCGGACCGGGGCCCGAGCGGAGGGTAGCTCGGGCCCCGGCTGTGGTCTCTCGTCCGGATCATTCCGGGCTCGGTCCGGGAAGAAGGACCCAGGAGGCGCGGAAGGCTCGTACGGCAGGTTCAGAGTTCCTGGACCCAGTACTTGGAGACCTGCATCCAGCCGTTGCCCCGGGCTCCGTTGATGGTGCCGGTGGAGTTGACCGCGAGTGTGTACCAGGAGTCCACGTAGTCGGGATCGTTGGTGTACCAGGACGCCGGGATGGCATCCAGGATCGCGTTCACCAGGGGTACGTACGCGCCCTGATCGGTGATCGTCAGCAGCGCGTCCGCGATGGCCTTGGTGAGGGCGGCGTAGTTCGTGTCACCGTCGTCCTCCATCATCACCACGTCGGCCAGGTTGTACTTGTAGTTCGACCAGTTCACCAGGATCTGATTCGGGTAGTACGTGTGATGGTCGGTGTCCAGATAGGGCATGTCGACCGAGTCCACCCGGACCTTGCCGTCCAGCCCGAAGCCGCTCACCAGCGAGAAGATCTCCGCATCACCTGAAGTCCACGGCTCCTCGTCGTCGTTGAGGGATACCGCGTCGATCTTGGTCGTCCAGAATCCGCCCGCTGCCGCCGTCGCGCGCGCCCCCGTCCGCCGGTCGGCCTCCGGTGCGGTCAGTCCGTCCTTCGTCAGCTCCTTGTTCAGCAGGTCCAGCCCCGCTGCCACCGCCTTGGACACGTCCAGGTCGATCACGTACACCGCCCGCCGCGGAGCCTCGGTCGCGTCCAGGGTGTGCGCCCGGCCCCTGCTGTCGTACGCTGTCACCGTCGCCGCGTTGTCATCCTGCGTCGCCACCGCCACCAACGGGCTCGCACCTGGCGTCAATTCCTTCCTCATCGCGTCGGTACCCAGCCGAAGCCGCAGCAGTGAACCCACGCTGCTGTCCAGCCCCTTCACCGCCACGATCCGCCGGTCGGCGTCGGCCACCGCGCCCGTCAGGCGCCGGCCGGCCGTGTTCGCCGCGCGCGCGGTCACCGCGCGTAGATCGATCTCGTCCGACTTCAGTACCGCCGAACGCAGTTCCTCCCGCCACCCGGCGTTCGCCAGCGATGCGGCCACCGCCTTGGCTGTCCTGTCCTCGATACGGGTCACCGTCGACGACGGAGCGGCCGTCGGGGTCTCCGACCGTGCCGCTGCGCCCGCCGCGGGCGTGGCGACGCCCGACAGCGCGACGACCGTCGTGGCGCACAGGGTGAGCGCCAAGGCGTTGCGTCGCGTCATACGTCTGTTCAAGGTTCCTCCTGTGAGCGTGCGGCGCCCCGTGTGGTGGCGGGGCGCCGACAAGGGGGGTGAACGTTCAGGATGATTTCGAGTTGCCATCAGCAGGTCTATGCGGGTAGAACTCGCGAGGGCTAGCATGTTCATGTCGAGTGCTCAGCGCAAGAGGGCCAACCGGATCTGTCGACCCGACCGGTACACGGAGCTGACACTTCATCAGTCCCGCTTTAGGCAAGTAGGGTTCGGGGGTGCCGGCCCGGACGACAGGCGAGGACCCGAAGGGCCCTGTTCGACGCGGCGGTCGACTTCGGTCGGCTGCGGCGCGCCGGACCTCCTCGGCGGCCACAGGGCGCGCCGGGCGTCGGCGGGCTCGGGAACGGCGGCACGGTGCACAGCAGTGTCCGGATCACCCGCAGCTGTAATTCGGCCGGCGCCCACGCCGTACCGGTCCCTGCTCGTGGACGCCGACGGGTGGTTCCGGATCAGGGCCGTTCGCGCGCCGCGGCACGGCGACCCCCCGTGAGGGCGAACTGCACCGGTCGACTTGCGAAGGTGCCACGTTCGCGGCCACTCAGTCGAGACAGAACTCGTTGCGGGCCCATCGATACAGGCGAACGCCGAACCCTGACGCTCAGGTGGCAGTGTGCGATCGAAATCGTCCCGCCCTCGTCGTCTCGACGGAGCCGCCTCTGGCCAGGTTGTGGGGCATGCGGCCGCCTCTTCGCGAGGAGTGGGGCCTTGAACCGAGGGCTGACGACCCTGACGGCGTCCCCGTTGGAGGAGGTGGCGGGTTCCGGAACGCCGCGTGCACGCAAGTGAGTTGTAGCCACACCACCAGTACGGCGAAGGCCCGACGGGCTCCGGTGGGCCGTCGCGCAGTTCTATCATCGGCTGATGCACGCCCACCCTGTTGACCGCCCAGCCGATCTCGACGTGGTCCGTGAGTCCTATGACCGCGTGGCCGACAACTACGCCCACATGGTGGTGACGACAGGATTCGGCGACATCCGTAGACATCCATGGCTCAAGGCGTCGATCGACGCCTTCGCCGACACCGTGAGCGAGATAGGGCCCGTCCTCGACGTCGGTTGCGGACCTGGAACGGTGACCGCCTACCTTGCCGAACGCGGACTCGACGTGACCGGGGTCGATCTCTCCCCTCGCATGATCGAGAACGCGCGCCGTCTTCATCCGCAGTGCCGCTTCAGCGTCGCTTCTGCCACCGACCTCGACCTCGGTGAAGCGTCCCTCGGCGGCGTGCTCGGGTGGTGGTCACTGTTCAACCTCCCCCGTTACGTCCTTCCCCAGGTCCTCGCCCTGTTCGCGCGCGCCCTGAAGCCCGGCGGACACTTCCTCACCGCGACACACGTCGGCGACGAAGACGCGGTGCGCACCGAGGCATACGGAGGCGTACCCGTTCGTTGGACGACACACAAATGGCGGCCGGAACAACTCGTGGACCTGATCGAGCAGGCCGGACTGAGCCCGGTCGCCGAACTTCGGCTCCCTGCGGATGAGCAGAGCGGGCCGGGTCTGGTCGTCATGGCCAAGCGACCCGGCTGAGAATCAGGAGTCGGAAGCAGCACGGGGTCCCGTGTCGGGCAAGGTTCCTCCGGATGGTCGCGACGCCGGTCGAAGGTGCTGCCTCGACCATCCACAGGCGTCGCGAGCCTACTGAACTACGACCACGCACTGTCACCGGTTCGCTCGTTCTCGCGGAGAACCGGCGATAGCTGGAGATGCGAGCCCACCGGTCACGACCCCCGGCTCTCCGGAGCGGAGCCCTCCCGGCGGCCCGGCGCGGGCGCGGGTCACGGGAAGGCCCCGACCGGTCAACTGACGGTCACGTTCTGCGCGATGGTGTTCGCCGCGAAGCTGTTCACGCCGAACAGGCCACTGGTATAGGTGTCGTCGGTCGCGTCGATGACGGGGTCGGTACGTCCCGTGAGCCAGACGCGGATGCGGGAGCCGTCCGTTCGCACCTTCAGGTGGTAGGTGCGGCCTTCGACGATCGGAGTGGAATACGTGCCGATGTCCTTTCCGGGGCGCCAGAGCTTGACCACGCCGTCGGTGTCGATGTTGGCCGTGTAGCCGGCCCCGTCGGCGCCGGCCCGGAAGGTCAGGCCGGTGGCGGCGCCGTTGGTGACGGACAGGTCGCCTTCGTAGGTGAAGTCGGTGCCTGCGCGGTCGCTGAGGTAGAAGCCGTCCTGTGCGGAGTCCCCTCTCAGCCCGGCGGGGGTGACCGTCCAGTTGCCGCCGCGCGGTGTCCACCTTCCGGTGGGGAACGCGGAGAAGCCGGCTGTACCGGTGTTCAGGTTCTGCACCGTTGCCGCGCCGTTGTACACATTCGCGCCGAACAGGCCGCTCGTGTACGTGGTGTCGGTGGCGTCGATGACGGGGTCGGCGCCGTTGTCGAGCCAGACCCGGATGCGGGAGCCGGCCGTCTGCACCTTCAGATGGTAGGTGCGGCCGGCGGTGATCGGTGTCGAGTGGACGGCGATGTCCTTGCCGGGGCGCCAGAGCTTGACCACGCCGCTGGTGTCGAGAGTAGCCGTGTAGCCGGCGCCCGCGGCGTTCGCGCGGAACGTCAGGCCACCGGCGTGTGCCGTGTCCAGCGTGATGTCACCCTGGTAGACGGCGTCGCCGCTGCTGCCCGCGCTCATGTAGAAGCCGTCGCCGCTGGTGGAGGCGCGCTTGCCCGCGCTCACGTCGCTCCAGGCGCCGCCGGCCGCGTGCCAGGGCCCCTTCAGGTTGCTGAGAAGAGTGGACTGGGACGTACCCCAGCTGGTGTTGAGGCGGGCGAAGGTCGCGCTGTCCAGCTTCGCTTTGCCGCCGACGGCGAAGAGCCGGATGCCCTGGCTGTCGGCCGCGGAGTCGAAGTCGGCGTTGTCGGACAGGGAGTACCGTCCGCCGTCGGCGAATGTCTCCAACTGGCCCCGGTCCACCAGGAGCCGCATCGTGATCTTGCCGTTCGTCGGCTTGAGCGGCTTGCCCTGGAGGGTCTGCGCCTTGGTGTCATAGACCACGCTGCGATCGGCGGTGCCGTCGGACCGGGCGTGCAGGTCGAAGCCGAACTGCGCCGCGCTCGCTCCCTTCACGTCGAACTGTGCGGTGATCTCGTAGGTGTCGGCCTTGATGTCGCCGAAGAGATTACCGGCCCTGCCTGCGTTGACGGTCTCGTTCTTCCAGCTCTTGGTCTCCGACGCCAGCGAGGCGAGCTCGGCGACCGGCGTACGGGTGATCCGTGGCCCGTCCGCTGTGCTGACCAGGGCGAGCGTCACCGGGAACGTCGCGTTGCCGGTCCAGGTACTGCCGCGGTTGCCGCCCTGCCAGGCCATCTGCACCGTGCGACCGTCCGGTGTGTTCGTGAACGTCTGCGCGGCGTAGAAGGTGCCACCCGCGTACGTCGTGCCCAGGTCCATCTGCTGCGGGCCGGTCCAGTCGGTGCTGAACGTCGTGCCGTCGAAGGACCCGACGACATACTGGCTTGAGGCGGAGGTCAGGACCCACTGCTGCTGGCCGGCCTTGCCGTCGAGAGCCAGTGGGTACATGTCGGGGCACTCGAAGAGCCAGGGGGCCTTGAAGCGGCTCGCGAAGGTCCAGTCCAGCAGGTTCGGTGAAGTGTAGATGTTCACACCGTTGCCGCCCTGATCGGACCAGACGACCATGGTCCAGCGGTGGCGTGCCGCGTCCCAGAAGACCTTGGGGTCGCGGCTCGAGTCCGGGATCTGGATCTGCTTGCGGCCCTTGTCGTACGCCTGGAAGGTCTGGCCGTTGTCATTGCTGTAGAACACGCTGACGCCGTCGGTGTTGGAGAACACCACGAGGGGATCGAGGGCTCCGGTCTTCAGCCCCGAGGTGTTGTCCTTGTCGACGACGCCACCTCCGGAGAAGAGCGTGCCGGGGTGCACGTCGGGCTCCAGCGCAATCGGCTTCTGGGTCCAGTGCACCAGGTCGGGGCTGGTGGCGTGGCCCCAGTGCATGGTGTCCCAGGCCAGGCCGTGCGGGTTGTGCTGGTAGAAGAAGTGGTAGACCCCGTTTGCGTACACCAGGCCGTTCGGGTCGTTCATCCAGCCCGATTGCGAGCTGAAGTGGAACTGGCCGCGGAACGGCTCGCTGTACGTGGTCGACGGGTACGGGAACTCGGGATAGTCCCCGATGGTCCCGGCGACCGCTGGGGTGCTCGGGAGCAACGCGGCCAGGCCCGCGATCAGGGCGACGAACAGCGCCCCGACTCTTCGGCGCATGTGAACCCACTCTCTGCACTTAGGTGAATGAGTGTCATCGTTGACATATGTCATCGATGACATCCGATCGATGACAGATGATGGGCCCCCGTCGGGAGCCCGTCAACGCTCCGCACAGGATCGGTCCAGGACCGTCATGACAGTCCCTGGGCACTCGCGCCGCTGTGCTCCGGATCCATCTGGTGTGCCCACGGCGGGTTGGGGCCGGCGACAGCGCAGGTCAGTGCCGCCACGCGGACCGCATACGCACAGGCCGCCGAGACCTCGGCCGGCGTCAGCCGTTCGAGCCGGCCGCCCAGCAGGCCGCGTCCGCCGAGGTGGTGCAGAAGCCCCGCGGTGAAAGCATCTCCGGCGCCGACCGTGTCGACCACGCGGGTGTGCACACCGGATACGGAAATCCGCCGGCCGTCGAGCGAGGCGAGCGCCCCGTGCGCGCCGAGGGTGACCACGACCAGGCGAGCGCCAGCCGCGTGGAAGCTGTCGCAGGCCGCTTCGATCGTGAGGTCCGGGGCCACCGCGTCGAGGTCGTCCCGGCTCAGCCGCAGGATGTCCGCCACTGCGCACCAGCCGGGGAGTCGGGCGCGGTAGACCTCCGGGTCGACCAGTGCCGGCCTGATGTTGGGATCGACGCTGACCGTGGAGTGCCGCCGTGCCCCGGTCAGCAGCTCCTCCACCAGTGAGCCGCCCGGTTCGCGGACCAGCGCGAGCGAACCGGAGTGCACGCAAGCCGAGTTGCGCAGATCGCCGGCGGCCAGCTCCGTGCGCGTCCACTGCCAGTCCGCGGTGCCCTCGGCGTGGAACGAGTACGAGGCCTGGCCGCCTGCGTCGACATCGGCGACCGCGAGCGTGCTCGGCTCGGCAGCGGTCGCCGCATCCGACAGATCGACTCCCGACTCCAGCAGATGGGCGCGGAACAGGCGACCGAAGACATCGCCGGACAACCGTGCCATCAACCGCGTCGGCGTGCCGAGACGGGCCAGACCCACAGCGGTGTTGGCGGGACCACCGCCCGGCAGGACGTGCAGGACCATCCCCTGCTGATTCGGTGAGGAGCCCTGCGTGCCGGTGTGCGGGAGCGCGGACCCGGGGCCGGCGAAGGCATCGGCGACACACTCTCCCAGCACGGTGACCTGACGCGGTGGCTGCATGTGGTGGACCCTCCAGGTGAGACACGGGATCGGGCTTCGGCCGCATCGGCCAGGCGGGCCGGAGGGGCGCGGCATCGGGGATCGGCCCTTCGTACGGCCAACTGGCTTTCAGCACAAGGCATTGACGTTGCCGGACCGGGAGTCCATCATCCTCCGCAGGCGGTGTCAACGATGACATGTGTCAACGATGACACCAGGACGACGGCGCTCTCCGGCGCCGCTCGGCACCTCTCGGCTGCCCACGCTCACTGCTTCCCGTAGGAGTCGCAACATGTCCCGTAGAGCCCACCCGGTCCTCGCCATCGGTGCCGTCGGCCTCGCCCTCTCCCTGGCTGCGTGCGGATCCGGTTCCGACGGAGGTTCCCCGTCCGGGGGCAAGGTGAAGGTCGGCCTGATCACCAAGACCGACACGAACCCGTACTTCGTGAAGATGAGGCAGGGCGCCGAGCAGGCGGCCAAGAGCTCGAACGCCGAACTGACCACCGCTGCGGGAAAGTTCGACGGGGACAACGCCGGACAGGTCACCGCACTGGAGAACATGGTCGCCGCCGGCGTCAAGGGAGTGCTGATCACCCCCAACGACTCCAAGGCCATCGTTCCCGCCATCGCGAAGGCCCGAGCCAAGGGCGTGCTCGTCATCGCCCTGGACACGCCGCCGGAGCCACAGACCGCCGTCGACGCACTGTTCGCCACCGACAACGTGAAGGCCGGTGAGCTGATCGGCGCCTACGCCAAGGCCGCGATGGGCGGCAAGCCGGTGAAGATCGCCACGCTGGACCTCGCCCCCGGTGTGTCGGTCGGCGTCCAGCGGCACGACGGATTCGTCAAGGGCTTCGGCATCGGCGCCTCCGACCCGTCGATCGTCTGCTCCCAGGACACCGGCGGCGACCAGGCCAAGGGCCAGACCGCCATGGAGACCTGTCTGCAGAAGGCACCCGACATCAATCTGGTGTACGCGATCAACGAACCGGCCGCGCTCGGCGCCTACACCGCCATCAAGGCCAAGGGCCGCGAGAACGATGTCACCATCGTCGCGATCGACGGCGGCTGCACCGGTGTGCAGGCAGTCAAGGACGGCAAGATCGCAGCCACCTCCCAGCAATACCCCCTGAAGATGGCAGCCGACGGTGTGAAGGCGATCGCCGACTACGCCAAGAGCGGCAAGAAAGCCTCCGGCTACACCGACACCGGCGTCCAGCTCATCACCGACAAGCCGCAGACCGGCGCCGAGTCCAAGGACACCGGATTCGGTCTGCAGAACTGCTGGGGCTGAGCCACGGTGACCACTTCCACTCCGCTCGCCGTCCGTGCCGACGAGCCGGCGGCTACGCTGCGCCGGCTCCTCTCGGCACCGGCTGCGGGGCCCCTCGCGGCCCTGGTCCTCGCATCGGTGTTCTTCTCCACCACCACCGACCAATTCCTGTCCGGCGGCAACTTCTCCCTGATCCTGCAGCAGGTCATGGTGGTCGGCACCCTCGCCATCGGGCAGACGCTGATCATCCTCACCGCCGGGATCGACCTCTCCTGCGGCGCCGTCATGGCCTTCGGCGGCATCCTCATCGCCAAGCTGGCCGTGAGCAGTCCGCTGTCGCCGCTGCTCGCCATCGCCCTCGGGATCCTGGCCTGCGCCGGGTTCGGTCTGCTCAACGGGATACTGGTGCGAATCGTGCCGCTACCGCCGTTCATCGTGACCCTGGGAATGCTCAACGTCGCCTTCGCCCTGACCCACATCTACTCCGCAGAGCAGACGGTCACCAACCTGCCCGGACCGCTCACCACGCTGGGCCGGACCTTTCCGCTCGGCAGGACCGACATCACCTACGGTTCGCTGGTCACCATCGCGCTCTTCCTCGGCTTCGCCTACGCGCTGAGCAGCACCGCCTGGGGCAGGCACGTCTACGCCCTCGGCAACAGCGCAGAGAGCGCCAGGCTCAGCGGCATCCGCGTGTCCCGGCTCACCGTCGGCGTCTACACGGTTGCCGGGCTGGTCTACGGGATCGCGGCACTGCTGCTGGTGTCACGCACCGGCGTCGGCGATCCACAGGCCGGTCAGACCGACAACCTCGACAGCATCACCGCGGTCGTGCTCGGCGGCACGAGCCTGTTCGGCGGCCGCGGCACGGTGCTCGGCACCCTCGTCGGCGTACTCATCGTCGGTGTGTTCCGCAACGGTCTCCAGCTGATGGGCGTCTCGTCCGTCTACCAGACGCTGGTCACCGGCGTTCTGGTGATCCTCGCGGTCACCGTCGACCAGCTCTCGCGAAAGGGGACCCGATGACCGGCCCGGACTCACCCCAACACCCGGCGGCGCAGGAAACGGACTTCGCCCCGCAGGCGTCGAAGTCCCCGCCGCCGGCCGCGTCCGCCACCCCGCCCGCACCGGACGGCGGACCCACTCCCGTGCTCAGCGCGCGCGGACTGATCAAGCGCTACGGGCACGTGACCGCCATCGACGAGGCCGACTTCGATCTCATGCCCGGTGAGGTACTGGCCGTCATCGGTGACAACGGCGCGGGCAAGACGAGCCTGATCAAGGCACTCACCGGCGCCCTGGTGCCGGATGCCGGGGAGATCCGGCTGCACGGCAGGCCGATCAAATTCGCCGGACCGCAGGACGCACGGGCACGCGGCATCGAAACGGTGTACCAGGACCTCGCCGTCGCCGCGTCCATGGACATCGCATCCAACATGTTCCTCGGCCGGGAGATCCGGCGCCCGGGCGTGCTCGGCTCGGTGCTCCGCATGCTCGACAAGAAGGCGATGCGTCAGCAGGCGGCCGGGCACCTGGCCGAGCTCAAGGTCGGAGTCGGCTCGCTGTCACAGCCCGTGGAGACGCTCTCCGGCGGCCAGCGGCAGGCCGTGGCCGTCGCCCGGGCCGCTGCCTGGGCCCGCAGCGTGGTGGTGATGGACGAGCCGACGGCGGCCCTGGGGGTGAAGGAGTCGGGGCAGGTGCTCGACCTCATCCGCCGGGTCCGGGACAAGGGCGTGCCGGTGATTCTCATCAGTCACAACATGCCGCACGTCTTCGAGATCGCCGACCGTGTACACGTCCACCGGCTCGGGCGACGCGAGGCCGTGATCAAACCGTCGGACTACTCCATGGCCGAAGTCGTGGCCATCATGACCGGCGCGCTCAGCGTGCGACCGGACGGGGGTACGGTCGTGGCGGACAGTGACGCCGCCTCGGCTGCCGGGGTGCGGGGGAGCTGACCCGCCGTCTCCGACATCCGAGGGGACACCCTCCAGAAAAAGGTGGTTCATGGCATCGCCCCGCAGACCGACCCTCGCGGACGTGGCCCGTGAGGTCGGCGTCAGTGCCAAAACGGTCTCCCGGGTCCTCAACGAGGACGGCCCCAGCTCCCCGGAGACCAGGAAGCGCGTTCTGGCCGCCGTGGCGAGGCTCGGCTTCCAGCCCAACCTGATGGCCAGGAGCATCCGGGTGGGCGGCCCCGACACCACCGTCGGCCTGGTGGTGCCGGACCTCGGCAACCCGTTCTTCGGCGCGGTCGCAGGAGGCATCGAGGAGGCTGTGCGCGGCCGAGGGCTGACGCTCCTGATGGGTTCCTCCGACGACGACCCGGAGCGGGAACACACGCTGATCCGTACGTTCCTGGCCCGACGGGTCAGCGTCCTGATGGTCGCACCGGCAGTGGGCGCCGACCACTCCCACCTCAAGGCGCACCGGGCAGCCGGGATGCCCGTCGTCTTCCTGGACCGGCCCGGCAACGGCCTCACTGCCGACACCGTGGTCAGTTCCAACCGCTCCGGCACGCAGGAGGGCGTCGCCCACCTGATCGCCCGCGGACACCGCCGGATCGGCTTCATAGGAGATCTGCCGGCCCGCTTGTACACCCGCCGTGAACGAATCGCCGGATACCGCGCGGCGCTCGCCGAAGCGGGACTGCCTTACGACCGGGCGTTGGTCGCCGACGCCCACGACCCGGAAGGGGCGGCCGAGGCGACGGCCCGGCTGCTCGCCCTTCCCGACCCGCCGACCGCGCTGGTGTCGGGCAACAACGTCATGACGATCGGCGTGATGACCGAGGTCTCCCGCAGCGGCCGCAAGGACGTCGCGGTCGTCGCCTTCGACGACGTCCCGATGGCCGCCATTCTCGATCCCGGGCTCACGGTCGTCGCCCAGAACCCCGTAGCCATGGGTGAGTTGGCGGGTGCCATTGCCATCGAGCGCCTTGAGGGAGACCGTTCCCGGGGCCGCACCATCATGGTCGAGACCCGTCTCGTACCCCGAGGCTCCGGCGAACTTCCCGCTCCTCGTCACGCCCGGTGATCACGCAGCGCGGCTCCTGGGCGAACCGCACGGCTCCGCGCCGCGACCACCCGTACCTGCATCGTCCGGAGGAAGGAAGTGAGGTGCGCATCGGGCTGTGCAGAACACATGGAGGAGCCCGCATCCGACGCCGTGTCCGGGCGGCTCAGCCCAGGTAAAGGTTCTTGTGAGCGGCCACGAACTCCTCGATCGATCGAGCCGGTACGCCCGTCACACGTTCGACGTCGTCGGACGCGCGGTCGTAGCGGTTCTCGCGGTGCAGGCGGGCCATCGTGGCGATGTGCTGCTCGGTGTGCGGGGGCAGGCCCAGCTTGGCGAGCACCTCTGTCCGCCACTGGTCCAGCGGCACATCGACATAGGACACCGGGCGCCCCAACGCCCGTGAGAACTCCTTCGCCAGCTCGGGCATGTCGACGGTGCGGGGCCCGGTCAGCTCGTAGACGTGGCCGATGTGCGGGGCCGGGTCGCGGAGCACCGTGGAGACCACCCGTGCGACATCGTCCACGGCGACCGGCGAGGTGCGCCCGCTACCGAACGGCAGCGCGATCGTGCCGTTCTCCTTGATCGTTCTGGCGGGCAGCGACGTGAAGAGCGGGTTGTCCAGGAACGACGTCGGCCGGATGTGTACGACTGGCAACCCGGACCAGTTCAGTACCTGCTCCGCCAGCCAGTGCAGCCGTTGCTGTTGCGACTCCGCGGTGCTGGTGGCAGTCATCTGTGACACCGTCATCTGGGACATGCCGACCAGGCAGTCCAGCTGCCCCTGCTCGCGTGCCACGCTGGCCACCACAGTTGCCGCCAGCAGATGGTCCGGCGATACAGGCATCGCGAAGTACATCCTCCCGACACCCTCCAGCGCGGCCGCGACACTCTCCGGCCGGGTCAGGTCACCGACGACGACCTCAGCGCCGAGGGTACGCAGCTCGGCCGCACGCTCGTCGTCGCGGCGGACCATCACGCGCACCGGTACGTCCTGCGCGCGCAACTGGTCCAGGGCCGTCCGGCCCACGCCACCTGCATTGGCGATGAGAACAAGGCTGCTGGCAACCATCGTCGGTCTCCTTGCGAGTAACTGGTGTGGGTTGTGATCACCCGTACGAATGGTGGGAATTCCCCGATGTCACAGGACGCCGGGTGACGGCGTCGGGTGCGTGGCCGCACATCCACCGGCCGATGCGATGGCGGCCCTCTCGCGGCGTGGCGCCACCGCCGTGGCGCCGCACCGTTGTGATTTCTGGGATCGCGATGCCGATCCGGTCGCCCCGGCCGTCCGGCGTGGCAATGGTGGAACGGCCGGGACCGGGGGTCAGGAGACAGCCGCGGTGCGCCGCCGCGTCAGACGGGGGCGCAGTCCGAGCAGGCCGGCAGCGACGACGGCCCACAGGGCGAGGGTAATCACGGGGCCTGCCGCGTGCGCGCCGTCGAAGTAGCTCAGACCGGTGATCGCGCGGACGGCCGCGCCGGGTGGCAGCAGCGCGGAGACGGCCCGGGCCGCAGAAGGCAGCAGATCGGCGCCGATGGCCGCACCGCTGGTTGCGTTGCCGACGGTGAGGAGGACCAGGGTGGCGACCGGGACGCCGATCGGACCCAGGTAGGTGCCGAGAAGTTTGGTGGTGAAAGCGGCCGCAGCCGCCAGCAGGGTGAGGGTGAGCACCAGCGGGAGGACCGGGGCCGGGACCGCCCCCAGAATGGGTCCGGCGATGATCGCCGCGACGGTGCCGATGGCCACGGAGGCACCGGCCAGCAGTCGGAATCGGTGACGGAGGTGCAGGACGCCGGCCAGGCCGAGGGCGTTCGATCCGAGGACGAAACCGGCCAGCGTCACACCGAATGCGACGTAGAAGCCGGCGAGTCCCCGTGCGTCGAAGGGGGCCAGCGGAACGACGTCCTCCGTGGTGACGGCCTTCCCCGCGCCGTGGGCGTAGGCGCCGACGAGGTGGCTCACGGCCGATGTGGTGGACGTACCGACCGCTCCCGCGATCTCCAGGTGCAGTCGGTCCGGACTGTCGGTGCTGAGCGCCGCCGCGACGTCGTGGCGTTCCAGTGCGCGGTGCGCCGCCTCGGCGTCAGCGGCCGGGTGGACCTCAACGGCGTCACCGAGGGCCTGCTGTATCTCGCCCTGCAGATCCGGTCCGGTGACGGCGATGGCGAGCTGGTGCGGCTGGGGATTGCGCTGCAGACCGACGTAGCAGGAGATGAAGGCCGCCACGACGACCAAGGCGATCAGAGTCGGCTGGAGCCAGGCCTTCACCGGTGGCCGGGCGGCGGTGCGGGGCTCGGGGGAGAGCGCGGCCGTGGCGGAGGCCGTCTGCTCAGAAGCGGATCCGAAGGGGAATTTCATGGACGGAGCTTTCTGATGGCGGGACGTGGGCGCGTGGGAAGACCATTCGGAGGTCCTCAATAAGAGCATATGCTCCTATTTGCTCGATGGCAACAGGGTGAAATCCGTCGAGGCTCATGGAGTTCGCCACCGGCCCTGGCGGTGTGCGGCCCCCGGGCCCTTATGAGCGCCTACTCGTATCACGTACGGGGGACCGACTACCCGAAGGTCGTCGCCGGCGCGGCGGTGGAGCTATGGCTGAGACTGCGTCGGGGGCGGCGTGAGCAATGTCCCGAAGGCCGTGTCGAAGAAGTCGTCGAAGGTGCCGGGGGATCGGCTGGAGCGCGCGGCGATGAGTGTGCCTTCCCACGCATTGAGGAGGAAGCGTGCCGTCTTCTCCGTGTCGAGGTCCGCTCGCAGCGCGCCGGCCTCCTTGGCTTCGGCGAGCGTGCCGGCGATCATCGAGGCCCAGTGGCCGAGCGACTCGCGGACGCCGGCGCGGATCGTCTCGCTGTGGTCGGCGACCTCGGCCCCGAAGTTCCCGATCAGGCAGCCCCGGGTGTACCCCGCATTCACTGTTTCGTCACGCAGGAACTCGAAGTGCGTACGCAGACGCAGCAGGGGGGCGACATCGGACGCTGCCAGATCCTGCATCCGCCGGGCCGCACCGTAGCGGTTCAGGGCGACGAGAGCCAGGGACTCCTTGCTGTCGAAATGGTTGTAGAACGACCCCTTGGGCGTACCGGCGGCGTCGGTGATGTCCTTGACGCCCGCGGCGTTGTACCCCTTCGAGTGGAACTGGGCGACCGCCGCGTCGACGATCTCTTCACGCATGCTGTGTCGGGCCATGACGCCACCTCCCCTTCACAATATGGTCGGTCGCCTCTACCGGGTCAAATGACGCACGGCGGTTTGTTCACTGACCGGAACGCCCTGCCGCATGCGGCAGGGCGGGCATGTCCGGTGGGGCATCCGGCTAGGGAGTGCCCCTGTCGCGGCCTCAGGCGGTCATGTCCAACACAACGCGGAAGCGTGCCCGGCCGGACATCATCCGCTCGTACGCCTCGGGTGCCCGCGTCAGGGGCATGGCCTCCACCATCGGCCGGATACCGAAGCGGTCGCTGAAGGCGAGGTTGTCCTCGTTCTCGATGGAGGAGCCCGTGAGGCTCCCACTGATGGTGCGCGTGCCGAGGATCAGGTCCGTCGTGGCGACGGAGACGGGATCCGGAGCGACACCGACCACCACCATGTGCCCCCGCGGGGCAAGGCCCGGGATCAGCGGTGTCATCGAGGCGCCGCTTGCCGCGGTGGCGATGATGGCATCGGCGCCGCCCAGTTTCTGCAGAGCGGCACCGGGGTCCTCCGCCGAGCTGTCGATGTAGTGGCTCGCGCCCAGCTTCATGGCGAGCGCTTCCTTCTCGCTGCCCCGGGCGACGGCCGCGACACGGTAGCCGAGCCGGGCGGCGTACTGCAGGCCGAGATGCCCGAGGCCCCCGATGCCCTGGATCGCGACGAGGGCGCCCGGGCGGGCATCGAGGCGGCGCAGAGCGCTGAAGGTGGTCAATCCCGCGCAGAGCAGCGGGGCGGCGTCGACGGAGGACATGTCGTCCGGTACGCGTACCAGGCCGCTGCTGCGGGCGATGAGCACCTCCGCGTATCCGCCGTCCGTGGTCGTCCCGGTCTGGGGCTGGTCGGTGCAATTGACGAAATCTCCGCGTCGGCAGGGTGTGCATTCACCGCAGTGGCCGTTCAGGAATCCCACGCCCACCCGGTCCCCGATGCGCCAGGCGTGCACTCCCTCGCCGATGGCGTCGATGACGCCGACGACCTCGTGGCCGGGAACGATCGGCTGAGAGGGGTCGGCCCGCAGGCCCTCCACGGCAAGAGCGTCGGAGTGGCAGACCCCGCAACTCTCCACCTTCAGCCTCACATGCCCGGCAGGCGGCATGAGGAGCTCCCGGGTGACCAGCTCGAAGTTCCGCGCCCTTGTGACCTCGAATGCGCGATAAGTGGACATGGCTCTCCTCGAACAGTGAAGCGTGCTGGTGGCTGGGCCTTGGCGTGGCAGGAGTCGGCCTGCCTCACTCGTGGCACCTCGGAGCGCTGCATGGCTCGCTCTGTCATTTCAATATGGTCGGTCGTCTTAAAAGTGTCAAACGCTTGCCGAACCGCAGCTGTGAGGACGTCGCTCCGCCTCGCGGCGTACCGCGTGCGACGTGGCGGCCGGCCCGGCACGGGCGTCGGGGCAGCGCTCGACCAGCCCTGTGCTCGTTGTGATGTGAAACGCGGCACCGCTGACGACTTTGCAACAAGCCATCCGATGAACGGGGTTGGAGTCTCGATGCGGATCGCCGCGCGAAGCGTACTTATGGATCCGCGGCGTGGGCGCGATCTCGGCCCTTCGGCTTCCACGGCGAACCCCCCGACCCGGTGATGCACGGTCGCCGAGCTGAACCGGTTGTAGCGGTCCAGGCCGCCGTGCGCCTCGATGGCAGTGGTGACGAGATCACTCATGGCGGATTTCTTCTTGATCTGCGAGATGTCTCCTCGGGCATGTGGCCGGCCGACATGACTCCGCCGCGGAGGCGGCCCACTCGTCAGCGCGGCGGATTCTTCAATTGAGAGTATATGCTCCTATTGTGCCGCATTGCTGTGACTCGGGTCTCGGTCCGCGGAATCGGAGCGGCCGGTTTCGCCGGGATGAGCCGTCCGTCGGTCCGGGAGGGGGTCCGAACGTTCACGGCCTGCGAGTTGGCTTCGGTGCGGCAGGCCGTGGACTCGCGCGGGCCCACGGGTGCACCTGCGGCGCCTCCTTGCGAAAGCCGGGTGCTGACCGTTCGGCTCGATCGTGGCCTCCCTGTGGCGGCTGGTGGGGGAGTGCCACGCGGCGTGTGCGGCCGGGGGTCGATTTGGCGAGTTCGACCCTCAGGCGTTGGTCGATGCCTGTGGCGTCCGGCTGCCCAGCAGTGCCAGGCAGTTCGTCCAGAGGGCGCTGAGCTGGGAAGTGTTGTTGTAGAGCTTGGCGAACAGGACCTGGCCCTCAAGCTGTGCGACCACGGAGCGGGCGGCCTCGCGGGTGTCGGTCACGGTGACCTCGCCACGCTCGCGGGCCTCGGCGATGACCGAATCGACCATCTCGACCTGGGCCTCGAAGATCTTTTTCAGGTGCTCGCGGACGGCTTCCGTCTGGTTGCTCATCTCCAGGGTGAGATTCCCGAACAGGCAGCCTGAAACGGTCCCGCAGCTCTGCTGACCGGCCCGCTGATCGGCTTCCGTCTCCTCGAACAGCTGGCGCAATCGTTGCAGTGGTTCCACGTCGCTGTTCAGGATGCGGGTCCAGTCGCGCTGCTGGACGGCCCACTGTTCGTCGATCACGGCCAGGGCGAGAGCTTCCTTGGACTCGAAGAAGTAGTAGAAGCTGCCCTTGGGTACGCCGGCTGTCTTGCAGATCTCGGCCACGCCCAGAGCCGAGTAGCCACGCAGCTCGATGAGCGAATGTGCAGCGCTGAGGATCTTCTCTTTGGCATCACTGGTACGTCCCATGTTGCCAGTATACGACCGCTCGACTACGGTGTACTAGACCGGTCGGCTAGTTCTCGCGGAGCCACCCGTCGAAGAGGTGTCGGGTGTGGTCGAAATCGTTCGCGCCCGATGGCCGGGCCGCCCGGTGATCGACGTCCGAGGCGCGACCCGGCGCCCGGGACCCGATACCGCCGACGGGCCCGCGCCTTCGGTGCGGTGGACGTGGCCGTGGCCAAGTCCTGCCGCCGTGCCGACCTGCTGGTGTGGTTCCTCCGTTTTCCAGGCAGCGTCCACCCGTGGAGGGGTGCTGCCGATCCCTTCCGTCCTTTCGTCCCCAGGAGCGTTGACATCATGAGTACTCACGAAGCGAACGACCCGATGCGCGAGGTGCTGAGGCGTTGGAAGGCCGCCTTCGACGGCCACCGGGCCGACGACATGGCTGACCTGTTCACGTCCGACACCCTCTTCCAAGGGTTCGGGCCCGAGGTCATCTCGGGCCGGGAGGCGGTGCGCGGATATTACGAGGCCGTTCCGGACTCCCGCAGTGCCCATCTTGGGGACGTCCACAGCTATCGGATCGGTGAGGAAGTGGCCGGCGGCTTCGCCGACGTCACGTTCCGGGATCCGACAGGTTGGGAGGCCCCTGTGCATCTGTCGCTGGTCCTCCGGAGCGAGTGCGGCCGTTGGCGAATCCGTCAGTACCACGTCTCCCGGACCGCCGTCGATCGCTGAGACCTGCGCGATTCCACGTCTGCCTTGCCGACGGCGCCGCGAGGCGGTCCCGGCGGCGGGGAGAAGCGTCGATCGCGCAACGCGTTCGCGGCCCCGCCGAAGTCCCCATGCCCTGTACGGAGAGGTAAAGACCGTGAAGGAATACCTGGTCGAGCTCACCACGGCCGTCCCCGAAGACGCCGACCCGGCTGAGGTCGACCGGCGCCGCGCAGCCGAAGCTGTCCGTGCCGGGGAGTTGGCCGCCGCCGGCCACCTGGTCAGACTGTGGCGTCCGGTGGGCGAACTGCGCAGCATCGGCCTCTGGCGAGCTGCCGACGAGGCGGAGCTGTACGAGAAGGTGCTCGGCACGCTCCCTCTGTGGCCGTGGATGACTCCGACCGTCACCGCCGTCCGGCCGCATCCCAACGACCCGGGTTGCGTCGTCTGACCTGCGCTCGGCACGCCAACCCCTGAGCCCGCCTCGTCGAGTGGCGCGTCGCGCGCGAAGCCGTCCGTCCGGCATCCGTTGGGGCGGCTCCCCGCCCTGTGGGCACCACGAGCGTCGCCGAGATGCCGTGGGCGCATGCCGCAACGCCGTGGGGGCCGACGCTTCGGTCTCCGGCGGGTGCGGTAGGCGCCCCGGCTCGCCTCGCCTGCTCCCGCGCCCCGGTGTCCCACCCGGTGGCTGTGTCGACCTGGCCGGCTGTCCCGGTTCGGTCTCGTGGAGGAGCAGGCGAGGCTTCCGTGGTGTGGTCGTAGGCGTTCTCGGGCCGGCGCCGGCTGCGCGACTGTCGCACCCCTCCCTGCCCGGCCGAACCCGGTGACGAGGGCGCGCGCAGGGGCATGCGGGGTCGTTGGTGTGGGCCTGCGCCGGCTGCGATGGAAGCAAGTTCTTTGACGTTTCTCGACCGGTCGTCTACTTTAATAGTCGACCGGTCGGCCAGTATCGGTCCCGCACTCACCACCCCCCACCCCTTTGGAGAAGGACATGAGCAGTCAGGGTCAGAAGGTCGCGGTCATCACCGGAGCCTCGCAAGGCATTGGAGCCGGCCTGGTCGCCGGATACCGCAAGCTGGGCTACGCCGTCGTCGCCACCTCGCGCAGCATCGCCGAGTCTCAGGACCCGGACGTCGTCACGGTCCGGGGGGACATAGCCGACCGTGCCACCGCCGAGCGCGTCGTCGCTGCAGCCGTGGAGCGATTCGGCCGCATCGACACGCTGGTCAACAACGCCGGGATCTTCATCGCGAAGCCGTTCACCGAGTACACCGAGGACGACTACGACGCGGTGCTCGGCGTGAACGTGGACGGCTTCTTCCGGGTCACCCAGCTCGCGGTCGAGCGCATGCTCGTGCAGGGCGGCGGTCACGTTGTGCAGATCACGAGCAGCCTGGCCGATCAGGCCGACTCCCATGTGACCTCCGTGCTCGCCTCGTTGACCAAGGGCGGCCTGCAGTCCGCCACCAAGGCTCTCGCCATTGAGTACGCCACCCGTGGCATCCGCAGCAACGCCGTAGCCCTGGGCACCATCAAGACCCCCATGCATCCCGAGGAAACCCACGAGATGCTCGGTGCCCTGCACCCGGTCGGCCGGATGGGCGAGGTGAGCGACATCGTCGACGCGGTGATCTACCTCGAGAAGGCTCCGTTCGTCACCGGTGCCATTCTCCCCGTCGACGGGGGCCAGAGCGCCGGCCGCTGAGCCGCGGCCCCCTGCTGTCCCTGGGGGCAGAGGCCCCGTCCAGGTAGCCGCAATGTGGCGGCGCGCCGGTGTGTCGGGGCTTGAGGCAGGGGCCCGTCGGCGTGACACATGAGTGGGCACGACGGGAGAAGGTCGGCATCGGCAGACCGCCGACTTCCCGGTGGGGCGAGTCGTGACGCGGTGTCGCGCCAAGATCCTGCCGCAGGGGCTCGATGCCGATGACCCGCCGGTCCACTTCGTGTTCGGCACCGACGCCCAGCGTCTGGTGGAACAGGCGGTACGAGCAGTTGATTGCCGTCCTCACCATGGGGGCCGCCGTGACGGGGTCCACCCCGATTTCCGATTGATCGCTGAACCATGCCAGGCCCGTCCCGCGGGCGCCGCGACCACGCTTGGACCATCTCGTGAACGACTCCCGTACCAGCACCCCCGTCGACTTCTGGTTCGATCCCGTGTGCCCCTGGACCTGGCTGACCTCTCGCTGGATGCTGGAGGTGGAAACAGTCCGGCCCGTCACCACCACCTGGCACGTGATGAGCCTGGCCGTACTCAACGAAGGCCGTCTCGACACACTGCCCGAACGTATCCGTGTGCTGATGGGGGAGGCGTGGGCCCCCGTTCGTGTCATGACCGCGGCCTCGCAGGTTCACGGCCCCGACGTGCTGGAGCCGCTCTACACCGCGCTCGGCACTCGATTTCATCTGCAGCAGCAGCCCCGGACGCGGACCACCATCGAAGCCGCACTGCGAGATGTCGGACTCCCCGTGGACCTTGCCGACGCCGGGGACACGGAGGCTTACGACGAGGCGCTGCGGGCCTCGCACCAGAAGGGCATCGCGCTTGTCGGTGAAGAAGTCGGCAGCCCCGTCATCGCGGTACCGGGTCCGGGCGGTGGCACCGATGCCGGTCAGGTCGCGTTCTTCGGCCCGGTCGTCTCGCCCGCTCCCAAGGGTGAGCAGGCCGGGCGACTGTGGGATGCCACCCTTGTCGTCGCTTCCACCCCGGGCTTCTACGAAATCAAGCGCAGTCGCACCGTCGGCCCTCTCTTCGACTGACCCGAGGCCTGGCGTGGGCGGGTCCGATGTGGAGGCCGATGGCTCGGTGGTCCAGGTGCCGCACGAAACGGCGGACCGGGCCGTCGTCTGGTCTCTCGCTCAACAAGGACGGCCTCCTCAAAGATCGTTTTGTCCTGGCAGGAGTGTTTGGTAACGCCGCGCTGCCGTGGATGATTACCGGATGTTGGTCCAGGTGGAAGCAGTGCGAGCGGCCCCCGGCGGGCCTGTTACGGTCCGGGTGCGCTCGGGGGTGGGTACCGCCGCGGCGTTCTGGTGCGGCGATCCGACAGAAGTGGGTCGTGAGCATCATGTGGAGTGGACCGTCGATGAAGACGTGTCCTGGGACGGCAACACGCGGCCAGCCACTGTGTCCTCTCCCGCGTTGGGCGAGGACGGCGGTCAGGTTGTCTTCCGGGGTCGACTGAGTCTCACGGGCGATGGCGGGGCCGTCCTGGAAGTGGCCGACGCCCAGATCCTGTTCGACCTCGCCGACCCGCCGCCGATTCCAAGCGATGGAACGTGGGTCGAGGTCCGTGTGGAGCGGAACAGCGTCAGCCTGTGGCCTTACCTGCTGTGATTCAGGGGCGGCCGACTCGACCGCCTGGCTCCACCGGTTCAAACGGCTCCGCACCCGCTACGAACGCCGAGCCGAGCTCCACCGGGCCCTGCTGGAGCTCGCATGCTGCATCATCTGCCTCCGCCGCACTCTGAAGACAAGTGCCCATGCCGGCAGCAGCTTTCCACGGGAGGCGTCGAAGCAGACCAGTCCGCCGTCGAACGATTCTGCCATGCCTGTTCCAGCGCCTGGGTGAACACGTCGACGGACTGAAGACCGGACACGCCGTACTGCCCGTCCAGTACGAAGAACGGCACACCACCTGCACCCAGTTCAGCGGCCCGCCGCTCGTCGGCCCGTACCTCATCCGCATACGCGTCGCCGTCGGCGAGCACCTGGCGGACCGCTGCCTCGTGCAGCCCCACCTCGACCGCCATGTTCACCAAGGTCTCCTGGTCGTAGATCGAGCGCTCATCTGCGAAGTTGACCTGGTAGGCGAGATCCATCAGCTCGACCTGGAGGTTGCAGGTCCTGGCGAAGTGCAGAAGACGGTGGAGTTCGAAGGTGTTGCCGTGGACGCGTCCGCCGATCCGGAAACCGAGTCCTTCGGAGCGCGCCTCGGACGCGGCGTACTCCTCTCTCGCGATCTGCTGCTCGCGGGTCCGGCCGTACTGGGCGGCTACGGCGTCGATGATCGGCGTGGTGCCGTTCTCGGCGCTCGGATTCAGTTCGAACGAGCGGTACGTCACCTCGATGTGGTCGCGGTGCTCGAAGGTCGAGAGTGCCCGCTCGAAACGTGCCTTGCCGATGTAGCACCAGGGGCAGGCAATATCGGGCCAGATCTCGACGCGCATGTGTGGGTATCTCCAGGGTCGGATTGTGGGGGAGCGTACGGGCGTTGGGGGCCCGCGACGGCGTGAGGCCGATCAGGGCCCGGGCGGGTCATGTCCCGACGACGCTCACGTCCCCCGGTTCGGCGCATGCACGCGAGCGTCCCCAGGCCGGAGCCGGCAGATCCCTTGGACGGATCGGTGAATCCGGGCGCGACAATGATGCCGCCGAAGTGATGGACGGAGTTGTAGAGGGCAAGCAGGGTGGATTCCTGGCCGGCGTGCGGGGTGGCGGTGGAGATGAAGCCGCTGTAGACCTTGCCGGCCAGTTTGCCCTGGGCCCACAGGCCACCGAGGGTGTCGATGAACTGCTTGAGCTGCGAGGAAACGTTTCCGAAGCGGGTGGGCGTACCGACGATCACGGCGTCGGCCCACTCGATGTCCTCGGGGGTGGCCACCGGGGTGTGTGCGGTGGCGGTGTTGTTGGCGGCCCATGCGGGGTTGGCGTCGATGGCGGCCTGCGGGGCCAGCTCGGCGGCCTTGAGCAGGCGGACCTCCGCTCCGGTCCCAATCCCGGCATCGAGGTTTAGTAGACCGGTTGCCTAGTTAAGTGGGCGACCGGTCCGGAACTGTCAAAGGTGTGCGTGGCTCGCGGGATCCGACCGTCCGGTGGGGGTGATTGCGGACGGCAGGCCGTTGGGGTCGGGATCCCGAGGTGGGTTGCGCCGCGAGACGGTGTCTTGCCGCGCGGCTGTCGCCGTTGGGACATGTCGCACCTGTGACACCTGGCGTCAGTGACACGGCCGGTGATGTCGGCGGATTCTGTCGTGCAGCAAGAGGCTTCACGCTGTATGGAAGGTGCATGGTTGATGGAATCGATCCGTCGATCGACGACGGCGTCGCCAGGGCTGACACGCGTGGCGGCTCCTGTGTCGTTCAATCCCGGTGGCCGGTGGCCGGTGACCTGTGGCCGGTGACTGGGAAACCTGACGTGCGGCATCGGCGCAATCCGGAATCGGTCGTGAAGACCTCTCCGTAAGGATGTCGGAGCGGTGCGGCGCGGAGGTGCCGCCGTCCGACGCCGGGCTGTTGGAGGACGGTGCTCGGGTCGGGCGGATCCGCCGCGCGGGGTGCAGGGCGCTCAGGTATAGTCCAATTTTCAATCATCTGTGTTGTCCATTGCCTGCACGAAACCCGTTCAGGCCAGGAGGGACGCGGCATGCTCGAGGCTGCTGGCCTCACAGCGGTCGAGGAGACCGTCTACCGGCTTCTGATCACCAACGCCACGGCCTCGGCCGACGAGATCGCCTCGCAGACAGGGCTCGCACCCGGTCAGGCCGAAGGTATCCTCGCGGCGCTCGCCACGAAGGGTCTCGCCACTCCCACCGACCGCCAGCCCCGCCAGTTCACCGCGGCCCCTCCCGACGTGGCTCTGCTGCCGCGCCTGCAACGCAACGCCGACGCCATCGACCAGGCCCGCGCCGCGGTCACTGATCTGTTGGAGAGCTACCGCAGTACCCGCCGTCGCCAGGATGCCGACCAGCTCATCGAGGTCATCACCGGTGCCGAAGCCCTGCGTCAGCGCCTGCGCCAACTACAGGACAACACACGCCACGAGATGCTGTGGTTCTGCAAGGCGCAGTACGTCGCCATGTCCTCGGAGAGCAATCGGGCCGAGTTCGAAGCATTGGCCCGCGGGGTCCGCTACCGCGTCGTCTACGAGCAGGCGTTCTTCGACGACGACGGCGCCGTGGACAACGTCATCGAAGGTGTCCGGGCGGGTGAGGTCGCCCGCTCCGTCCCCCATCTGCCCCTCCGGCTCGCCGTCGCGGACCGGGCCATCGCCATCTGCCCCCTGGTGCCCGGCGGCCCTTACGGCAGCCCGAATGAACCCACAGCGGCACTCCTGCGCGACAGCAGTCTCCTGGAGGCGCTGATCGCCCTCTTCGAACGTTACTGGGAGGACGCGGTGCCGCTGCACGTCAGCGACTCCGGAGCCGTCGACGGCGCCGACGGCAGTGCCCACAACGAGGACGTCCTGGGGGAGACCGACCGCAGATTGCTCTCGCTCCTCGTGGCGGGTGTTGCCGACAAAGCCATAGCAAGTCAGATGGGGCTGAGCCGCCGGACCGTCCAGCGTCACATCCAGCACATGATGGCCCTCGCCGGCGCTGCCACTCGTATGCAGCTCGCCTGGCAGGCGGCCCGCCGCGGCTGGCTGTAGCGAAGACGGAGCACACGAGGGCCCCTGACGGTGCTGAGGCGAGGCAGCGTGAGTGCGCGATCCTTGCGGAGATGTACACCGAGCGCAAAGGTGGACTGCTGCCGCAGTGGCCGGAAGCCGTCCGGCGCGACAGCCTCCACACCCTCGCCTCAGGCATTGCGTCCGGGATGCGGAGCAAGCTGTTGGGCCAGGTCGCGCCGGCCCGGAGCGCTGTGCGTCGTCTGCGCGACGGCCGCTCCATCGCGCCGACCGGAGGGCCTTCGCCACTCCGCCGGCTCGCCGGGAGCCCTCGTCAACAGTGGCCGCGAAGGTTTCGTGTGTATGTGAGAGCGCCCGTACGCCCCGCGCCGCCCGACGGGGAACCTTCCTGTGCGGAAAGGCACTTCAGATCCGGAGACGGAAGGGGCGCGAGGTCGGTATTCGCCGTCACGCTGGGACAGCAGCGACAACCTCCTGCCACGTCGTCGCCAAGCGCCGCGCCCTGTCTCACTCGGCCCAGGGTTGGAAGCCGGTGTGGAGCACGTCTTCGAGCGATGCGCGGAGGCTGGCGGCCTTCTCGGTGCCGAAGTTCTCCTCGAACTGGGCTTGTACGGTGCGCCAGAGGGGGAGTGCGGTTTTCATCCGGGCGAGGCCGTCCGGGGTGATGGTGACGATCCGTGCGCGGCGGTCGGTGGGCGACGGTTCGACGGTGACCAGGCCCTCGCGGGCGAGTGGCTTGAGGTTGGTGGCCAGGGTGGTGCGGTCCATGGCGATCAGCTCGGCGAGGGTGGTGATGGTTGCTTCCTCGCAGGTGCTCAGCTTCTGCAGGATGCTGAACTGTGTTGCCCGGAGCCCTGTCGGGGCCAGGGCCTTGTCGTACGTGGCACTCAGGTACCGGGCCGCCTTGCGCAGGGCGAGGTTGTTGCAGGTGGCGACGAGGTCCGTCTGCGTATCGGCCATGATCTCCTCCAGAGCTTCCCTGACACGATAAGAGTATATGCGCTGAAGTGGCGGGAGTGCCCGTGTCCCTGCACGGCGACCGGTCCCGCCGTGGGATTTCAGGTATTCGAGGTGGCTTGGGGGTGGGGCGGGTCCGGGTGGTCGGTGTGAGGTGCGCGACCTTCATGCGTCACCTGCTTGACGGGTGATGATGCGACTCTGAGTATCAAGTCACCGCTTGAGCGGGTGACGCTCTGTCTTCCCGCTGCGAAGTTCCGTCGACTTACGGAATCCGTAACGCCCCCACTCGAAGAGGAATGCCATGTCGCACCGCTATACAGCCGTTGTCAAGGTCACCGGCGAAGGTCGCAACGGAGGCCACGCCCAGTCCGACGACGGTCTGCTCGAGACCGACCTGTCGCTGCCGAAGGAGCTCGGTGGGGCAGGGACGGCCACCAATCCCGAGCAGCTCTTCGCCGCAGGCTGGGCTGCCTGCTACCTGGGCGCGGTCCGGGTTGCCGCAGCCGAGCGCAAGATCCGGCTGACCAGCACCGAGATCGACACCGAGATGAGCCTGCACCACGGCAGCGACGGCTACTCCCTCGCCGCGGTCCTCAACCTCCAGGTCGGGGGCGTGACCCAGGACGAGGCGCGCGAGCTCGCCGAGGCCGCGCACCAGATCTGCCCCTACTCCAAGGCCGTCCGCGGCAACGTCCCCGTCACCATCAACGCCGTCGCCGTCTGACCCACCGCGAACCGGCCGGATCCGACCGGCCCACCCGAACCGCAGGTCCCGCACTTGTTCACGTCGTCCGGGCGCGGGACCTGCGACCCCATGGAATCTCCGTACCCGCTCACGCGAACGTTCCGGATCGGCAGGCGCGGCATGTCACCTCCACCGGGTCCTGTGCGGTCGATCCTCGCGGGCCAGCGGCGCCTGGCGCAGCGCCTTGACGTGTTGTCGGAGGCGCCCGAGTACCTCCAGTGCGAGGACGATCCTCGGACTTGCGATGCACCGCAGCGGACGCCGCGCGCCGATCCGCGAAGACCGACCGACGGGACCTGGGCACACCCCGCCCCGTAGATCAGCATCTGCCGTCCGACAGACTGGCGCTGTACGACGGGTTCCATGAAGCATCCCGGATGCACCCCGGACTGCCCGGTCTCCCGTGCGGGATGGCCGGACTCGTCCGTGGTGTTGTCGTGGGTGGAGTCATCGGTGATGTCGGGGTACGGGCCCGGTACCGGAGCCTTCACGTGCGTGTGTACGCGGCCGACGCATCATGGGTAGCGGATGCCGCATCACACGATGGCGGGGCGCCTCGGGCCTGAGGTACATCGAGGTCCGACCGTGACCCTGCTGATCTCCACCGAGCGGGCAGCCGCCCGTTCCCGAGTTCGTTTCAGACGAAGAGAAGGATGAACAGGTTGTGAGTGAAATTCAGCAGAAGGCCTGGCTGGCGGGTGGTTGTTTCTGGGGTATGCAGGACCTGATTCGGAAGCTCCCAGGTGTCCTGAGCACGAGGACCGGATACAGCGGCGGCAGTACGGCCCATCCGACCTACCGCGAGCACGGGAGTCATGCGGAGTCGATCGAGATCGTCTTCGATCCCGCCGTAACCGACTACCGCACCATCCTCGAGTACTTTTTCCAGATCCATGACCCCTCCACGAAGAACCGGCAGGGCAATGACATCGGCGCCAGTTACCGCTCCGCCGTCTTCTACCTCGACGACGATCAACGGCGCATCGCCCAGGAGACGATCGACGATGTCGACGCATCGGGTCTGTGGCCGGGCAAGGTCGTGACCGAAGTCGTTCCGGCCGGTGAGTTCTGGGAGGCGGAGCCGGAGCATCAGGATTACCTGGAACGCTATCCGGAGGGTTACACCTGCCACTTCCCGCGCCCGAACTGGCGACTGCCGAAGCGCGGAGAAGTCTGATTCGAGGCTGCTCCGAATGACCGCAGGCCTCCCTACGGAACTCCTCGTAGGGAGGCCTGCGTCGTCACGGGACGCTCAGGTCCTGTCCCGGGCGAGCCTTGCGGGCCTCCGACCCAACCATGCGGAGCGCCGGTCATGGTCCTGCCGGCGAAACCGTCCGCCTGATCACTCCTCTGTCGGTGTCGTGACGATAGTGGTGGCCGGTCCAGCGGTGGCGCGCACGGTCGCGCTGCGTTGCCGGAGAGGTGGGAGAGGTGTCAGACCGAGCCCGGTCGGCCCGAGGCGCTCTCGGTGAAGGGAGCAGGGAACTTCGGGAAGCGGCTGTCAGCGCGTCATGTGGACGGTGAAGTGGCGCTCCGTGTCGCCGGCGGGAACGGTACGAACAAAGCCCCGGGCATTGCTGTAGGCGCCCGAGCCACCGGTGATGCCGACGTCGACAAACGCCGGGGCGGGCAGGTGGAGCAGCGCCTGCGCGCCGAACTGCCCCTCGGGGAGGGAGAAGGTACCCAGACACTGGAGAGCTGCCGGGCTGACCTGGGTGTAGGTGCAGACCACGCTGTGGTCACCCACCTTTTTGCCGTCGCGGTATAGGTCTTCGTGGATGACACGCTGGTCACCCGCGCTGATGCCTGGCTTTCCCAGATCGACTTCTGCGAGCGAAGTCTGCTTTCCGACCAGCTCGAAAGTTTCTGCGTGATGCTCGGAGGCCGGTGCGCTCACGGAACTGGGTGTGTCGGCCGACGCCAACGGCGCAAGGGCGACGCCGCCATAGAGCGTTGCAGCCATACCCATGACTGCACTCAGGTATCGGACCCTGTTCTTCTTGAGTGTGTTCGGCACTTCGCCGCTCCGTTCTGTTGATGTGTCGAATCGGCGGCGGCGAAAGGATGTGGAACCTCGACCTGAACCTGAGGTCGACCCCGCTTCGATTGACTCGTGGACAACGTCTTACGAAGGTTCTCAATCGTACTTTCACACGAGGGGAATCACCTGTCAAACAGGTGACGAAGATGGTGAAATTGGCAGACCTACGCCTTTGGGGAGGCCGGTCTGCCACCCTTGGCGGCGCGGTTGGGCGGCCCCTTGCGCTTTGAACGGGTCGAGGGCGGCAGCTCGTGCGGCGCGCCTCTGTCGGAGGCCTGGCTGGCGACGTTCGGGCTCGCCCTGGCGCGGCGCCATGTGGAGACCCTCGAACTGCTCACGCCGGTGCAGGGGGTCTCGGCTGAGTGGGGTCCTCGCGACACGTGGCGCACCCGTTGCGGTCGCATTGCCTCGGTGGCTGAGGCGGAGCTGAGGGTGTGGCCGGTCACTGTCGTCCGCCCGGAACCCTGTGAAGCGGCGCGGGCGCCCCTCCGGGCAGAATATTGCACGTGAAAACGTCACCTGTCAGAATAGTGATGTGAAACATTCCTTCCCTGCCGGAGCCCCGGCACTCGACTTTGCGGGGACGCTGCGTGTGCGGCGTAGCCCGAAACCCCGGGAGATGCTCGACTCGACGGAGAGCCTCAACCTCTGGTTCCGTGAGTCAGGAATCACAGAGAGTGACATTGTTTGCCGGTCGTCCGATCTCCGTAGAGCGGTGGCTCTGAGGGAGGCGATCTACCGGCTGGTCGTCGCGAGGATCGCCGAAGACAACTACGACGACGAGGCACTGCGCCTGGTGAACGATGCGGCACGCCTGCCTTCCCCTGTTCCCCAGCTCACGGCGGACGGTCGCCAGGTCGAAGCCACCATCGAGCAGGCGTTTTCCCACGTCGCCCGTGACGCTGTCGCAGTCCTCGGCGGGCCGGAGGTGCCGCTGCTCAAGGAATGTGCGAACCCCGACTGCACTCAGACCTATATCGACCGCTCCAGGGGCGCGCGCCGGGAGTGGTGCAAGATGGATCCGTGCGGCAACAAGATCAAGGCTGCGGCGTACCGCGCACGTAAGCGCGCGGCTCAGCAGGCATAGACGCACGCGCGTGAGACCCGGTTGTTCTGCCGTGCGGACGTCTTCTGATGTGAACAGGGCTGGCGGACGGGCGGAGTGGGACTCAGTCTTCTCACGCGCGGTACCGGCCGGGTGGCCGACCCGCCGCCTCGAAGCGCACGCCACCTGACTTGCGTGCCGGCATCTGCACGAACCGACGCTGGGCAAGGGGCAGTGGTTCGGGGGCGTGTTTCCGCGGGAGGCCGACTTTGCCGCTGCCTCGCGGTGCGGCAGTGATGAGTCGACGGAAACGACTTGGTGCGGGTGGAATTTGCGGGCATCGTCATCCGTTAGACCGGTGACGTTCACGTACCACTTTTCAGCCGAAGAGGACTGGCGTGTCCGGACTGAGAGCGTGGGCGGTGTTGCCGCCGCGCCACTCTCAAGCCGGGGAGTTGCCAGGAGGCATCCCGCTTCCAGCCCTGTCGAGCAGACGGGGTGGCCGGCCATCAAGTGCTCGTGGACACACTGCACTGAGGAGGCGTTGACATGGAACAGGAACGCAAGGACACCGACACCGCCCAGGCGCTGCGCCACCTGCGGTTCTCGCAACTGCCGGAGCGTATCCGGTTGGAAGACATGATCGAAGAGCGGCCGGCAGCGACGCATGATTCGGTGAGCGGCGCATTCAACTCGGACTGGTGGCTTCTGCGCATGGGCGGCGTGTGAGCCGGTGCCTGGCCTGAGGGGTGCCTGGTCCGAGGGTCGCCTCGGACAGCGCTCAGGGCCTTTCGTTCGGATCGGGCCCGGCACGATCCGAATCGAAGCCCCCTGGCCGTGCGGACAGGGGGTGAGGCTGGATTGATCCTCCCCGTGGCGTCACCCGGTGCTGACCAGCCGATCGAACGATCCACACCCCTCCCAGGGAGACCCTTATGAGGACCCGGAAGCTCTTGTTGCAGCTGACGTCCGTGTCGGCTGCGAGTGCGATCGCAGTGGGCTGCTTCCTTCATCTTTTCTGAGCAGCCGCTCTCCTGCGGCGGCGAAGGCTCAGTGACCGCGAAGCCGATGCCGCTACCGGCGGCGGTGACCCGACCCCATTGGCTCACCGCCGCCCCTTCCTTCCAGGCCATCCGGAACGGACTCAACCAGCGACGTCGGCGGCCGGCGCCGCCCCATCCGTACGGACGGTGGTCGTGATGCGCTCCGGCCGCGGGGTGAAGAAACTGTGGGCCAGCAGCAGGATCGGTACCGCCATCACACCCGCGAGCACAACGGCGGAGACACCCAGCCGGCCCGGTGCCACCAGCAAGCCGGCCACCGTGGCCCCGAGCAGGACGAACATGTCGTTGGTCGGCAGCAGCATCGAGTAGTAATGGGTCAACTCGCGTTCCGTGAAGCGTGCCTGGACCTCGGCCATGTAGACCGTCGTCGCCAGGGATTCCAGGATGCCGCCGGCAACCAGTAGACCGATGGCGAGCGCCGGCTGGTGGGCAAGGAGCAGAAGCAGCCAGCACACTGCTTCCGCCACATTGCCGAGGATGTACATCGAGCCCGGACTGAACCGTGTGAGCCGCCCGGCCAAAATACCGCCGGCAGCACCGCCCAGGCCCATGGCGGCGATCAGATACCCGAGCATTCCGTCGATCTCCGGGAACCGGATGCGAGCGAACGCGGGAACGAAGACCGAGTTCATGCCGACGACGAAGACGTAGGTGAATGCCGTGAGCGTGAGGCCGAAGATCATCCCATCGCCACGGATGATGGTGAGAAGCTCCCGAGGATTGTCCAGGAACAGCCGGCGCGGGATCCTCAGTGGAGACTTCGGCATTCTGGGAACCGCCGCGCCGACCGCCGTAGTGGGCTCGCTCTTGGGGGCGGGAAACGGCCCGGCCAGCAGTCCCGCCGCGAGAAGGGCAGTGGCTGCCTCGGCGAAGAACGCCACGGAGATGCTTCCGAAGGCGAGGACCGGCCCGACCACCACCGGGCCCAGCAGTGAGGCCACCCGCTGGGCCGTGACGATCAACCCGTTCGACTCGAGTTCTCTGCCGTCCGGGGTCACCCTGGTGCGCAGCGCGAGCCGGGCCGGGGCCAGGAACATCGTGGTCAGACCGATCAGAAACGATAGGACCTGGATCTGCCACAGGGCGCCGGTGAACGGGATCACGACGGCGATGAGGGCACTGGCGACCGATGCCAGGACGGACACGGCACGAGGGTCCCAGCGTCGGACCACTTCGGATACGACCGTGCCGAGCAGGATGTTCGGGATCAGCCGAATCCCCAGCGTGAGCCCGAAGTCAAGGCCCAGACCGAACCGGCCCAGCAGAAAGATGGGCAGGGCGACGCCGGTTATTGCGGTGCCGAGCTGACTGACCGAGATGCTGACGACCAATCGGGCGAGGCCGGGCTCGCGCCAGATGGACGACTTCGCACCGTGGCCTGACTCTGCGCTCATGCGGGCAACTCCACACTCAGGCATCGTGAGAGCGCTCGCCGTGCAGACCTGATGAGCACTGAGTCCCTTCCTTCGCCGGAGCGATCATGCGTGCCGAGCCACGACCAGGCGACGAGAACAGTCGAACGGGCGCTGCCCGCTCCCTTGCGGCGCGTCAGCGAAGGCGCTCGCCGGGAAGTGGTCTCGAAAGCGGCTTGCAGACACGGTCCACATCCCATACTGGGCCGGACCCGTCGTCAAGAGCCTGGAAGCGCTCTCAGATGAATGCTTGACGGGGCTCAGCTGTTGACCTGAGGTGCAGACGTCTGCGGTGGGAGCGGATCGGCGGTATCCCGTGCACGAGAGGGGCAGGGCCTGGCCGGCGTGCACGTCTGCACCCCAGATCCCGGTTGCGAGGGGGCCGAGCGGTCCGCTCGGTGATCAGATGGATCTTCGATCCGCATTGGCCCCGGGCTACGAGCTCGGAAGACCATGAAGGGAGGCAGTCCAGCACGCTGGGGCTGCGCGGCAGCGACGATGGCATCTGGTGCCGGTTCCTCGACGCCTTCGGTCCTGAAGCCCTGCCGCATCAGTGTGGTCAGATAGGTGGATAGTTTCCGGTGCTGGTTTCCCGCCCGACGGGCGCCTTCTGGGTTCTCGGAACGCCAGAATCCCTCGGTGGGATAGTCGCCGACGACCCTGCGCACGGTCCCGTTCTCGGTCTCCGTCCAGGTGGCGTGGGGTGCCTCGAAACAGGGATGCGGGATGGTGAAGACCAGGAGCCCTCCGGGGACAAGAACCCTGCGCACAGCCGAGAGCGCGGCGTCGAGGTTGGGGACGTTGTTCAGCGAGAGCCCAGCTGTCACCCACTCGACCGAGTTGGTGGCGATTGTGGCGAGCGTGCATCCGTCGTCGACCGAGAAGCGTATCCCGCTTGGCCGGCCCCTCTCGGCATTCCGCGCATTTTCGATCATTCGCGGTGACGAGTCGATGCCGACCACTGCGGCTCCTCGGGCGGCCGCAGCGCGGGCGATGATTCCCTCACCGCATCCGAGGTCGAGGACACGTTGGCCCGCAAGAGGCTCAGGGAGACGGGCGAGAAGGATGTCCCGTGCGAAGTCGTGCATGGCCGAGCCAGATCGCAACAGCTCTGCGTACCAGTCGGCGATGGTGTCCCAGGATTCAGTCATCAATGTCCGGACGCTACTCGATGCCTTCTGAGCCCACCATCGAAATGCGACCTCGGCGAAGGCGAAGACCGGTGCCACGGTCGGGCGTTCCCGAGGCTGCCTGAGTAAAAGTCCACCTGGCCGCAGACGGCGGCGCCCGCCCGGCTTCGACGCCGAGGTGTACAAGCGGCGCAACACCGTCGAACGCTGCATCCACCGCTTCAAGCAGTGGTGCGGCCCGGCCACACGGTGCGACAACTTGCCGTCACCCACCGAGCCGGACTCCGTCGCGCGGCCGTTTTCATCTGGTCACAACGCTGCCCGGAGAGATAGAACCTTGTCATGCGAAGCTTCGAGGTCACATCGATAGGTACAGTCCGGAACAACCGAACGGACGTCCAGCACACGGACAACTGGGGTGCCGTCTGCAGCACGATCACCGTCGACGAGCGCTTCGGCGAGACGTGCCTGCAGGGTCTGGAGGGCTTCTCCCACGTGGAGGTTCTCTTCATCTTCGACCAGTTCCCGGAACACGACGACTATCGCGAGCCCCGTCCCTATCGCGGCCGCTCCGACCTCCCGCCCGTTGGTGTCTTCGCAGGCCGTGGCCCCCGCAGGCCGAACCGTATCGGTGTGACGTGCTGCGCCATCGAATCCGTCCACGGCCGGGAACTGACAGTGGTGGGCCTCGACGCGGTCTCGGGCACCCCGGTCATTGACCTGAAGCCGACGATGGCGGAGTTCCGCGCGGTGAGTGTCAAACAGCCCGATTGGGTCAGCAGCCTGATGGCGGAGTACTTCCAGTCGTAAACGGTCCTCGTGACCCACCGCTTGCGCTCACCACCTGACCCTCTGACAGGTCATGAACCCCGTGGAGTACCAGTCGGACAGACACAGGCGATCAACCGACGACCCGGCCTGAGAGACACGCCCCCAAGGCCGGCTGACACCTCACGCCCTCTTATCCGCAAACTGGAGGTCCTGGCGGACAAGAGCCGCCGTGGCCATCGTGACCAGACCCCGTCCGGTCCGATGAGAGTGAAGCCAAGAGCCGATGTCGAGCCCGCCTGGACCTGTGCGGCGTATGAGGAGCTCACTCCCGGGATCCACCGTGAAACACCGCGCCGACGCTTTGGGGGTCGGCTGCCAGGACGGAGCCAAGCAGCGCGAAACGACGCAGGACGTGCCCCAGGAAAGAGACCCTGACCGCCAACCGGACAATCCAGTATCCCAGCAGACAACCGACGAGCAGATGGTTGACATCTGCTTGCCGGTAATTGTGGAAAAGAGCCACACAGAGTACCTGCAAAACCTCGATCGCGAGGCTGAAAACGACCCTGTAGGCGACGGCCCGCCGCGTTGAAGTGACCTTCCCGGACATCAGGTCCGTGGCTCCTGCGCCCGGAGGTCTCCCCGTCGGTCGCGCCGTATCGGACGACAGGCTCCGTCGCGAGGTCCGGCACTATGGAGAAAACTGTGAGAATTTAGGGCGTCAAGTCCGTTTCGCCCTGAGTGGTCAAGGGGCATCACACCTGCCTGCCAGGCGGCGGACGACGCCAGGCTCTCCACTCAGTGAGCAGGGTCCACATCAGGGTGCGGACTCCGAACCGACAAAGGTGGACGCAGAATGAACATGAAACTCGAACTCGTCGTGCTGCCCGTCTCGGACGTGGATCGCGCGAGGGATTTCTATGAGAAGGCGGGATTCCGCCTGGACCTCGCGAAGGACATCAATGAGGAGTACCGCGTTGTGCACCTCACGCCGCCCGGCTCCGAATGCTCGATCATCTTCGGCAAAGGCATGACCACCGCAGCGCCGGGGTCGGCGCAGGGCCTGTACCTCATCGTCACCGACATCGAAGAGGCCCGCACGGAGCTCGTCGACCGCAGCATCGAGGTGAGCGAGGTGTTCCACGACGCCGGAGGGCTCTTCTTCCACGGCCACGATGCCGGAGACGTTGCCCACGACGGCGGGGGACAGGAGCGGATCGCCGGTCCCCATCCTGAGCGCGCCAGCTACGCCTCCTATGCCACTTTCAGTGACCCTGACGGCAACGGCTGGGTGCTCCAGGAGATCACGCAGCGGTTGCCCGGCCGCTGACCGTTCCGGTCATCAAGGAGGCGCGGGCGGGCTGCCACCGGATCGCGCGGCGCAGGCCTGCCTGGCCTTCGGGCGATCCGGGCGGGCGGAGACCGTCCGCTCATGCCCCCGTGTTCTCCGACTCGCCTGCTGGCCCGCTACGGAGGCGCCGGTGACCAGGAGGCGCCTCGCACGGGTAGCTGCACCGCCGACCGGGCCGGAATCACATCACCGGGCCTCGACGGAGTGGCCGTCTTCGTCTGCCTGAGCAGCCGGGGCCGGAGCGCGGGTGCTGCGCTCATGGAGGTTGGCCGTCGGCGTGCGGTCGATCTGCAGATTGAGCAGCTCCGGGCGGCTGTAGTGGCCGCGCGCATCCATCAGGCGCTTACGCAGGTCGATCTCCGCGAAGTCCAGGTCGGCGATGACTTCGCCTTCGCCGGACGTGAGCGGCTCGCCGATGATGCGACCTTGCGGATCGACGATCGCGGTGAAGAAGCCGCCGGAAATCGCACCGACGGGGCCACCGGTGTCCTTGGCGATCTGCGCCTGCTGATCGGCATCGAGCCAGGCGGTGGCGTTGACCACGAAGCAGGCCGATTCCAGTGCATGCTGGCGGATGTTGACCTCGATCTGCTCGGCGAACAGCGGGCCGCCGAAGGCGCCCGGGTACATCGCGGCGTGGATCTGCTCGCCGTCGGCGATCAGGGCGTAGCGGGCCAGCGGCAGGTAGTGCTCCCAGCAGGCGAGCTGGCCGATGCGGCCGACGGTGCTGTCGACCGCACGCAGGCCCGATGCGTCGCCCTGGCCCCAGACCATCCGCTCGTGATAGGTCGGCGTGATCTTGCGGCGTCGCTGTATCAGCGTGCCGTCCGCGTCGAACAGCAGCTGCGTGTTGTAAATGGTGCCGCCGTCACGCTCGTTGACGCCGATCGAGACGACCATATGGGATTGCCGGGCGGCTTCGCCGATCGCGTGGGTCTCGGCGGACGGAACGGTCACCGACTCCTCGAGCAGGCGCAGGTGTTCTTCGGCCATGGTGTAGGGCGGCTGCACGAAGGAGAAGTAGGGGTAATAGGGAACGACGGTCTCGGGGAAGACCGCGAACTCGACGCCCTGTTCCCCTAGTTCGAGTATCTTCGTCACGACCTTCTCGACCGTGCCTGCCCGGCTGTAGAGCACGGGGCTGATCTGGACTGCGGCTGCTTTTATGACAGTCACGATGTGATTCCCTTCCAAAATGCGCGATCCACGCAAGGGTTGTGGTGTTTCGCCTGCCCGCAGGCGGTCCCGAGGGGAGGGCGATGAAGGCTGCGCGTGGCACTCGGGGCGAGGCGCGGGCTTGGACGTGCGACTCGCTGCGCCTGCCGACCCGGTACCGGTTGGCTGCCTGTGTCACGGAAACCGCTGTGGCTTCCGCTCGTTGACCGACGGCGGTCCCGAGGGGCCCCACCGACAGAAAGGAGCATATGCTCCTTTCTGTGTGATGGCAAGGATCCGCTGCTCGAACCAGGTACCTCATGGTCCGCGGCCTGTTCTCCATGGGCGTAGACGGGTTTGCGGTGTGCTTGGGGTCACTTCTCGGCCGCGCCCCGGAGTGCGGAGCAGTCGGTTCCGTCCGGCCTGGTCCGGCGATGGGTGCCCGACCGGGCCGGTTGTCCGGGAGGCGCGGTAGTGGGCGGACCGAAGGGCGGGGCCGCTGAATGCTGCCCCGCCCCCGTGCCGGTCAGCGAGGGCTGACCCGGTCGGTGCCTACTTCAGGCCGAAGGCCCGCGTGATGCTCTGCGCGACGGTGTTGCCCTGGCTGTCGCCCGCGCTGGTGCGCAACGTGACGAACCGAGCCTTTGCCGGGGCATCCAGTCGGGTGCGCCAGCCCTGGGTGGTGTGACGCAGCGCTGTACGGTGCCAGGTGGCGCCGTCGTCGTAGGAGACGTCCACCTTCACCGTCTTGATGGCGCTGGAGCTCGGAGCACCCGGAAGGTGCGAGGGGGTGACGGTGATGCCGGTCCGGCGGTGTGCCTTGCCGGAGGCGTCCATGTCCTTGACCGTGTAGTCGAGCTGGATCAGCGGCAGGGTGGCGACCGTGTCGGCAGCGGTCTGCTCGGAGACGAAGCCCCACTCGGTGTGTGTGGCGGTCGAGTAGTCGTTCGTCCAGGCGCCCCGGGAGTTGTCGGACACCAGGCGGTAGCGCAGCCTCTCGGGAGCCAGGACGAGGGGGAACCGAACGCTGCCGATGGTGTTGGTGGTGGACGCTCTGATCAGGGTGTTGCCCTGGTAGATCTTCACCCTGTCCTGGACATCGGGGTTGCCGAACGTCGTGCCGACGTGTCCGGCTCCCGAGTCGCTCCAGCCGGGGATCAGCGCCAACACCGTGTTGCCCGCGCGCAGCGGCCGGTAGTTGCCGTTCAGCCGGGGGCGTTGGATCGGCCCGAAGTACTCCAGGTGCGACGTGGCGTCGGCCGGGTACCGCTTGAAGGAGTCGCTGGAAACCTGGAGCTCCCGGTTGACCTGGGCCTCTTCGTACCAGTCCGCATCGGTGGACACCCAGTCGGTGCGTTCGCCCTGGGCCGGGGTGGGCAGCGGTACCGGGATGTAGTCCCCGCGCCAGACGGCGACACGGGTCTCCAGAGCCCGGGCGGGACGGTTGTTGCGGAAGGAGACGTTCACCCGGGTGAGATCACGGGGCTGCGGCCGGTAGCTGGGGTCCGTGGGGACGCCGGTCTGGTGGTGGGAGATGTCGTAGAGGTAGTCCGTGGTCGGGTGGGAGGCCACGCGCAGTCTCCTGCTGCCCTGCTTGATCCCGGCGATCAGTTCGTTGCCCTCGTCGGCGGTCAGCGTGGCCACGGTCAGGGGAGCCGGGTTCTCGGTGACGGTATACGGGTTGTCGTTCCAGGGGGTCAGACGCCCGTCGCCGTCATTGACGACCAGCAGCATGCTCGCGCCGGCCTCGGCTGCCGCGTCGGCCTGCTGCACCAGGTCGACGGAGTCGTTGCGCCGGACCACGACGGCCTTGCCCTTCACCTTGAGCCCGGCGTAGACAGATGTGCCGCCCTCCCCGGCGTAGACGGTGTCGAACTCGTGCTTGCCCTCCTTGAGAGGGGTGTGACCGCGCTGAACACGCAGGTCGTCGAAGGCACGCCCCCCGGCTGCGACCGTCAGGGTCGGCTCCTGAAGTCGTGACGCGACGCCGAACTCGAAGGTGCCCGTCGTGACCTTGCGCGTGGGCAGCACCCAGGTGCTGTCGTACGACGGGTCGGCGACGTACTCGCTGCGGTAGGCGTGTGTGTCGTTGAAGAACCGGTACGAGTCGACGCGGGTCAGGACAGGAGTGGTCTGCTGGGGAGTCCGGACGACGACCTCCTTCGCCTTGGAGGCGTCCAGATCCACCGTGACGTCCTTGTCGAGGACGACCTGAGGATCGGTCAGGATCGCCTTGCCCAGGGAGTGCGGCCCGTGAGTGCCCTCGACGTCGCCCATCAGCTCGACGGAGTACGTGCCGCCGGGCAGAGTGACCGTGCCCGTGCCCGAATCGTCAAGTACCAGCGGCAGCGCGAATCTGTCGCCCAGCACCCACACCGCGCCGCCCATCGGACGGCCGCCGCGGTTCTTGCCGTTGACCGTGATGGTGTAGCGCGGGCCCATTTTGTAGGCGCCGGTGATCGTGTGGGCCACCAGGGCGCCGGACGGGTCCGTGGCCACGATCTGCCCCGATGTGACGGTGTCGCTCTTCACCAGGTCGAAATCGGTGATCAGCGTGACCGTACTGCTGCCGTTGGCCGGGACGGTGACCTGCGGCGCGGACATTGTGAACGCTCCGGAGGCTGCACCAGGTGCCTGGACCGCCACACGGAGGGTGACCGCATGGTCCGCCGTGTTGGTGTACGTCACCTTCTTCTCGGTCTTGCCGCCGGCCGGCATGGTGGAGTCGCGGTAGCCACCGAACACGCTGCCACTGGCGAAGACGGTGCCCTTGACAGCTGCTGCGGCGTCCAGGCGGCCGCTGCCGCCCTCGTACGGGGTGTACTGGGGTGTCATCTTGGTGGTGCTGACCAGACCGTCCTTGAGCTGCTGCCCGGTCCAGTCCGGGTGGGCCTGGGCGAGCAGTGCGACGGAGCCGGCGACGTGCGGGGTGGCCATGGAGGTCCCGCTCATCGTCTGGTAGTAGCCGTCACCCTCGGCGGCGTACTGCGAGCGGGCCGCGAGCACGTCGACACCCGGAGCTGTCAGCTCCGGCTTCAGACCGGCGTCGCCCTGGCGCGGGCCGGTGCCGGAGAAGTCGGCGAGCTGGTCGGAGGCGTCCACCGCACCGACGGACAGCGCGGCGTCGGCAACGCTCGGAGTCGAGACGGTGTACTTGCCGCTGTTGCCGGCCGCGATGGTGAACAGCGCACCGGTCTCGGCACTGAGCTTGTCGACAGCCTGGCTCAGCGGGTCGCTGCCGTCGGTCGGGCCGGCGCCGAGGCTCATGCTGATGACCTTGGCGTGCTGGTCGCGGGCGGCCCATTCCATACCGGCCAGTACCCAGGACTCCTGGCCACTGCCCTCGTTGTCGAGGACCTTGCCTATGTGCAGGCGCGCGCCGGGCGCGACGCCCTTCTCCTTGCCGTCGGAGGCCGCGCCGGTCCCGGCGATGGTCGAGGCGACGTGAGTGCCGTGACCGTTGCGGTCCTCGACGTCCTGATCCGGCACGAAGCTCGTGCTCGCACTCACCTGACCGACCAGGTCGGGATGGCGGGTGTCGACCCCCGTATCGAGCACGGCCACGTCCACGCCCTGGCCGGTGTCACCACCGGACCACACCTGCGGCGCGCCGATCTGCGCGGTCGTGTCGGCCAGATCGGCCTGCACCTTCCCGTCCAGCCAGACCTTCGCGATGCCGCTGCTCAGCCGGGGTTCGGCCACGGTGCCACGGCTGGCGGCCGACTCGGTCCCACCGGTGAGTGCGGACCAGAAGGCACCCGCCTTCGTCCGCTGCTGCGACAGTGCCGCGCCCTGAATGCTGTCCAGGGCAAGAGTCCTGGTGGCGCCGGCGGGCACTGCCTGCGAGCGTGCGCGGACGGCAGCATCGGTGTACGTGACGATCAGGGGCAGACTGCTGCTCCGTGCGTCCTCGTAACCGTCCGCCAGGAGCCGGGTGACATTGAACAGTTCCCGGTCCAGCCGTCCGGCCGCGATGTAGGGCACCGCCACGTCGGGATACACGTAGGTGTCTTTGCCGACGGTGTGGATGGCGAAGCCTGTCGGCCGGCCGCCCGGACCCTGTACGGAACGGGTGACCTTGCCTCCGGGAGCGGTGCTGAGCGTCACCTTGTCACCGGTCAACAGTGTGACGGTGCGTGAAGTGTGTTGGTGTGTTGTCGCGGTAGTGGTCGGGGGCCGGTCCGGGAGACCGCTCCCCGGTGTGGCCGAGGCGGACACCAGTGGCTGCGCGGCGAACATTGCCAGCGCGACACCGACGGCTGTGAGCCCCTGTTTGCGGGCAGGTATGGATGGCATGTGGATCCTTGGATTGGCATGGCAACGGTTGCCACGTGTGACACGACGTCAGGTGCGTGGCCGGGTCACACATGGGACCTGTGGCCGGGGGTTGTTCAAGGGCAGCGGAGGCGAGTCGATCCCGTCCGCTCTTCTACCGTTCGGACCGACGGGTTCGGAGACGCAGACCTGCTTGCCGTCCTCATGGGCGAGCGGCGCCGGCAGGCGGCCGACGCCGGGCGGCCTGTCCGCGTCGTTCGGGACCGATCCCGTACGAGCCCTGCTTACCGGGCAGCTCGACCGCGTCGAGCGGCCCTGCGGGGCCGGACCGCGGCCCGCCCGCACGCGGGCTTGCCCTCCCCGTCGGTCGGCGTCCCATTTCCCGGCCGTCCTGTCCGGCCTTCGGCCGCGGCCGGGAGCTGGTCATCGAGCCCCTTTCGTGTTCGACGCTCCGGGGGCGCACAGCCCGGAGCGCGGCAGGAACGTTCCGCGCTGAAGCGAGGCGGCGCGCGATGTCCTGCAGCTGGTGTTGGACCCCACCCTGAACTCCCCGGTTGCTGCCGTCAGCCCTTTCGGCTGTCCACCCTGCGACAAGTCGCCTTTGCGTCATGCCTGATGGGGGCGGAGCGGGGGCGCTGCGACGAGTTGGCTCCGCGCCGGTGGTCTCGGCGACGGTCGCCGATGTCTGGGTGGTCCGGCGAAGGGCGGGCCGTCATGTGTGCGGGCGAGTTTGCCCGGCTGCGCCGAGTCCGGACTCGCGCGGTGAACCGGGCGGGGGCCCGAAGCGGGCAAGCGGCTCTCCTGCATGCATCGGGTCCGCAGTGCTCGTGTACGGAGACAACGGGGGTAGTGGAGGTGTCGGAAGACGGGGTGGACCAGGGCGGGTCGGTCTGTCGGGGTGGGTCTCTGCCACGGCCGACCCGGGCCGCCCGCCGTGGCCGGGCGAGCCGGGCCGAGTGGAGGGTGCGAGGATCAGGCAGGACCGTCGGTCGACTGCTCAGGGAGCGCGAATCCTCGCGCCGTCCCCGCGTCGATCGAGGTCTCTTATTCAAGGACCTGGCCGGCGGCGCGCGGACTCGGTCGGGCGGCACCGGGCCGCGCCGACATCCCGGGATTGCCGCAGTGTTGCATAACAATGCGATTTACCACATACTCTTCCTATGTCAAAGGTTCTCACCTCCCTGCCCACCGGCGAGCGCGTCGGCATCGCCTTCTCGGGCGGACTCGATACCTCCGTCGCGGTCGCCTGGATGCGCGACAAGGGCGCCGTCCCGTGCACCTACACCGCCGACATCGGCCAGTACGACGAGCCCGACATCGCCTCGGTGCCCGGTCGCGCGCAGGCCTACGGTGCCGAGATCGCGCGTCTGGTCGACTGCCGAGCAGCGCTCGTCGAGGAGGGCCTGGCCGCGCTCACCTGCGGAGCGTTCCACATCCGCTCGGGCGGCCGCGCCTACTTCAACACCACGCCCCTCGGCCGCGCTGTCACCGGCACCCTGCTGGTCCGCGCGATGCTCGAGGACGACGTGCAGATCTGGGGCGACGGCTCGACGTTCAAGGGCAACGACATCGAGCGGTTCTACCGCTACGGCCTGCTGGCCAACCCGCACCTGCGGATCTACAAGCCGTGGCTCGACGCCGACTTCGTCTCCGAGCTGGGGGGCCGCAAGGAGATGTCGGAATGGTTGGTCGCCCATGGGCTGCCGTACCGCGACAGCACGGAGAAGGCGTACTCGACCGACGCCAACATCTGGGGCGCCACACACGAGGCCAAGACGCTGGAACACCTCGACACCGGGGTGGAGACCGTGGAACCGATCATGGGCGTCCGGTTCTGGGACCCCTCGATCGAGATCGCCGCCGAGGACGTGACGATCGGCTTCGACCAGGGCCGCCCGGTGACGATCAACGGCAAGGAGTTCGCCTCTCCGGTCGATCTGGTGATGGAGGCGAACGCGATCGGCGGCCGCCACGGTCTGGGTATGTCGGACCAGATCGAGAACCGGATCATCGAGGCGAAGAGCCGCGGCATCTACGAGGCGCCCGGCATGGCGCTGCTGCACGCCGCGTACGAGCGCCTGGTCAACGCGATCCACAACGAGGACACCCTCGCCCACTACCACAACGAGGGTCGGCGCCTCGGGCGGCTGATGTACGAGGGCCGCTGGCTGGACCCGCAGGCGCTGATGGTCCGCGAGTCGCTGCAGCGGTGGGTCGGCTCGGCGGTCACCGGCGAGGTGACCCTGCGACTGCGGCGCGGTGAGGACTACTCGATCCTGGACACCTCCGGTCCGGCGTTCAGCTACCACCCGGACAAGCTGTCGATGGAGCGTACCGAGGACTCCGCGTTCGGACCGGTGGACCGGATCGGCCAGCTCACCATGCGCAACCTCGACATCGCCGACTCGCGCGCGAAGCTCGAGCAGTACGCCGGCCTCGGCATCGTCGGCGCGACCCACCCCGTGCTGATCGGCGCCGCCCAGGCCGCGGCGACCGGCCTGATCGGCACCATGCCGGAGGGCGGCGCGGAGGCCATCGCCTCCCGCGGCGAGGTATCCGGCGACGACGAGCTGCTGGACCGCGCCGCGATGGAGTCCGGCACCGACTGACCGGCGCGTCGGGCAGCTCCGGGCGGGGCGGCAGCAGCCGAGCACGGTCGCGGAGGTCGGGGCTCGGGCGGTTCGACACGGTACCGACGTGCGACCGTCCGAAGCCCGGACAGCCGTTGGTCAGAAGGAAACGTCGAAGTAGTCGATGTCCGTGAACGCGACTTCGAGGTGTTCGGCGCGGCGGCCACCGTCTTTGAAATAGATCTCCTGAAGCCCCTCGGCGACGATTTCCCGCATCCGGTGGTCGCCGGCGCCTTGTTGCTGGGCGTCGAAGAGGCGGTCGGCGTACGCCGGGGGCAGGTGCACGGTCAGCCGCCGCATCCGCCCGTCGTCAGTGGTGCCGATCGGCGCGGAGTAGCCGAATCGGGCCCGTGTCTCCACCGTGATGCCGGTCGTGGACGCGGCCTGCTTGCGGCGGCGCTTGCGGACCTGGGGCTGCCAGCGGGAGCGGACAGCCGCGTCGATCCTGGCGACGATGTCCCCGGGCGGGTGTTTCCGCTCGCCTGTGCGATAGCGCTCCACCGAGCGTTGCGTGACACCGAGCTCCTGGGCGACGGCCCTCGTCGTCTTCAGCTTCCCTATCAGGAAGTTGATGCGGGCCTGGAGAGTCCTGGGTGGCTCGCGGGTGAAGCCCTCGCGGTCGGCGCGCTCCAGAGCGTCGTCGATGTCGCCCACGGGCTACTCTCCTTCGTCCATGACGGCGTCGCCGCCCTTGATGTGGCGGGCCGGGTTCATGCCCTTCTCCATCAGGTCGACGGCCCAGGCCATCTCCTGGACACCCTCCAGTTTGACCAGACCGGGTGCGGGGCCGAGCCGGAACGTCCCGGGCAGCGGCTTGCCGTCCTCGGTGTGCGGCAGGAAGTCCAGCGGACTGGGGCCCGCTGAGGCGTAGGCGACGCAGTCGGACAGCACGGCGAGAGGGTACTGACCCGTTGCCTTCGCCATGTTGACCATCTTGCGGTGCATGTTGACGCGGGCCTTGGAGATGACAGCCGCCCGGATGTCGGGGCGCCAGGTCGGGCGCTCCAGGGCGGGCCAGCGGTCGCCGTCCGTGTAGTGGCGGCCCTGGGGCCGCTCGCGCAGCTTGCCGATGCCGCCCTTGACGGTCGACTTGATCGCAGAGAGCACTGCCGTGAGGGCCGGGTCGTTGTGCCTGTGCGTCTCCATCGAGGCGAGGAACGTGTTCGCGTCCAGGTCCTTCGAGACACCGAGGTCGGCCATGGTGTCGACATAGGCATCCCTGAGCCGGTCGTGCCACGGGTCAAGGAACGCACCGGTCTCGCGGCGCAGGAACGCCTGGGCCGGGGTGACGTCGTGGCCGAGTTCCACGGCGTAGGCGACGGTGGGCGTGGCGTACCAGGCCGGGCCGATCGGCCGGACGCCGGACGGCGTGAACGGGCTGGGCAGCCGCGGGTCCAGTTCGATGCCGGAGAGGTCCACCAGCCAGCTGCCGGGTAGCTTCTTGTCGAACACCGGCTGCTGGACGTGGACGGGCTCGCTCAGACCGACCATCAGACGGGCCGCGGCCGCGAGGAACGCGGTGTTGATGTCCAGCCCGACCGCCCACGGCAGCAGGCACTCCTGGTCCGACAGCAGCTGTGGGTCGCGCACCCACTGGTACGCCTCCTCATCGAGGAAGCCGCCTGTCCAGCCCTGCGCGACCGGGTGCTCGGCCGGAGCCTCCGGCGGCGCCGGATCCATCGGTTGCGTGCCCAGAGAACCGGGGTTGTGGCCCTGGACCCAAGCACCGGTTGCATCGTCCTTCACCGCACGGGTCGGCGGACGCATCGCGGTCATCAGCTCCAGTCCGGAGACCGCGGACGAGCCGCGCGGGGTGATGACGCGCGTCGCGTACACGCCCAGGGCGCGGGCGAGCTCGGCCGGCGGAAGGGCGGCGGCGTCCCCCCAGGCGCGGGTGTCCAGGGCATCCCAGGGCAGGGTCGCCAACTGCACGCACTGACGCCGCCCGGCCTTCGCCGGGCGGTAGATGCGTGCCCACGGCCCGAAGCCGCGCCGGGTGAGTTTCCACTTCGCACGGGAGATCTGTTCGACGACCGGGTGGTCCTCGGGCAGACGCAGCGAACGGCGGGCCTCGAAACCCTCCAATCGCTCCGGGAGTCCGAGGCGTACGGCGGCGGTCGCCGTCAGCACGATCAGTGCGTCGGAATCCTTGCCGTTGCGGTGCAGGCGGGGCGCGCCGATCCCGGACTCCTGCAGGGTCCAGTCGACCAGTTCCGCGATGGTCGTCGCCGGGCAGTCCAGCACGATGCCGTCCACGCCGTAAGCGGTGCCGTCGCCGTCCAGCACGGCGAGGGGGCCGTGGGGGAAGCGCGGATCGGGGGTGGGCTGCACGGCGGCCTTCTTCGCCGGGCGTCGTGACGACGCTGCCCTGGCGGCGGGGACCGGCTCAGGCTCCGTCTTCGGTACGGGCGCGGGGGCCGCGGGCACGATGGTGGGTTGCGCGGCAGGGGCTGGGGTGGCGGCGCCGAACGGAGCTGGGGCCGGGGTGGACTTGGAGGTGTCCGGGGCCGGGATCCCGGTATTTTTGGCGGCTGGGTACCTGGCGGCCAGGCCTTCCAGGAGCCGGGCGTAGGCGGCGCGTTTCGGCGCCCGCGGCTCCGTGCGCCCTGACTCCCAGTTCCCTACTGCTTCGCGTCGGGTCTGCAACGCCTTCGCGATCTGATCCTGGCTCAGCCCGGCCGCCTCGCGCAGGCGCTTGCGTTCCGCGGGGTCCGGCAGGGGGTCCTGCGCGACCTGCTCCAGCAGCGCGTCGACGGCACCGAACAGTGTCTGTTCCTCGTGGGACACAAGGATCACCTCCGGGCGCCACGCTACATGAATCGCTCTCCGATCACTCGCAATGTGTCCGTGGATCGCATGTGGATCGCTCTCCGTCGCGCCCTCGCGAGTGCGGGGGCAGCGCACGCATCGGGACCTGTTCCGTGGGCGAGGTGCCGCTGCCGGCCTCAGGGACGGAGGTCTACTTGTCGTGCTGCACGATCTGGATCAGGTTGCCGCAGGTGTCGTCCAGGACCGCTGTGGTGACCGGCCCCATCTCCACCGGCTCTTGGGTGAAGAGCACCCCGAGGCCACGCAGCCGGTCGAACTCCGCCTGGACGTCGTCCACGGCGAATGCGGTGGCCGGGATGCCATCCTTGACCAGTGCCGTCTTGTACGGCTTCACCGCTGGATGGCCATCGGGCTCCAGCAGTAGTTCGGTCCCGTCGGGATCGTCCGGTGAAACAACGGTCAGCCACCGGTCCTTGCCCAGCGGGACCTCGGTTTTCTTCACGAAGCCCAGTACGTCGGTATAGAAGCGCAAGGCCTTGTCCTGATCGTCGACGAAGACGCTGGACAGATGGATCCTCATGGGGTCCCCTCCGGGTGTGTCGGGTTTGAGCCACCGCGTCACGATGTGCTCCAGCGGTTCGTTATCCAGATCGTGGAACTTGTACCGGCCCTGGCGCCGTGAACGGACCAGACCCGCGGATTCCGGTACGGCCAGGTGCTGGCTGATCGCCTGGCGGGACAGTTCCAGACCGTGCTCGGTCAGCAGGCGTGCGCAAAACTCGAACAGGGTCTGACCGTCCCGTTCCGCCGGCTCATCAAGAATGCGCCGACGAGTGGGGTCGGACAGCGCCTTGAAGACATCCTCTGCCACACCCCCACCATGGGCAAGTATCGACTTGCCTATCGAATCGAGTGCCCCCGCGCTGCCTGGGCGAACAGATGGGCGTGTGCCACGGCATCTTTCCGCCGTGGGCCGCCACCCCTCATCTGGCAGGCGGCCGCCGCCTGTCGAAGCCGGCGCCGCACACAGGGCCGTCACACCAGACGTGTTGCACCTGTGACGGGGCGGTCAATCCGACTTCTCCGGTGCAACTTTGAGGAAGGGACGCCCACTGAGGTTCCCCCGAGATGCGGGGATGGGTGACAGAGGGTCAGATGGGTCTCACGAGAGGAGCCCAGACGATGCCTGCCCCGAGGAAGTACCCGCTTGAGTTGCGTGAGCGTGCGGTTCGGATGTACCGGACCGCTGAGCCGAAGCCTGTGATCCGCCGCATGGCGGAGGAACTCGGCGTGCACCACGAGGCTCTGCGCAACTGGATCCGCCAGGCAGAGGCCGATACCGGCGAGCGAGACGACATCCTCACCACCGTCGAGCGTGAGGAGCTGGCCGCCCTGCGGAAAGAGAATGCCCAGCTCAAGCGGGCGAACGAGGTCCTGCGGACGGCCTCGGCTTTTTTCGCGGCCCAGCTCGACCCGACCCGGCCCAGGTGACCGCGCTCGTCGATGCGCACCCGCACCTGGGGGTCGAGCCCGTACTCCGAGAACTCTCCATCCCCTCCTCCACCTATTACCGATGGCGCCAGGCCGAGAAGGAGCCATGCGAGCGACGCCGCCAGGACGCCGAACTCACAGGGAAGATCCGGCAGGTCCACGCCGACTCCGGCGGGATCTACGGCTCACCCCGCGTGCACGCCGTCCTGCGGCGTGAAGGCGTCCACGTCGGCCGCAAACGCGTCGAACGGCTCATGCGCCAGGCCGGCCTGGCCGGGATCAGTCCCCGCCGGGGCAAGGGCTTCACCCGACGCGACCCTGACGCCGATCTCGCTCCTGACCTGGTGCAACGCGACTTCACCGCGGCCGTGCCGAACCGGCTGTGGGTCACCGACCTGACCATGATCGCGACTCTGGAGGGCCCCCTGTGGCTCTCCGCGATCCGCGACGCGTTCTCCCGCCGGGTCGTGGCCTGGGAAACCTCCGCACGTGCGGACGCCGACCTCGTCCTGACCTCGCTGGAGTATGCCCTGGCCAGCCGCGAAGTCACGCCCGGTGAGCTCATTCACCACGCGGACCACGGCACCCAATACACCTCCGTGAAGCTCACAACACGCCTGGTCAGAGCCGGGATCCAGGCATCCATGGGCACGGTCGGCGACTCGTTCGACAACGCCCTCGCGGAGAACCTGTGGATGGTCATCAAGACCGAGTGCATCCGCGGCCGCGTCTTCGCCACCAGAGCCGAAGCGAACCTCACGCTCTTCGAGTACATCGACGGCTTCTACAACCCCCGCCGCATCCAGAAACGACTCGGCTACCTCAGCCCGATCGAGTACGAGGAGAAGCACTACGCCGACCAGGCAGCGACCGAACCAGTGAACCTGAAACCACGTCAACCCGCCCTGACCAGCTAGTAGACCGTCGCGGCTAATTTTTGGGATAGAGGTGGCGCAGTTTGATGCGTGCGTCGTGGGTGGTGAACTGCCAGTTCACCTGACGTTGGTC